>NZ_JBHXLO010000001.1:395280-722909 GCF_042721395.1 Lentzea sp. NPDC058450
ATCCCCAAGTTCGAAAGCCGACCAGCACGCTCAGCAGAACCCGAAGCCGTCAACTCCGCAGCACTCTCAAGCACCCCAATAGCACGATCCAAATCACCAGGGTCATGTGAGTACTCGAATCGAGCACGAAGCGCGATCCCCAAGTTCGAAAGCCGACCAGCACGCTCAGCAGAACCCGAAGCCGTCAACTCCGCAGCACTCTCAAGCACCCCAATAGCACGATCCAAATCCGGCTGAAGCCCGGCGTCGAAGTATCGCTCAAGGAGGCTGGATCCCACTCTCGCAGCCTCGTCTGGGTCCATTCTGCCCAAAGACCCAAAGGCATCTATCGAGCTCGACGACGCAAGTGTTCCGTCGAATTCTACCCCGATCAGCGAGAGCCGGCCATTGAATGCACAGCCTTCAAACGACGCGCTGGCGATAAAAGCCGCGGCATCGAATATCGCATCCCGACTGAAGTTGGAACCATCAAAGATAACATCAGAGACGAACCTGACGCGAAGGAAGAACGCGTCCCAACTGAAGTTGACGCCGCGGAGACTTACCTCACTGAAGAAAGCGCCATCGGAGAAGTCTGCATTTTGCGCGAAATTGGCACCGTCGAATACAACGAGGCCTCCGGCGCGCATGTCACTGAAGGATGCGAGGCGAGCGAAGTTTGCATCCAAGAAGGTGCAGGCACCCTCAAAACTGCATGAATCAAAGTACGCGGAGTTTTCGAAACGACAACCTTCGAAAGATGCATTACCTGCGATGGAGATATGTTCAAACCGTGCCGAACCGACAAAAGTGGCCCTCGCGAAGTCAACAGACCGAAATTCGCAGTCCGAAAAATCTATATCAACCAGGAACGCGCCGGTTAGATCCAGATCGATACCAAGCCAGGCCTCACTGCCTGCGATACCAGAAGATTTTCTTAGATGCCTCGCCAAAACCCTCTGCACTGTCAGCCGAACGGATAGCTCATTCCGCTGCGGAGAGTCGACCTCAGGAAGCTGACTTGGAGTTTCGCGCGTGAATGGCATTCGCAGGTACGCACACAGAACGTTAACTATGACCTGTCGCATATCCGGCACTTCCAGCGCAAGCCGTTCTAGTGCGTACACCCCGGCCAGTCGCACCGCAGCTACTTCATTGCCCAGCTGACCAGTAGCACCTGCGTACAGTTCATTGAGTCGACGTTCTCGTGCGTCTATCCGCTCGTGCTCAGCCTGGGCTTCGACGAATCGCTGACGTAGGATAAAGAGCCGCAGACTGTAGATGCCCACGGCAACACCAATGGCGACACTTGCCGCTAGTACGACCTCGGCCCAAAGCCGGATCTGCTCGCTCATCGCGTCGATCGCCTCCCTGCGTCCGCGGACGTCAATATTGAAGTCTCACGGACCTGAAGGCCAAGGCTGTCCTGCCTGTGCATCCTGTTGCATGAACCCATCTGAGTGGCTCGTGACAACCTGCCTGCAACGCTCAGAACGTCCGGTCCTAGCAGGCCTCCAACGAACAGGCACACAACGTCGTCGTGCCCATCGGTTCGATGTCGATTTGGTCCGTCGAAGTGATCTCCAGTGCACTGCGCGCCATCACCTGCCATGGCTCCGTGATCGAGCACGGCTGCTGGCGCGTTACAGAGCGCGAGGGCGTCCAAAGACTGTGCGCTCCCGCCTCATGGCGCGGCTGTCTCGCGGTACCGCCACTCCCCCGGTCTCCCTACGTCGGCCCGAAGGTCTCCAGGACAGCTGATCTACGAGGTGCCCTGGCGTCCCGAAACAAGTCTTCGCAGCTCACAGGCTCAGCGGCACCAGAGCAAGGCCCGTCCCTCACGGCTGTCGCGGGACGGGCCTTGGTGGCCATATCGCTCCGTTGCTTCTACTCAGGACCGGGAAGCGATAGGTGGGTGAATAGTGTGCGACTTCGTCCTCGGACATTCTCTTACCCCACGGGATTCATCAGAATCCCGTGGGGTAATTTATATTTCGGCCACTTCTACGTCAGCGCGCCAACCCAACGCAAGCACTGGCTGAACTGGGCGACGAGCAGGTTCCGAAGTTTTCAACGTTAGTTGTGCGGGGCGAATTTCAAGGCACCGGTCGTCATAGTGAATCTGCAGACGCTGCTCGCGGACGTGATCGGCCAACTCCTCACCCGCGCCTTCTTCCACGGGTCCAGCGGCCCGCTCAAGTAGGTACGGCAGTGCCCTGAGCAGGTGGTCTTCTCGGACGTAGAGGTTCCGCGGTGCGCCGTCGGAACGTCGCTTGGCGCTCGTGAAGCCATGCCTGCACCGATAGCCCGCTCGCCCATGAACCCAGTGCCCGTCCATCCGACGGCCACACAACCCACATACGACGAGCCCCGCCAGCAGGTAACGCCGTACCACGCCGCCCTCGGCAGGCTTCACCACCCGCATCCCCTGCACCGCGACAAACGTCTCGTCATCGACGAGTGGCTCGTGCGCGATCCGCTCGGACACCTCCCACTCGCTAACTGGGTTGTATCGCAGTGCCCCCGAGCCGCGGCCACCAGCACGGCCACCCGGCCCGTGACCGGTTGTGCTGCTTCGGTTCCACACCTGCCGGCCGGTATACCGCGGATTCTCCAGAATCATCGCCACCGTCCGGACGATCCACCGCTCCCCCGACCTGTGCGCGTTCCGCTCGCGATCCGCGCCCGACGGGCACACCACGCCACGCTCGTTGAGCTCGCGCGCCAGCGACGCCACCGTCCGCCCGCGAGCACGCTCGGCAAACATCCACCGCGCCCACGGCGCGGTCACCGGATCCGGCGCCAACACCTGCACCCGCCGACCCCACCGCCCATGCACCGGATTCGGATGTCGACCACCATCAACAAGCCGATAGCCGTACGGCGGCCGACCACCCAGAAAGCGACCCTGCAACCGCGTCTGCGCCCGCATCGCTGCCAGCACTCGCTGACGGGCCCGCGCCACCTCACGCTGCGCCTGCGCACCCAACAACACCATCAACGCCTCATGCACAGGGCTCCCGAGTTCCAGCGGGCCACCCGCTTCCGGCAGCCACACCTCGACACCCAGTGCGTTCAGCCGAACCACGACCTGCCGAAACTGATCACCGTGGAACGCCCGCTCGTACTCCCCCACCACGACCGCGTCGAAGTCACGATCAGGATCTGCAGCGGCGGCCAGCAACGCCGCAGCCGCCGGACGGTCCAGCCACGACCACCGTCGCGACACACCCACATCGAAGAACTCCGCGACGACAGAGCCGATGCCCTCGATCAACTCATCCGACACGGCGCGCTGCCACGCACGTGATGTCTGGACGTCCTGAAACGTGCTCGTCGACATCCGGCCGTAGAACGCGAAGCGCAGGCCAGGCTCCTCAGACGGTGCCGCTGGACGGCGACGTCCCGTCAACTCGGCAACCAGCTCGGCATTCGTCAACGTGGCCACAGTCAGCTCCCTCGGTCAAAACCGAGACCCAGCTGTCAAAGTCGTCGTGACGACGTCCTGTCCATCTCCACCCAAACAGACCAAGAGCAAGCCACACCAGACACCAGGCCAGCTCACCCCTAGCACGGAGTTCTCCCACGCGGGCCACCCAAACCAGGCTCGACGTACTCGCCTGGATCAACCTCCCTCAAGGCCCGCATGACGTATCGATACCGAGGACCATCCGTCCGCGGCTTCCGTGCCACGACGAGGACACGCTTCCCGAGGCCGCAAGAAGCATCCACCCCCACGGCGGCGTGGGTCAGGCAGTCGTGACGTCGTAGGTATGGCCGGCGAGCCGCAGGCGATCGATCAGAGGCCGGCCCATCGCCGTCGCAGGCGTGAGCGAGCCGGACCGCTGCGGAAGGTCGTCGTCGAGGGCCAGGCAGAGGGCGCTCTGCCCGAGCATGACGGCCGTGGCGGCGTAGCCGGGATCGCCTGGTCCGGCGACTGTGGCCCGGTAGCGGCGCCCCGAGCTGGTGGTGGCGTGCAGCACCGAACGGAACCAGCCCTTCGCACGAGCCTGTTCGCTGGGCCCGGTACCGGGCGCGGGCAGCACGCGGTCGAGCAGGCCGCGGACCGGCTTGACCGACATCGCGCCGACCAGCCCGGCAAGCCCTCCGGTGATACCGGCCGCCACGAGCGCTCCGGTGACGCCCTGCCCCGCGCCCATTACCTCCCCGTAGCGCAGCTCCGGCCCGTAGGCCCAATCGAGCAGAGCGTTGCTGCGCCGCACGATGCGGGTGTTGAACGGGGCCATCACGAACGGCGCCTGCCACGTTCCGTCGGCGGCGCGGGAGGGCATCCCCGCGTCGCGGGGCTGGGCGGGCGTCGGTTCTGCTGCGCGGTCGGGGCTGAGCGCATGCGGATCGGCGGCGACGCGGCGCAGGCCGGGGTTGCTCTCGTAGGCCTCGATCTGCGCCCGCAGCGAGTCGATCGTGCCGCCGCTGAAACCGCCGCGGACCGTAGCCACCAGCCGCACGTCGGTGAGCGGACCCGCGCCGTCGGCCACGGCCCTCTCGTGCAGCAACAGCATGCCCAGGTCGGACGGGATCGAGTCGTAGCCGCAGGCATGCACGATCCGGGCTCCGGACTCCAGGGCCAGCTCGTGCACGGCGTCGATCGCGGCGCGGACGAACAACACCTCGCCGGTCAGATCCGCATAGTGCGTGTCGGCCCGTGCGCACGCCTCGACGACCGGGAGCCCGTAACGCGCATACGGGCCGACGGTGGTGGCGAGCACCCGCGTCGACGCGGCCAGCGCCGCCAGCCCGACCGGGTCCCCCGAGTCGACGACGACCAGCGGCCACTCCCGCGCCGCCGCAGGCAGCCCGGCCCTGGTGGCGGCGAGCTTGTCCGCGGACCGCCCGGCCAGCGCGAACCGCACGCCCTCGGGGGCGTGCCGGGCCAGGTATGCGGCAGTTAGCGACCCCACGAACCCGGTGGCGCCGAAGACGACGACGTCGTGCTCACGATTCATGAACGTCAGCATGCCCCCAAGACTCCGGCCACCGCGCCGGTCGGGCGGCTTGGGCGCGGTGCGGGAGGAATGCGGTCGCGCTCCTACACACCGCCCCGCCCATCGCAGGCCGTGTTTCACGCGCCATACGCTCGATCAACGCCACTATGGTCTCGTCGACCCGCGGGCGACCGCTCCGATTCGGGTAGGTCCACTTCTTGGCGACCAGGCGCCGACGCCACCGCAACACCGTGCGCGGCGACACCAACCAGTGCTCCCGGAGCCAGCGAGGTAGCCGCCGCACCAACGCGGCCAGCACAGCGCGGTCAGCCCAGTCCAACCGCAGACGACCACGAGTACGGCGCACCACCGCGACCTCATGCCGCAACACAAGGTCATCGCTCTATCGCACGCATTGGCTCCAGAATGATCGGCTGCGCTCGACGGCCGGTGAGCAGGTTCCAGCTCCATTGGGTGAGCACGGCGGCGCGGTTGCGCCACCCGACCAGGAACGCGATGTGAACGACCGCCCAGGCCGTCTTGCCGATGACTCCTTTGAGCCGAAGCTTCTTGATGTCCGCGACGGCGTCCGCGGGTGAGATGGTGGCCATCGTGCCGAGGTCGAGGTACCGGAACGGCTTCGCGCGTTGTCCTTTGAGGCGGGCCTTGATCACGCGGGCAACGTGATGGCCCTCCTGGAGGGCAGGCTCGGCGATGCCCGGCAGGTCCTTCAGGTTCACCATGTCGCCGATTGCGAAGATGTCGTCGGTGACGGAGCAGTCCACGGGGTTCACCAGGATCCGGCCCTTGCGGTCCAGCTCCGTCGCGGTCGCCTCGGCGAGCTTGCGCGCCAATGGTGAGGCCTGCACACCGGCCGCCCAGATGATCGTCCGCGCCTCGACCCTGTCGCCTTCCTTGGTGGTGAGGCCTTCGGCGTCGATGGACTCGACCATGGCGTTGGTCATCACCTTGACGCCGAGCCGCTCCAGCTTCGCCCGTGCGTGCTCGCGCAGCGGCGGGGAGAACGGCGGCAGGACGTGCGGTACGGCGTCCAGCAGCGTGATCTGGACGTCGCGCGGGTCGATCTCCCGGAACTGCCCCTTCAACGCCCGGCGTGCCAGGTCGGCGATCTGACCCGCGAGCTCGACGCCGGTCGGCCCCGCTCCCACGACGGCGAACGAGAGCCACTGCTTCGGATCGTCTGCCACCACCGCCGTCTCGAACGCCCGCAGCAGCTTCGAACGCAGATCGACGGCCTGTTCGAGGGTCTTCATCGGGGGCGCCGGCTCAGCCCAGTCGTCGTGGCCGAAGTAGCTGTCGCGAGACCCGGCGGCCACGACCAGCGTGTCGTACCCGACGGTGTGCGAACGGCCGTCCGGGAGGTCGGCGTGCACCACCTTGCGGCTCGTGTCGAATCCGGTCACCTCGCCCAGCAGGACGTGCGCGTTGCGTTGCCCGCGCAGGATCGCCCGGAACGAGGGCGCGATGTCTCCCGCGGGCAGCAACGCCGTCGCCACCTGGTAGAGCAACGGCTGGAACAGGTGGTGATTGGTTCGGTCGATCAACGTGACCTCGACGTCCGCGCGCTTGAGACCGCGCACGACGCTCAAACCGCCGAACCCACCTCCGACAACGACCACCCTGTGCTTTCCCATGCAGATGACATACCCGCTGAGAGGTACAGGTATCCGGCGCGACCGGAGTGGTGTCGCTGCGGATGCACGCCACAAGAAGGAAGGGCGACCAGCTCAAGGGCCACCCGAAGGAGGCCGCCGAGAAGGTCAAGGACGCCTTCAAGAAGGACTGAGTCGCACTCGGCGTTCATGCCTCTTTCGATGTCGGCCAGGGAAAGAAGAACGCCACGCGGTTCTGGTAGTCGCGATATCCCGGCCGATCCTGCATTCGCTGCTCGGTGCGCTTCGCCCCGGTCGCGAACATCAGCAGGTAGGTCATCAGAGCCGGTGCCGGCAGCGTCCACCCGCCCGGCGTCGACGCGGCCGCTGTGAGCCAGGCACCGTCCCAGACGAGTGAGTCGCCGAGGTAGTTCGGGTGTCGCGACCAGCCCCACAGGCCGGTGTCGAGCACATCCGGGCGATCGTCGCGATCCTGCTTCGAGTACTCGGTCTTCTGCCGGTCGGCCAACGCCTCGATCAACGCTCCTACCGCCATGACAGCCACGCCGGTGGGAGCGAGCCACCTGCGGGCGGTGCGCGGCAGGGCGCTAGCCCCGGCGATCTGGATCGGCAGGGAGACCAGCAACTGGCAGAGCCCCTGCGTGATGAAGACCTTGCCGACCACCGCGACCGTCCGGTCGCCTTCGAGGAACTCCGTGTAGCGAGGGTCTTCCTCCTCGCTGCGGCGCACCCGGTTCAGCATCTGGTGTTCCAGCCGCGCCGCCCACGCCGTCACAGCGGCCGCCAGCGCCCACCGCCTGCGCGCGTCACCGCCGCCGGCCAGCGCTCCGGTGAGCGCGACAGCGGCCAAGCCCGGTCCCCAGGCAACGTCGGCGTAGTCACGACGTCCTTTGCGCAGCGCGACCACCGCAGTGGTGGCTTGGATCGCTGTCACCGCGGCGGCGGACAGCGCTGCCACGCGCCGCAGGTTGGGGACGTTGACTCCGCGCGGCCACCGCACTAGCGCGTCAGTCCGTTGAGGACCTCGGTCAGCTGTTTCTCGGTGTCGTTGCCCAGCTTCTCGAACACCACCTTGCCCAGCGGGGCCGCGAGCTTGGCGGCGCCCTTGAACTCCAGGTCGTTGGTGTAGGTGACGGTCGAGCCCGCTCCGCTGGGGGTGACCTCGATGGTCTCCGTGGAGGTCGCGGTGTCGTTGCGGCCCACCAGCACGATGCGGTCGCCGGCCAGCTGTTCGAGGGTGTAGGTCAGTTCGGTGGTGATGCCGGCGATCTTGGAGGTGTTGTGCCAGTTCGCGCCGACCTGGACGGGTCCGGCGTCGTTGCGGGTGCAGGCCTCGGTGCCGGGATCCCACTGCACGGCGTTGCCGAAGTCGGCCAGGTACGGCACGACGACCTCGGGTGAGGCCTGGACGGTGAACGTGCGGGACACGGTGGTCATGGAACGAACCTTTCGCCGGGTACGGGATCGGAGTACCCGGCGAACGCGGCCCGACACGTCAGGGGTGCGTGTCCGCGGCGGCACTGCGCCTCTGGCGGTCGCGCTTGAGCTGCTTCTCGAGCCCGTGCCGCTGCCCACCGGCGAGATCGTCCCGTGCGGCGCGTTCGACATCGCGGAACACGTCGTAGTAGATGTCGTCGTACTCTTCGACGATCTGGAACGTCCACCGTCCCGGTAGGACGTTGCGGCCCGTCAGTTCTCGTTGCACGCGGTTCGCGTGTTCGGCGTGGCCTGCCTCGCGCAGTGCCGCTATCGCGTCGTCGAGTTCGAAGTCGGCGGTGCCGGTGAGCTGGTGGAACGAGTAGAGGTGGCCGCGGGCGCGTTCCGTGGTCTCCAGCGCCTTGCGGAGCTTGCCCAGCGCTTCGATCGTCTTGTCGTCCATGCCGACCCGCATACCCACCAGGATTCGCGGGTATTCGCAGGTCGCAACGTCCTGGAAGAGCGGAGACGGTCACTTGGCAGACACGTGCGCCGACACCGTGGGTGTGGAAGAAGAGTTTCTGCTCGTCGATCCGGCCTCCGGGCGCACGGTAATGCGCGCCGAGGCGGTGCTCGCCCGGCTGCAGGACACGGATCTCACCAAGTTCCACGCGGAGTTCGCGGGAACCCAGGTGGAGGCCGCGACCGGACCGTGCACCAGCGTCGCCGTTCTCGCCGATGCACTTGCTCACGCCCGCGCGATGGTGGCCGATGCCGCTCGCGAAGAAGGCTTGGACGTGCTGTCCCGAGGCACGCCGGTCAAACCTGCACCGCACCCGGTCGCCGCAGAAGGCGCCCGGTACCACCGCATCCTCGACACGTATGCCGGCGTGATCGACACTTACGAGGCGTGCGGATGTCACGTGCACGTCGGTGTGCCAGACCGTGAGACGGCGGTGGCGGTGTTGAACCGCGTCCGGCCGTGGTTGCCCACCTTGCTCGCCCTGTCCGCCAACTCCCCTGGCCGCGGCTATGCGAGCTGGCGAGCCGTGCAGCAGTCGAGGTTTCCCGGGTCGGGCATTCCCCCGCGGTTCGCCGGAGCGCACGAGTACGACGCCCACGTCGACAGGATGGTGACCTGCGGGACGCTCGTGGACCGGGCGCAGTCGTTCTGGCTGGTGCGCCTGGCCACGACGCTGCCGACCATCGAGTTCCGGGTCGCCGACGCCGCCGCCGGGGTGGACGACGCGGTTCTGCAGGCTGTTCTGTCCCGGGCTCTCGTACACGCCGCGCACGCGGACATCAGCGCCGGCGTGGAGCCTCCCGCGGTGCGGGACGACGTGCTCGCGGCGGCTCTGTGGACGGCCTCCCGGTACGGCATCGATGGCGCCGGTGTTGACCCGTGGCGGGAGTGCCGCGTGCCCGCGACCGCGTTGGTGGACGACCTGCTCAAGCACGTGCAGTCCGCTTTGGAGGAACGCGGCGAACTGGCGCTGGCGCTTGGGCTGGTCGCGGCGCGGGTATGACTCAGGGGTGAAACTTCCTTCGCCACGCGGCCCGCTGTCCGAGCAGGTCGTCACCGCGCTCAACGGCGCACCGGACGGGCGCGAGATTCCGTTCATCCGCGCGGAGCCGTACGGCGAGGACCTCGCCATCGCCCTGCACACGGTGTACGAACTGCATTACGGCGGCTTCGACGGCGTGGACCCCGCCTGGGAGTGGGATCCGGAGCTGTTGCGCCTGCGCGCCCAGATGGAACACGTCTTCCTCGGACAGCTGCGCTCCGATGTGGACGGAGGCGATGACCTCGACTCCGCGCTGGAGGCGTTGCTGGTCGAGGAGATCCCGGGCAACGGTGTGTCGCACCACCTGCGTGACCACGGGACCTGGGACCACATGCGTGAGTTCTTCGCCCACCGGTCGGTCTACCACCACAAGGAGGCGGACCCGCACGCGTGGGTCATCCCCCGGCTGCGCGGCAGGGCGAAGGCGGCCCTGGTCGCCGTCGAGTTCGACGAGTACGGCGGTGGTCGTGCCGAGCGGATGCACTCGCGGTTGTTCGCGGACCTGCTCGACGGCGCCGGCATGCGCTCGGAGTACCTGCACTACCTCGACGACGTACCGGCGCCGGCCATCGCGATCGTCAACATGATGACGATGTTCGGCCTGCACAGGACGCTGCGCGGCGCGTTGGTCGGTCATTTCGCCGCCGCCGAGATCACGACCGGGCCGAGCGCGTACCGCATGACCCAGGCGCTGGCCGGGCTGAACGCGGACCCGCGCTGCGTCGAGTTCTACATCGAGCACATCGAGGCCGACGCGGTGCACGAGCAGATCATGCGCCGTGACGTCATCGGTTCACTGCTGGAGCAGGAACCGTCGCTCAAGGCCGATGTCGTGTTCGGCGTGCAGGCCACCGAACTGCTCGAGGAGCGGCTCTCCAGTCACCTCTTGTCGTCGTGGGAATCGGGTGAGTCGTCCTTGCGGACCCGCTTGCGGTGGCTGGTGTCGCAGAACGGATAACGCTTGCTGCGCCGGCACGCGCACACCGCGACCACGAACCGATCGCTGGTGTGCGTCGTCCCGTCGTCGGTGACCAGTTCGACCGGTCCTTCCACGAGCATCGGGCCGTTCGGCACCATGGTCACCTTGCGCGAACGTCGCTCTGTCACTGGAGATCACCACTTTCGACGTCGTCCCACTCCACTTCGCGGGTGCCGTGGTGCAACCAGCGCACGAGCTTCTCCAGCACCCACGGCGGCTGGAAGCCGGGCCGTTCGAATCCCAGCAGTCGTCCTCGCCACCGAGGTGCGACGAGCACGCGCACCACGCGCTGGCGTCCGGCCTCGTCGGTTTCGGTCAGCAGGTCGGCCACGCGACCGAGCACGCGGCCGTCGCGGTCACGTATGGTGCGTCCGAGCAGGTCAATGGCCAACATCAGCAGCTCCCGGGATCCGTCCGATCACCTTGTCCCGCAACCACAACTCCAACGCGGGTGTGTCGAGCAGCTCGTGCCGCACGTCGAGCCGGATCGCGCTGCCGACCTCCGCGACGCGGTCGAACGGAATCCGCAACGGCTGCGGGTCGCCGGTGGTGTGCAGCCTCCGCGCCACCGCCGCCATCCACCGGCCGAGCACTCCGCCGATGCGCACGCCGAGCGCGTGGTGGCCCACCAGGATCGCGGCCACCACCAGCCGCCCGTCCTCGGCGACGCTGAGCTCGACGTCGTCCGCTTTGCCCACGAAGTAGCCGTCCAGGTCGAGGATCTGGCGGTCCAGCAGGTGGAAGTCGATCCGCAACGGATCGGGTAGTTCAGCGCTCATCCGCCCATCCCCGTCAGCACCATCAGCGGCACGGCCGCGACCGCCGCGACCAGAATGATCACCAGGTAGGTCACGCCCAGCACGTTCGCGACGCGGCCGTTGACCTGGTCGCCGAGGTAGTCGCGGTCGTTGGCCACGATCAGGATCGGCAGGAACGTCAACGGCAACGCGATCGCGCTGAACACCAGCGAGTACTCGGTGATCTGGATCGGGTCCGCGGTCGTGAGCAGCATCGCGACGCCGAGCAGGATGCTGACGAGCACGACCGTGTGGAACCGCGCCGCCTCCCTGGGGCGCACGAGCTTGCCCCACTGCCAGCCGAAGTACTGCGCCACGGTGTAGCCGGCGGACAGGCCCGTCTCCAGCGCCGCGCCGAACGTGGCCGCGAAGAACCCGAGGATCACCACCGCGAGCCCGACCTTGCCCAGCGCCATCGCCACCGGCAGGGCGGTCTGGCCGAGCGAGTCCACCTGGATCCCGGCCGGCTGGTAGACGATCGCGGCACAGCCCATGATCGCCAGTGACAGCAGGCCACCGAGCGGGAAGCCGACGAAGACGTTCACGCGTTCCAACGCGAGGTCGCGGCGCGTCCACTTCTCCTCCACGGCACCGGACGAGAAGAAGAACACCTCGTAGGGCGTCATCGCGGCGGCGAACAACGCGACCGCGAAGAACCCATACGCGCCCCAGTCCTCGGTGGACGGCGGGCCGAGGCTCGTCACCTGCTCCCCCAGCCCGTGCCACGGCGGGTCGAGCGCGAAGAACGCCACGACGAACACCACGAGCGCGAGCCCGGCAAGTCCGAAGACCCGTTCCATCGGCTCGAACTTCACCCGCCACAGCACCACCCACAGCACGAACGCTGCGATCGGCACCCACAGCAGGTAGTGCACGCTGGTCGCCAGTTCGATCGCCAGTGCGACACCGCCGATCTCCGCGCTCAGCGTCAGCAGCGTGACCAGGAACGACCCGGCCAGGTTCGCCAGCGCCACGCGCGGCCCGAGCCGTTCGCGGATGAGGTCGAACACCGGCCGGCCGCTCACCGCCGCCACCCGTCCGGCCATCTCGGCGTAGACGCAGATGCCGATCACGCCGACCACCACGACCCACGCGAGCCGCATGCCGAAGCGGGCACCGGTCTCCGAGTTGGCGACGAGGTCGCCGATGTCGACGAAACCGCCGATCGCGGTGAGGATGCCGAGCGTGATCGCCAGGAGCCGCTTCACCGCAGTCCCTCCAGCAAAGCGGCGAGCCGCTCCCTCACCGAGCCGAGCGCGTCGACCGATCGCGTCGCTGACGTCCGATCGTCCTCGGCCAGGCTCCGATCGAGGTCGTCGACCAGGCGCACGGACTCCTGCAGCAACGGCAGCACCTCGTCCCGAAGCCTCCCGCTGCCGGCATCCGGTACGGCCAGTTCACTCACATCGGAGAACGCAGTCGTCACACTGCTTCGAGCGTCATCGAGCACTGTGGACTCGTAAGCGCGGAACGTGTTGCCCTCCAACGCCGTCCGTCCGGCCGCTCGTGCGGTGCCGGTCGCCGAAACGGCGTCCTGCACGCTCGACTCCACAGTGGACCGGTAGCCGCCGGCGCTCTGCGGCCAGACGCCCAGCAGCACGAGGGCGAGCAGCACCGCCCCCAGGCCGATCACGAACGACCACCGACGCTTCCGCACCAAGACCGCATACCCGGTCGACGCACGATTACACCTGGCTCACCTGGCCGAGCTCGCCGGGAGCTCCTTGCCCGCCGCGACCCCGTCCACGAGCGCCCTCAACGCCTCGAGGGCGTCGTGACGCGGTTCCCAGCCGAGCTCCGTCCGCGCCCGGGAGGAGTCCAGCAGGGGCGACTTCAGCGCCAGGTCCACCCATCCCGCCGGGGTGGGCTGAAGCCTCAGTCGCCACGTCGCGTCGGCCAGCAAGCGCAACGCCTTCGCCGGCACCGCGACGTGCCGTCCGCCGAGCACCTCCGCGAGTGCCCTGGGCGTGACGACCGGTTCGGCCGCGAGGTTCACCGCGCCGGGCGGCCGTTGCTTGAGGATGCGGACGAGTCCGTCCGCGACGTCGTCCGCGTGCACGAACTGGATGACCAGGTCGCGCGGCACCGGCACGACCGGAATTCGTTGCCGGAAGAGGGACTTCGGCACCAACGAGCCGAGGAAGTAGTCGCGGATCTCCGAACCCGCCTCGGACTGCAGGATCAGACCGGGCCGCGGCCGCGAGATCAGCAGCTGCGACTCGAACTTGTTCAGCATGTGCTCCACAGCGGCCTTGTGCCTGCTGTAGGTGGACGTTGACACGCCGTCCACCGGCCACGACTCGTCGACCCGGCGGTCCTTGCTGCCCGGCGAGTAGGCGCCGACCGACGACATGTGCACCAGATGCGGCACACCTGCTCCCACAGCGGCAGCGAACACCTGCGCCGACCCGGCCACGTTCGTGCGGTACAGCAGACGTTCGTCGCGGGCGGGCTGGATGAGCCACGCCAGGTGCACCACGGCGTCAGCCTGGTCGAACACGCCCTTGAGCACCTCTTCCGCACCCGGCCTGCCGAGTTCGACCGGTGTCCACGGCACGCCGCTGTACGGCGGCACGTTCGCGGGCGCGCGGCGGGAGATGCCGTGCGCCTCGATGTCCGGTTCCTCGGCGAGTCTGCGCAGCAGCGCCGTACCCACGTTCCCCGTCGCGCCGGTGACGACGACCTTCATGACCGCTCCCTGTGGGTTGTCCGCCTTCTGAACGGAGGCGACGAACTCGCTCTTGCGGCAGGTACCCGCGTGATCCGGCCAAGAACCTCATCGGAGCGGCGACCGCACGTTTGCCCGCAATCCTCAAGGGCACCCGCCCGACATCTGCGATTTCCCCTGATGAGGAGCAGCGATGAAGGCGGTCACCTGGCACGGCAAGCGCGACGTGCGCGTGGAGGAGGTGCCCGATCCCCGGATCCTGCAGCCGACGGACGCGGTCGTCCGCGTCACCTCCACCGGTGTCTGCGGCTCGGACCTGCACCTCTACGAGGTCCTCGGCCCGTTCATGACCGAGGGTGACGTGCTCGGGCACGAGCCGATGGGCGTGGTCGAGGAGGTCGGTGCCGAGGTGACCCGGCTCAAACCCGGCGATCGGGTGGTCGTGCCGTTCAACATCTCATGCGGCAGCTGTTTCATGTGCGATCGCGGCCTGCAGTCGCAGTGCGAGACCACCCAGGTGACCGCGCAGGGCAAGGGCGCGGCGTTGCTCGGCTACACCAAGCTCTACGGCCAGGTGCCCGGCGGGCAGGCGGAGTACCTGCGGGTGCCGCGCGCGCAGTACGGGCCGGTCAAGGTCCCGGACGGGCCGCCGGACGACCGGTTCGTCTACCTCTCCGACGTGCTGCCGACCGCGTGGCAGGCCGTCGAGTACGCCGAGATCCCGCCGGGCGGTTCCGTGGCGGTGTTCGGGCTCGGCCCGGTCGGGCAGATGGCCGCGCGCGTCGCCCGGCACGGTGCCACGGCCGTCCGGTTCGCCCACAACCTCGTGTCCGCGCTTCCCCGCCAGGCAGGCGCGTTGCTCACCGAGAAGGCCGGCATCGACCGGCTCAGCGTGCTCTACGCGGCCATCGACTCGGTGCGCCGCGGCGGCACCATCTCGCTGTCCGGTGTTTACGGCGGCATGATCGACCCGATCCCCATGATGGAGCTGTTCGACAAGCAGATCCGGCTCCACATGGGACAGGCGAACGTCCGCCGCTGGGTCGACGACATCCTGCCGCTGCTCAGCGGCACCGACGATCCGCTCGGCGTCGACGACTTCGCCACTCACAGGTTGCCGCTCGACGAAGCGCCCCGTGCTTACGAGATGTTCCAGAAGAAGCTTTACGGCGCACAGAAAGTGTTGCTGTTGCCCACGATCTGAGGAGTGCCTGCATGAGCACGATCACCGAGTCGGTCGACGTCGACGTGGACGTCCGGACCGCCTACAACCAGTGGACGCAGTTCGAGAGCTTCCCGCACTTCATGGAGGGCGTGGACGAGATCAGGCAGATCGACTCCTCCCGCACGCACTGGCGCCTCGACATCGGCGGCGTCAAGCGCGAGTTCGACGCCACGATCGTCGACCAGACGCCGGACCAGCGGGTCTCGTGGCGGTCGGAGTCCGGCCCGAACCACGCCGGAGTCGTGACGTTCCAGCGAATCGACACCGACCGGACCAGGGTCACCGCCGAGATGGACATCGACCCCGAGGGGTTCGTCGAGAACGTCGCCGACAAGCTCGGCATCCTCGACCGCCGGGTGAAGGGCGACATGAAGCGTTTCAAGGAGTTCATCGAGGAGCGCGGCGGCCACGAGACCGGTGCGTGGCGCGGTGACGTCGACCGTCCCGGCACGGTCTGACCCGGATTTCCCTTTCTCAGGAGACGATTCCCATGCGCGCTGTCGTGCTCAACTGCACGCTCAAGAAGTCGCCGGAGCAGTCCAACACGGACCTCCTGGCCCAGGTCGTCATCGACGAACTGGCCAAGAAGGACGTCGAGGTCGCCACGTTCCGGCTCGCTGACCACGACATCCCGCCCGGCGTCGTCACCGATCTCGGCGGCGGCGACGAGTGGCCGCAGATCCACGACGCGTTGCTGGCGGCCGAGATCCTCGTCGTGGCCACCCCGACGTGGGTCGGCCGGCCGTCCTCGATCGCCCAGCGGGCGCTGGAGCGGATGGACGCGATGATCTCCGAGACCGACGACGAGGACCGCCCCGTCGCCTACAACCGGGTCGCCGGCGTCGTGGTGACCGGCAACGAGGACGGTGCCCACCACGTGATCAGCGAGATCTCCGGCGGACTCGGCGACATCGGCTACACCATCCCCGGCCAGGCCTGGACCTACTGGAACCGCGGCCCTGGTCCCGGCAAGGACTACTCCGAGACCGACGAGGGTCACGACTGGTCGGAGAACACCGGCCGGACGATGGCGGCCAACCTGCACGCGGTGGCGTCGGCGCTGGCCGAACGTCCCATCCCGGCCTGACGTGGAGGGCAAGGGCAGCAAGTTCACCGTGCTCGTCGCGCTCGCGGCGAACCTCGGTGTGGCGATCCTCAAGCTGATCGCGGGCGTGCTGTCCGGCTCGGGCGCGTTGCTGTCGGAGGCCGCACACTCGGTGGGCGACACGTCCACGCAGATCCTGCTGCTCACGGCCGTTCGCCGATCGGAACGCCCGGCCGACGCCGAGCATCCGTTCGGCTACGGCAAGGAACGCTACTTCTGGTCGCTGCTCGCCGCGTTCGGGATCCTCGTCTCGGGCGCGGCGTTCTCCGTCTACGAAGGCGTCCGCACTATCGTGGAGCAGCCGGAGCAGAACAGCTACGTGTGGGTGAACTACCTGGTGCTCGGCATCGCGTTCCTGATGGAGGGGACGTCGCTGGTGCAGGCCACCAAGCAGGTGCGGGACGAGGCCGCCGAGCACGACCGGTCCGTGGCGCGGCAGCTGAGCCGGACCGACGACCCCGCGCCGCGTGCGGTGTTCACCGAGGACTTCGCGGCCGTCATCGGCATCGGGCTGGCCGCGGCGGGAGTGGGTCTGCACCAGCTGACCGGCTCCGCGGTCTGGGACGGCGTCGCCTCGATCGCCATCGGGGTGTTGCTGGCCGTGGTCGCGGTGCTGCTGGGCCGGGCGTGCAGGGGCCTGCTGGATCGGACGGCAGGCGGACCCGCGGCTCGTGCGGGCGATCTGGGCGTTCTTGGAACGGCAACCCGAGATCGACGACCTCGTCGATCTGCAGACCATGCTCACCGGCACCGACAAGGTGCTCGTGTGCGCGCGGGTCGATCTCGTCGACACCTACACCGCCGGCGAGATCGAGCACGCGTGCCTGCGCATCGACAACTCGCTGCGCGAGGAGTTCCACGACGTCGACGAGGTCTTCCTGCAACCGGTGCCGCGCACGGATCCCGAACTGCGGCAACGGGTTCTGCGACGGTACGGCCGGATCCTCACCGACTGACCCTCACAACGCGGCCAGAGTGTCGCGGCAGATCTGCAGGTTCTCCCGCGGCTCCACGACGTACACCGGCACCGCGCCGTCCTGGCTGACCAGGCCGTCGGTCTCGCGGTTGCCGGACAGGCCGCCGCTGATGCCCAGCACGCCGAGCCCGGAGCAGACCGCCTCGCGGACCTCGGGCTGGTCCCAGCCGATCTCGCCGGTGAAGACCACCGCGTCCACCCTCTCCAGGGAAGCGGCCATGGCCGCCAGTTCGCGCCGGATCCGGTGGGCGAACACGTCGAGCGCGAACGCCGCCTTCGGGTCGTCGGACGCCACCAGTTCACGGGTGTCGGAGGACAGGCCGCCGGAGAGGCCGAGCAGCCCGGACTCGCGGTACAGCCCGTCCCGGACCTCGTCGAGGCTCAGCCCCTGCTCGATCAGCCACAGGACCAGACCGGGGTCGATGCTGCCAGAGCGTTTGGTCATCGGCACGCCGTCCAACGGCGTGAACCCCATCGAGGTGTCGACGCTGCGGCCGTCTTTGATGGCGCACACCGAACTTCCGCCGCCGAGGTGTGCGGCGAGCACGTTCTGTTCGCCGACGCGGCTCGTGACCCACTTGTACGACAGACCGTGGAACCCGTAGCGGCGCAGGCGAAATCTCGCGCGCCACGACTCGGGCAACGCCCACGTCGCCGCCACCTCCGGTAGATCGCGGTGGAAGGCAGTGTCGGGGCACACGACGTGCGGAACGTCAGGAAGCCTCTCCCGCAAAGCGATGAGCAGCTTCAGGCTCACCGGCACGTGCAGCGGCGCGAGCGAGCAGGCGTCGCGTACGAGTTCGACGACGCTGTCGTCCACCACTGTCGGTGTGAGGAGTTCGGCTCCGCCGTGCACGAGCCGGTGCCCGACGGCGTCGATGTCGTGTTCGAGCAGGCTGTACAGCTCGGACTCGCTCTCCGCACGGTCGAGCACGGGCTCACCGTCCACCAGTTCGGCCTGCAGGCTGCTGGAGCCGGGGTTGATCGCGAGCACCGTGGTCATCAGCTCACCTCCGGCGGGTCCTGGCCGTCGCGGTACGCGCGGGCGAGCAGCTCGTCCCGTTCGGCCATCAGGTCGTCGGCGATGTTCAGCCCGGCGCGGCGGGCGGCGTCGGCGGCGAGGTCGTAGCGGCTCATCTCGTTGCTCGCCAACAGGTCGAACGGCGTCGTCGTGGTGCCTTCCTCGCGGTAGCCGTGCACGTGGAAACGATCCGGGGACGGCCTGCCGTGCAACGTGATGTGCACGGCGGACGGATAGCCGTGGAAGCCGAACACCACCGGGACGTCCTCGCCGCCGAAGCAGCGTTCGAAGTCGTCCTCAGCAAGGCCGTTGCGGCCGAGGCAGAGCAGGTCGACGACGTTGGTGAGGCGCACCTTCAGCTCTGGGGCACGTTCGCGGAGAAGTCGCGCGGCCGCGACGGTCTCGACCGTGGGCACGCCGCCGGCGCACGCCAGCACGACGTCCGGCTGCTCGGTGTCCTGCCAGACGCCCGCGCCGGCCGCGCAGTGGCTCCGGGCAGCGTCGAGGTCCAGCCATTGCGGGCCTTCGTGCTTGCTCGCCACGACCACGTTGATCCGGTCGGTCGAGGCGAGGCATTCCTCCAGCGTCACCAGCAACGTGTTCGCGTCCGGCGGCAGGAAGATCCGGGCCACCGCTGCCTTCTTGGTGAGCATGTTGTTGATGAATCCCGGACCCTGGTGGCTGTAGCCGTTGTGCTCTTGCCGCCAGCCCTCGCTGGTCAGCAGATAGTTCAAGCTCGCGACCGGTTCGCGCCACTCCACGTCGCGCGCCATCGTGAGGAACTTGGCGTACTGGTTCACCATTCCATCCACAATGGACACGAACGCCTCGTAGCACGGGAACAGCCCGTGCCGCCCGGTCAGCAGATAGCCTTCCAACACGCCCTGGCAGAAGTGCTCGGACAGCATCTCGAAGACCCGGCCGTCCGGCGCGAGGTTCTCGCTGTAGCCCTTGAAGTCACGGGTGAACGCCCTGCCCGTCACGGTCAGGACCTCGTCGAGCTTGTTCGACGCCAGCTCGTCCGGGCACACGATCCGGAAGTCGCGCCGGTCCTCGGTCGCCTTCATCAACGCCGTCAGCCACCGCCCCGCGGTCTTCGTGGGACTGGCCGGCTCGTCGGTCCCCACGGCGAACTCGGCGAGGTCCGGCAACGGCAGATCCCGCCGGACCGCGCCGCCGTTGGCCTGCGGCACCCGGCCCAGCCGCAGCTCTTCGGCCGGCAGCTGGTCGAGCAGGTCGTCGTGCGGAACGCCGTCGGTGAACAGCTCCTCCGGCCGGTAGGAGCGCAGCCAGCGTTCGATCACGTCGATCTGGTCGTGCTCGACCGGGACCTGGTGGGCGTTGAACGTGCCTTCGAGCGGCAGTCCGTCGCCGTCCTCGGCCGGGAGTCCCCAGCCTTTCGGGCTGCGCAGCAGGATCATCGGCCACCGGTCCCCCGCCGCCTGCGCGAACGCCAGCGCCGAGTCGAGCGCGGCGTCCGGGTTCGGCACCGACTCGACGTTCACGAGCTGTGGCGACCAGCCGAGCGCGCGGAAGTGGGCGATCAGGTCCTCGTCGGCCATCGACGCGTACACCGTCGGCGAGGAGATCTTGTAGCCGTTGAGGTGCAGGATCGGCAGCACCTGGCCGTGCGCGGGATCGTCGAAGAACGTCCTGCCGTGCCACGAGGTCGCGGTCGGCCCGGTCGCCGCCTCGCCGTCGCCGATGATGCACGCGACGAGAAGTTCAGGGTCGTCGGCCGCAGCGCCGAACGCGGTCGAGAGCGCGTAGCCGAGCTCGCCGCCCTCGTTGATCACGCCCGGCACCTGCGGTGACAGGTGGCTCGGGAACCCGCCCGGCCACGAGAACCGCCGGACCAGCTCCGTCAGGCCCGCGCGGTCCCGGCCCAGTTCCGGGTCGTACAGCTCGTGCGTGCCTTCCAGCCACAGGTTGGCGTGCACCGCCGGGGCGCCGTGCCCCGGTCCGGTCACCAGCAACGTGCGGCGGCCGGTGTCGCGGACGAGCTTGTTGAGGCCGCGGTAGACGAACGTGATGCCGGGGCAGGTCCCCCAGTGGCCGAGCAGCCTGGGCTTGAGGTGCTCGGGCCGCAGCGGTTCCTCGAGCAGGACGTTGTCCTTGAGGTAGATCATCGCGGCCGCGAGGTAGTCGCAGGCGCGGCGGTACCGCTGGGCGGTCACGCGACTTCGAGAACGGTCTTGAGCCAGCCGTCCTCGCGCAGGTCGAACGACTTGTACGCCTCGATCGCCGCGGTCGGCTGCTCGTGCTGGGTGATCAGCGGAATCGGGTCGACCACCCCGGTGAGCACCAGGTCCAGCAACCGAGGCAGGTACCGCCGGTGGTTGCAGTTGCCCATGCGCAGAGTGAGGTTCTTGTTCATCGCCGCGCCGATGGGGAACCGGTCGAACCCCGGTGGGAAGACGCCGATGATGCCGATGGACCCGGCCTTCGCCACCATCTCGACCGCCCACCGCAACGTGAGGCTTGGCGCCGACCCCGGCTTCCACAGCTCTCCGCTCGGTGAGGCGGCCTGCTCGCCTTCCTTCGCCGCCGGTCCCGACGACGGGTGCTCCGCGTCGATCCCCACCGCCTCGATGACGCGGTCCGGGCCGATACCGCCGGTCAGGTCTTTCACAACCGCGACCGGGTCCTCGGAGTTGAAGTCGACGGTCTCGGCGTTCTGCGCCCGCGCTGTGTCCAAACGGGACCTGTTGCCGTCGACCACGATCACCCGTCCGGCGCCCTGACGTTTCGCCGACGTGATCGCGAGCTGGCCCACGATGCCCGCGCCCAGCACCACCACGGTGTCTCCGGTGCCGACCTCGGCGAGCCGGGCGCCGAACCACGACGTCGGGAAGATGTCGGACAGCAGGATCGCCTGGTCGTCGCTGACCTCGTCCGGGATCCGCACCAGAGTCGTTGCCGCGTAAGGAATTCGGGCGAACTCCGCTTGCAGCCCGTCCACCGGCCCGGTCGCCTGCGGGCCACCGAAGAAGCACGTGCCCGAAGCCGGCCCATTCGGGTTGGCGGTGTCGCACTGCGCGTAATAGCCGGCACGGCAGTAGGAGCACGTCCCGCATCCGACCGTCGAGGGCACGACCACGCGGTCACCGACGGAGAAGCCGCGCACCGCGTCACCGACCTCCAGCACGACGCCGACAGCTTCGTGTCCGAGGACGGTGCCCTCGACCATGCCCGGCATCGTGCCCCGCACCATGTGCAGGTCGGTACCGCAGATCGCGCTGCGGGTGATGCGGATGATCGCGTCGGTCGGCTCCTGGATCTTCGGATCCGGCACGTCGTCCAGCCGGATGTCGCCCGTGCCGTGCCACACAACAGCCTTCACGTCGTTGCTCCTCTCGGGTCGGCTGCCCTCTGAGAGGCGTTCCCTTGAGACACCTGCCGAAACACGGCACGTCGGCACGCGCGAGTTTCCGTTTCGGCCGCGTGACCTCGGGTAGACCACCCGAATGAGCGACATCCAGGAGTCCGAGTCGCGGCGGTTGGCCCGCAACGTCAACGAGCTCCTCCAGGAGCTGCGGGTGGCCCAGGCAGGCGTGCAGATCCTGTTCGGATTCCTGCTCTCCATCGCGTTCACCGAGAAGTACGCCACGGCCTCAACGTTCGTCCGTGTCACTCACATGGTGACGGTGTTGTGTGCGGCCGCAGCCGTGGCACTGCTCACCGCGCCCGCCGCCTGGCACCGCATGCTGTTCCGGCAAGGGCGCCGCGAGGACGTCGTCGCGGCCGGCAACACGTTCTTGCTGGCCGGGCTGGGTTTCCTCGCCGTCGCGATGACCGGCACCGTCCTGCTGCTCAGCGAGGTGGTCCTCGGTGGCTGGCTCGCCGGGTTGATCGGTGTCCTCGCGCTGCTGGTCTACGGCACGCTCTGGTTCGTCATGCCGGTGCTGACTCGTGACACCAGCTCCAAGCTCGGCGACGACATCACCGACGTCTGAGGATGTCGGGCAGACGGTCAGGGACCTACGGAAGGACACGGGGACGCGATGACCAAGCGCGGGGCATCCGACGACGAGCTGTCAGCCCAGGTGGGTGACGCGGGGCTGGTGCGGCACGTGTTCGACCAGATGCCCTCGATCCTGGCCGCCGTGGAAGGCCCCGAGCTGAGAATCGTCGCCGCCACCGGGCTCTACCGGTCGTGGACGGGCCGCCCGGACGTGGTCGGCACGCTGGTGCGCGACGCGTTCGCCGAGGTGATCGGTCAGCAGCTCTTCCAGGTGTTCGAGCGGGTGTACGCGACCGGGGAGTCCGAGTCGCAGCGCGACTTCCGGTTGCAGTTCGACCTGCCGGAGACCGGCGAGCAGGCGGAGTTCTTCGTCGACTTCAGCGTCACGCCGCTGGCGGGCACGGGCGAGGAACGGACGGGCGTGATCGTGTCCGTCGCCGACGTGACCGAGCGGGTGCGCGAACGGCAGGCGGCACAACAGCGGGCCAGTGCGGCCGAGCAGCGCTACGCCCAGGCCCGGGACATGATCGACTCGCTGCAACGCGAACTGCTGCCGCCAGGAGTCCCCGTGCTGCCACGGGTGCAGGTCGCCGCCAGCTACCTGCTCGCCAACGCCGAGGACTCGGCCGGCGGCGACTGGTTCGACTCCCTCGTCCTGCCCGACGGACGTGTGGCGCTGGTGGTCGGTGACGTCGTCGGGCACGGCGTCACCGCCTCGGCCACGATGGGGCAGCTGCGCGTCCTGCTGCACGAGCGGCTGGCGACCGAGCCGGACATCGCGGCCGCGCTGAACGGCCTGAACGCTGCCGCACACCGCCTTCGTGGCGCCCAGGCCACCACGGTCTGCGTCGTGACGCTCGATCCACGCACGGGCGCGCTGGAGTACTGCACGGCCGGTCATCCCCCGCCGCTGGTGCTGTCTCCGTCCACTGGAAACGGTCGATACCTGGTGCCGTCCGGTGCCGGGCCCATCGGCGTCGGCGGGGAGTTCACGGTCGCGACGGTCATGAACGACCACATCGTCGAAGGCGAGGTGGTCCTGCTCTACACCGACGGGATTCTGGAGAGGCCGGGCCGGGAGCTGGCGCAGAGCACGGTCGAGCTCGTGCAGGCCTCGGCGGACGTCGCCGCCGACCGTGCCCTGCGCGACGACGCGGCTTCCACCGCCGAGCGGGTGTGCACGCAGACGTTGGAGCTGCTGGTGCGGATCACGGGACACCGCGACGACATCACGCTGCTGGCCGGTCAGCTCGTTCCACCCGCGCCGGAGCAGGTGTGGACGATCGAGGCCGTTCCCGAGTCGTTGCCTCCGTTCCACCAGCAGCTGAACGAGTGGCTGACCTCGGCCCGCATCACCGGCGACGACGGCGACGCCCTCCGGCAGGCCGCCATCGAGCTGCTCACCAACTCGATCGAACACGCCTACGTCGACTCGGCGGACGCCAACGAGGTCACCGTGACCGCGGTCGTCACCGACGCCGGCCACGCCCGAGTGCAGGTGACCGACCAAGGTCGCTGGCGGCCGCCGTCACCGTCAGACGATCGGGGGCTGGGCCTCCAGCTCACCGAGCATCTCGTCGACAGCCTGCACGTCGACCACGGCGAGCGCGGGACCACCGCCACCGCGACCCTCCTGCTCCACCAGCCCGCCCGCCTGCTCAGCACGGGCGATCTGCCGTGGCTGACGCCCCAGCGTCCCGCTGTCCGCACCGGTCCTCTGCTGGTACGAGACGACCCGTCCGCGCCAGGGCCTCGCTTGCGGGTCGAAGGGGCCGTCGACGCGGCGACGGTGTCCGAGGTGTCCCGCGGGGTGCGGACCCTTGGCTCCACCGGGATGCGATCGCTCACCGTGGATCTGTCCGGCGTCACCCACCTGGCCAGCGCCGGCGTCGCGGCCCTGCACCGCCTCACCGCGCTGCACCACGGCAACGGCAGCGAGCTGAGGCTCTACGCGCCGACTGGCACCAACGCCGACATGATCCTGACCCTCGTCAACGTGCCCCACCACACCATCGACCCGGACCTGGCCGCTGATCAGCCTCGTCTCGGGTGAGGCAGGCACCGGACGGCGGCCAGCGCGCCGACCACGTCCGGGTGCAGCGCCAAGAGCGCGTCCACACCGGTCACCGACAGCGGCATCCGCACCGCCCGCGTGGACGCCACCACCGCGAACGGGATGTTCCTGTGCCGCGCGCCTTCTTCCATGGCGATCAGGACGTGGACGCCTGCGGAGCCGAAGAAGGTCACCGCGTCCATGTCGACGACGAGCCCTTCGAGGTCCTCCCGCATCACGTCGAGCAGCTCGGTGAACGGCGAGTCCTCCGCCATGCTGTCGATCTCACCGGACACGGTGACGACGGCGATCCCATCAGGTTCCGCGGTCCGGGTGGTCAGCACGCCCTGCGCGCTGTTGGTCTGCTGGCTCATGCGGCCGCGCTCCCATCGGCAAACCGTGAGAAGCGCCGACACGTGAGTCGCTGCCCAACCCGCAGAACCTGTAGATGTACCTCGCAAGAAAGTCGAAGTTTCGGGATCCGACTCCCAAGCTATGCCCGTTTCCGAGGTCGCACAACCGCGTGCACCGGCTCGGACTCAGGCCGGGGTCGTGACCGCGTCACTCGTCGGCGGGTGAACGCCGCTCCAGCTCGCGGTGGCGGCTGACGATCGTCGTGGCGACCTCGACCAGCTTGACGTTGAGGTCCTGAGAAGTCCTGCGCAGCAAGGCGAAAGCCTCGTCGGCGTCGATGCCCTGGCGGTTCATCAGGATGCCCTTGGCCTGACCGATCACGTCACGCGAGTCGATCGCCTGGCGCAGCTGGGTGGTGTGCACGAAGGCGATCTCGGTGCTGTTCAAGTGGGCGAGGGCCAGCGACGCGTGGGTGCCCAGCAGCAGGGCGGCATGGCGGTCGGTGTCACTGATGTTCGCTGGGCCGCGGGTGAAGATGTTCAGCGCCCCGCCGACGGCGTGGTCTCCGGCGGCCAGGAGCTCGGTGGCCAGCACGCCCGCGAGTCCGTGCGAGACGCAGGTGGCGGCGAACTCGGGCCATCGCTGGTCGGTGCGGAGGTCCCCGCCGATCACGTAACCGGGGCCGTCCGGCAGCGCGGCGTCAACGCACGGTCCGCGGCCCGTGCGGTACTGAACCTCGTCCAGCGCGGTGGCGATTGGGTCGGTCTGGACGGGGGTGGTGAACCTGCCGCCCGGTTCGCGCAGGGTTACGCTCACCACCTCGGCCGCGGGCACGACGTGTTTGGTGGCGGTCACGACCTGATGCAACGCGTCCGCCACTGTGGTGGCCGAGAGCAGCATCCGGGTCAGCTCCTCGAACTGCGGGATGAGCGAGTCGACACCCTGTTCGGGAGCGTCCTCGTTGCCCAGCAACGCGGATTCGAGGTCGGCGAACCTCGGGACGGTGGAGCCCGCGATGTCCAGCACGCGAGCCACCGCGCCGCCTTCCGCCACGAGGAGCACGCAACGAACGCCGCGTTCGGCCCGTGCGCGCGCGAACACGTCGAGGTTGCGGACCTCGGCGGCTGGCAGGTGCTCGACCCGGCGCAGATCCAGCACGACCAGTGCGGGTGGTGGCGCGCCGGCGGTCGCGTCGTCGAGAGCGGGCATCGCGGCGTTGTCCAGGGCGAGTGGCCGGAGGACCAATGCCTGCTCGGTCAGGGCCGAGGCCACCGTGCGGGGGTCGAGGTCCACTGCGTCACCGATCCAGGTCCGAGGTGTGGTGGCCGAGGCCGACCAGAGTCATGATCATGTCGGCCGGGGTGCCGACGGGTGCGAAGAGCGTGAGCTCGCTGCCGTTGTCGCGGTGCCGGGCGGTCAGGGCGTGCAGCAGGGCGACTCCGGCGCTGGCCAGGTGCGTGACGCCGGTGAGGTCGATGGTGAGCGACCGGGTACCGGTGAAACCCGCGGAGTGCACCGCCCGTTTGAACTGATCCGCTGTGGTGGCGTCCATCGGGCCGGCCACGCTGAGGCACGGGTTCGGCGAACCTGGGCGGCTTTCCAGTTCCATGGCTCGCACAGGAACTCTCGTGGCCAACGGGAATCCGAACCGCAGGTCCTCCGCGGTGTGCAGGCGCGTCGGCCTGCTCGCCCGGTGACGCAGCACGGATCGAGTGCCGCCGCCGTCGTGCTCGACGCGAAGTCCGTCGACCATCTCCGCCGTGATCTGCAACCCAAGACCGCGGTCCGTGGACGCATTCGGTGTGCGCCAACGACCTTCGTCGCTCACCTCGATCCGGACGTGAGCGTCGGCGAGCAGTTCGCCGTGCACGACGAAGAGGTCGTTGCCGGGTGAGTCGAGGTAGGCGTGCTCGGCCGCGTTGGTGGCGAGCTCCACGACGCCGTGCAGCAGCGCGTCCGCGCCCAGCGGGTCCAGGTGCAGTCCGGTCAACCAGTCCGCAACCTCCTCCCGCACCAGCGACACCGACTCCACCACCGCCGGAAAGGCTCGGTGGAACTCGGGCGGGTGCGGCACCAGCTGGGCGGCGAGCAACGTGATGTCGTCGCGGTGACCGGTGAACCTGGTGAGCGTCTCGATGGTCAGGTCGCACACCCGGTCGGCGGCCGGCAGGTGAGCGCCGCGATCCGCCATGGCGTCGGTGGCGGCCGCCGAGAACTCCACGGTGCTCTCCGGCATCGACCGCCCCGGCCGTTCCAGGATGCCGTCGGTGTAGAGCAGCAGCAGGTCACCTCCGGCGAGAATCTCGTTTCCCACCAACGGTTCCAGCACGAAGTCGCCGACACCGAGGGGCCGGCCTCCGCGGCCGACGAGAAAACGAGGCTCGCCGGCCGCGGGTATCACCAGCGGTGGTGGATGGCCGGCCACGGCGTACTCGACAACGCCGGTACCGGGATCGAGCACCGCGACGCACACCGTCGCGGCACGTGCGGCAGAGCTTCGGCGCGCCACCACGTCGGCGGCCCGGACGGCGATGCGGACGTCCCCGGTGGCGGCCAGCCGTTCGGAGAGCACGACGCTCAGCTGCCCGGTCGGGCCGGCGGCCGCGACGTCACCCACGACCAACCCGAGCCTCCCGCCCAGCAACGGGAAGGCGTCGAACCAGTCGCCGCCGGTACCGCTGTCGGCCAGAGCGGGCAGATAGCTCGCGGCGACGTGCACACCAGGCAGCAGCGGCACGCTCGACGGCAACATCTGCCGGTGCAGCAGGTCGATGACGTCCAACGCCTCGGCGTACTGCCGTTCCGCCGTGGCCGCGCGCCGGTGCTCGGTCCGGCGCTCGTGCACGCGGTCGGTCACGTCGACGGCGTCGATGAACACGCCGTCGATCTCACCTCCCGGGCCACGGGTCGGACTGAGATTCCAGTCGACGAAGAACTCCCGCTCCTCCTCCACGTCCGGCCGGTCGAACCCGGTGTGCAAGCCCCGCAACGACTCGGCCTGTCCGGTGGCGTAGACCCGGTCGGCCATCTCCCAGGTGAGCCGGCCCTCGGCGAAGGCCTCGCGCAGGGTCATGCCGATGAGCGTCTGACGACCCGTCCACGCCCGGTAGGCGCCGGTGGCCGCGACGATCCGATGTTCCGGACCGGCGAGCACGACCACCATGAGCGGCATCAGGTCGAACATCCGCCGCACGACCTCCGCCGCACCGACCTGCCGGTCCAGCTCGCCGCCGTCGGCCATCAGCCAGTCGGGGCAGGTTGGAGTTCCAGCACTCGCGAGTACAGCCGTGCCACGGTCTGGCCCACGCCGGGCCACTTGTGCCGCGCGTTGATCCGGTCCGCCGCCGCGAACCCGCACGCCAGCCGGAAGGTGGCGTCGTCCAGCACCACCCGGAGCCGCCGGATCAGCTGCTTGAGCTCGCCGGGTGGGACGAGCGCCCCGGTCACGCCGTCGACCACGAGGTCGGACAGTCCGCCGACCTCGGTCGCGAGCACCGGCACACCGCAGGCCATCGCCTCCAGCGGCCCGTCGTCCGAACAGGCCCGCCGCGGCACGAACGCCGCCAGATCAGCGGAGCGCAGCAACGCGGGCAGGTCCTGCCTGGGCACCGGGCCCAGCACGCGGGTGCGGTCCTCGACCTCGAGCTTGCGCGCCCACGCCTTCAACCGGTCCGCCTGACCTGGCGCCGACGCCCCGATGACCACCAACTCCACGGCCTTCAGCCACGGCAGCGCCGCGACGAGATCGGCGACGCCGTCGTCGGGCGACGGCCCCGCCACCGTCACGATCCGGAGCCGGTCCGAACGACGCGAGACCTCGCCGGTGCTCGTGAACAGGCTGGTGTCGACACCACGAGGAGCCGTCACGATCCGCGGCCTCGGGACTCCAGCGGCCGCGAGTTCGAGAACCTCGTGCTCGCAGGACGCCACCACCAACGCCACTTCACGTCCGACCAGCCGGGCGAGACCGGCGGGATCGCGGTCGAAGCCGCCGAACGACTGCACGACGGGAAGCCCGAGGGGTTGCGCGGCAAGCACGGCCACGAGCCCCGAACGCCAGGAATGCGCGTGCACGAGGTCCGGCTGTTCACGGTCCCACTGAGCCCGCAACGCCTCTGCTGCTTCACCAGTCGACGAGGTCGCGCACCGCACGGTCCCCACCTCGTGCCCCAGGGCCCTCAACGCCGATGACAGCCCCGTGACCTGGCGGTCTTCTCCCTCAGGTGCTTTGTTCGTGGACATCATCGCGATCTTCATGGGCCTTCTTCCGCCTCGCGCGACCTCCACGAGTCCGTCTCGGCTGGTCAATCTCACTCGAGTGCCCGCCACCGCGCCGCCCAAACGCGATCGGCTTCGCTTTGCGGGCAGCGGTGCCGTTCCGCGGGCTGGAGGGCTACCGTCGACAGTCCACCTCGGGTCGAGTAGCGGCCCGCGACGTTCTTCCCGACCGAGTCGGCGGGCAGGGGGCGATGCGGGTGTCCACGCCGAACCGTTCGACTTTCAGCACGACCGATCCAGACGAGGCCCACGCGTTCATCGGTCAGATGTACACGGCCCGCTCCGGCAAGGCCGCCGCGGTGGACAAGACCTCGCCGCTCTCGCTGTCGCAGATCAGCGCCGGTGGCATCAGCTTCGTCGACTTCACCATGCCGCCGGATCTGACGTTGTCGCTGGACGGCACCGACGACCTGTCCATCACCACGCTCGTCTCCGGCACGACCCAGGCCGAGCTCGGCAAGAACACCGAGCGCTACCGGGAAGGCGACGTCTGCCTGGGCAGCTTCCCTCGCGGCGACTACCTCGTCGCGTGCCGTGACCTGCGCGTGCACATCATGACCGTGCCTGCCGCGATGCTGACCGAGGTGGCCAGCACCATGCCCGGCGAGGTTCCAGCGCCGCTGCGGTTCGACTCGCTGGAACCGCTCTCCGCAACCGCTGTCCGGCAGTGGAAGCGCGCGGCCGCGTTCGTCCACAGTGTCCTGAACGACGACGAGGCCGCGTCCAGCCCGTTGATCATCGGTAGCGCCGGCCGCCTGCTGGCGGCCACCGCGTTGTCGGTGTTCCCCACCAGATCTCTTGACTCCGCGACGCTGGAAACCGGGGCCACGCCGAGGACGCTGCGCAAGGCGGAGGAGTTCATCCACGCTCACGCGCACACCGACATCGGGCTGGCCGACATCGCCCACGCGTGCCACGTCACGCCACGGGCGTTGCAGTACGCCTTCGCCCGCCACCACGAGAGAACACCGCTGCAGTACCTGCGGCACGTCCGGCTCGCCCGTGCACATGAGGACCTCCTGCGCGCCGATCCGGCGCGCGGCGACACGGTGACCTCGATCGCGATCCGCTGGGGCTTCGCCCACGCGGGCCGGTTCGCGATCACCTACCGCGAGGCCTACGGGTACTCGCCGAGCCAATCCCTGCGCCGCTGAGGTTGTCCGTCCTTCTCGACGATGCGGACCTTCGGGTCATCGGCCACACCACACACGTCGAGCACCAGCCTCACGGTGGACGACACCCTGTCCAGCGTGACGACCTCGCCGCTGTGCTGGATCGCCTGCAACGCGTTCTGGAGCGCCCGAGCGGCAGCGGCTCCGAAGAACGTCAGCTCGCCCACGTCGATCGTGCGGACTCCCCGAACCAGTGCCTCGGACACGGCCTGGGCGAACGGCCCGCAGTTGGCGATGTCGATGTCCCCGCACACCGCCAGCACCCCCGGCCGACGCGTGGGACCGGGTCTGGACGTCATGTGGCCGAAGAAAGTCTCCGGGGCGGTGCTGCCGATGGTCACGTTGCCCCTTCCGTTGCCGCAGGCGGCTCGATGGCAGGGCCGTGGACTTCCATCTGTACGCCGCTCACGCGGCCCGCACAGCTCACCCCGCGAACAACACCTGACGGCCTGTCCAGAAAACGAAACCTGGGCTCCCGCAGGTCGGTTCCGGCACAGCGAAAGGCGGGGCCGGCTGGTGCCGGCCCCGCCTTCTGATCACCTGATGGTCACGCCTTCACGGAGTGCTTCTTGCCGTGGGTCCAGGACGCGGCGTCGCCGCCGTCGCCTGCCGGACCGGAGTGGCCACCGACCGTGTTGCTGTGGTTGGAGGCATCGCCGGTCGAGCCCGTGGCGCCGGTGTCACCGGAGTTGCCCGAGGTGACCTCGGTCCAGGACTTGGTGCCGTGGTTCTTCCAGCTGTCGTGCTTCCAGCCGTTGTGGTGCTTCCAGCCGTTGTGGTGCTTCCAGCCGTGGCGGTTGTCGCCGCGCTGGTCGTTCCACTTCTTGTTCTCGGTCTTCACCACGGCCGAGTTGCCGCCGGTGTCGCCGGAGTTCCCGGAGTTGCCCGAGTTGCCGGTCGTGGCGAAGTTCGAGCTGGTGGCGTTGCCGCCGTTGCCCGAGTTGCCGCCGTTACCCGCGGTCGCCTCGGTGGAGCCGTTGTTCTTGCTCCACTTGTCGTGGTGGTTCCAGGACTTCTTGCCCTGCTCGGTCACTGCCCAGGCGTCGCCGCCGTCCCCGGCCGGGCCGGAGTTGCCGCCGCGCGTCCAGCTGTCGTTCCACGCGTCACCGGTCGAACCGGTGGCACCCGTGTCGCCGGAGTCGCCCGAAGTCACGGTCGTCCAGGACTTGTCGCTGTCCCAGCGGTCCTGGTTCCAGCCGTGGCCCTGCTCCGAACCGATCGAACGCACGATCGCCTTGTTGCCGCCGGTGTCGCCCGAGTTCCCGGAGTTGCCCGAGTTGCCGGTCGTGGCGGAGTTCGAGCTGGTGGCGTTGCCGCCGTTGCCCGAGTTGCCGCCGTTGCCCGCGGTCGCCTCGGTGGAGCCGGACTTGCTGTGGTGGCCCCACTTCTGGTCCTTGGTCAGGACCGCCGCGTCGCCGCCGTCGCCGGTGGAACCGGAGTTCCCACCCACGGTGTTGCTGTGGTTGGAGGCGTCACCCGTCGAGCCGGTCGCACCGGTGTCACCGGAGTCGCCCGAGCTGACGTTGGTGTGGCACTCGGCCAGCACGCACAGGTTCGTGGCGCTGTTGCGGCCGGTGTCACCCGAGTTGCCCGAGTTACCGGAGTTGCCGGACTGCGCGGTGTTCGAGCTCGTGGCGTTGCCGCCGTTGCCCGAGTTGCCGCCGTTGCCGGCGTTCGCCTCCGAGTTGCCCGAACGACCTGCTGCGGTGGCGTCGCCACCGTTGCCCGCCGCGCCGGACTTCCCGCCCACGGTGTTGCTGTGGTTGGAGGCGTCACCGGTGGAGCCGGTCGCACCCGTGTTCCCGGAGTCGCCCGAGCTCACGTTCGTGTGGCATTCCGCCAGCACACAAAGCCCGTAGGCGCTGTTGCCGCCGGTGGAACCGGAGTTCCCGGAGTTGCCCGAGTTTCCGGACTGGGCGTTGTTCGAGCTGGAGGCGTTGCCGCCGTTGCCCGAGTTGCCGCCGTTGCCACCGTTCACGACCGAGTGCACGGCGTTGCCCACGTCGCCCAGGAGACCGTTGCCACCCGTGTCAGCGCTTGCCATCGCCGTTCCGAACAGGAGGAAACCTCCCGAGAACGCTGCGGCCATCAGACCGCGTCGCACATAGCTGTGCATTGTTGAACCATCCCGTCAATTCAAGCTTGGTGATCTGGCCGGCTTGGTTGTCGGGACTGCTCAACTGGGATGACTTCGGCCGTAGTAGTCGCACCACGACCCGTGGACCTGGTGGTCGGTGACCACCACGAGCGATTCGCCGCCCGGCCGGACTCCCTGTGTTGCCGGGAGATCCGCGAGCGCGAGACCCGTCGATCCAGTCGACGACGCCGATCCCGTCGTGCCGGGCAAAGCGAGCGGCACGTCAGGGGATGGCGGGGACGGCGCCTCGATCGGAGGCACCGCGTCAGGTGCGGAGATCTGTTGCTGCTGCGGCCTTTCAGCCACCACGCGGACGTCCTGCGGCATCACGGTCTGAACCGCGTCCGACGTCTGCGACGCCTGTGGCACCGGTGGCGTCTCCGGGACCACGACCACCGGCGGCACCTCCACCGGAGCGGAAGGCTGAGCCACCAACGGTTGTGCCGCCCGAGGCAGCACCGGCACGTCCTGAACCGTGTTCACCACCGGGGTGAGCAGCGGCGAGGTCACCGGCTGGAGAGGCTCCAACACGGGACTCAACACCTGCGTCGTGGTGTCCACGACCGGAGCCAGCGGTGCCAGCACCGGTTCGGCCACCGGCGCGGCAGCCTCGAGCACCGGCTTCACCACCGGATCGGCCACCGCCGTGACGTCCCGCGTCACCGGCGCGACCACGTCGGTCACCGGCGCGACGAGATCAGCGACCCCACCCAGCAACCCGGGCTGGTCACCATCGTCAGCGCTCGCGACTCCCGCGGAGAGCAGGCCGAACCCGATCAGGAATCCAGCCACCCCGAGAGACCGCCGCAGCGCCGTAGGGCATGTCAACTTCATGCAATCACCCCCTCTCACCGAATCAGCACCCGTACATCCAGACATTCGGATTCCCACGATCGGGTGGATTGCACAAAAACATGGAAACTTTTGTTCACGCAGCTCAACGCCACAAATAAATTTAAAACATCTATTTCCAACTACTTTGCGACACAAGATCGAACCCAAACCCTGCACACACGGTGATCAGCAAGCAGCGAACGTTGCTCGCCAACGCGGTCCGCCCGAGTCCAAGCCGGTGGGCGCCTCGCACTCGGTCACCGACAGGTCGGACTGACTCCCGGCTGACCACTACCCCGTCAATGCCCGAATACACCTGTGTACCCGGAAAAGCGCTGGGTAGCCGTGGGCCACGAGCAATCGCATTGGAGAGTGACATGCCCGAGGTCACGGCGCACCACGGTCTGTTCAAGAACACCGATCTGCACGTGGACGACACGGGCGGCCCTGGCCGTCCGATCGTGCTCATTCACGGATGGCCGTTGTCCGGCGAGTCGTGGAAGTACCAGGTGCCAGTGCTCGCTGCCGCTGGGCACCGAGTGGTGACCTACGACCGCCGTGGTTTCGGACGCAGCGACAAGCCGCTCAGCGGTTACTCCTACGACACCCTCGCTGAGGACCTGTCCGTCCTGCTGTCCGAAATGGACCTTCGGGACGTCACGCTGGTCGGCTTCTCGATGGGCGGCGGCGAGGTGGCCCGGTACGTCGCGAACTACGGACCTGAGCGCGTGCGGAGCATCGTCTTCGCCTCCGCCGTGCCGCCGTACCTGCTGCACTCCGACGACAACCCGGAGGGTCCGCTCACCCAGTCGCAGGCCGCCGAGATGGCCGCCTCGCTGACCAAGGACCAGGACGGTTTCTACGACCAGTTCGTCACCGACTTCTTCTCCGCCGACGGCGAACTGCGCGTCACCCAGCAGCAGTGGCAGGAAGCACGGGCGTTGTGCGACCAGGCCGACAAGAAGGCCGCGCTGGCGTGCATGGCGAGCTTCGGCTCGACCGACTTCCGCGACGACCTGACCAAGATCACCGTGCCCTCGCTGGTGCTGCACGGCGACAGCGACGCCACCGTGCCGTTCGAGGGCTCTGGAGCCCGCACGCACGCCGCGGTGGCAGGCAGCCAGGTGCACGTCGTCGCCGGCGGACCGCACGGCGTCAACGTCAGCCACGCCGACGAGTGGAACCGCGTCCTGCTGGATTTCCTGAGCTGACCGACGAACGAGAGGCAAGAACATGAAGGCAGTTGTGTACCGCGGTCCGGAAGACGTCGCCGTGCAGGACGTGGCGGACGCCCGGATCGAGGAACCCACCGACGCGGTCATCCGCATCACCACCACGAACATCTGCGGCTCGGACCTGCACATGTACGAGGGCCGCACCGACGTCGAGGCCGGCACCGTGCTGGGTCACGAGAACATGGGCGTCGTCGAGGAGGTCGGCTCCGGCGTCTCCCGCGTCAACGTCGGCGACCGCGTCTCGGTGCCGTTCAACATCGCGTGCGGCACGTGCCGCAACTGCACGCAGGGCTGGACGTCGTTCTGCCTGCGCACCAACCCCACCGAAGGCGTCGACGGCGCCGCGTACGGCTACGCGAACATGGGACCGTACTCCGGCGGACAGGCCGAGTACCTGCGCGTGCCGTACGCCGACTTCAACCTGCTGAAGCTGCCGGGCGGCACGGAGTTCGAAAACGACTTCACCATGCTCTCGGACGTCTTCCCCACCGGCTGGCACGGCACCGTCCTCGCCGGGCAGGAACCCGGTGACGACGTCGTGGTGTTCGGAGGCGGCCCGGTCGGCCTCATGGCCGCCCACAGCGCCCTGCTGCGCGGCGCCGCCCGCGTCTTCGTCGTCGACCAGCAGCCCGACCGGCTGCGGCTGGCCGAACGGTTCGGCGCCATCCCCGTCGACTTCGCGAAGGGCAGTCCCGTCGACCAGGTCCTGGAAGCGACCAAGGGACGTGGGGCGGACTGCGGTGTCGAGGCGGTCGGATATCAGGCCCATGATCACCAGGGCGATGAACAGCCAGAACTGGTGCTGGACAACCTCGTGCAGTGCGTGCGTACCGCAGGCGGTATCGGCGTGGTCGGCGTCTACGTGCCGCAGGACCCCGGCGCCGCCACCGAGGGGGCAAAGGAGGGCCGCATCGGGTGGGACTACGGCTCGTTCTTCATGAAGGGCCAGCGGATGGGTACCGGGCAGGCTCCGGTGAAGCGCTACAACCGGCAGCTGCGCGACCTGATCGTCGCCGAGCGCGCCACGCCGTCGTTCATCGTGTCGCACGAGCTGCCGCTGGATCAGGCGGCCGAGGGCTACGCGCACTTCGACAACCGCGACGACGGCTGGACCAAGGTGCTCCTGCACCCAGCCGGCTGAACGCCGTGAGCAGGCTCGGCTTACTGCTCTCCGTCGCGTTCTGCAGTCCGTGCCGCAACGATCTGGTGCAGAACGCCCCGATCTCGTGGTGTTCGAAGTCCGGCCCGAACCACGCCGGAGTCGTGACGTTCCAGCGGATCGACACCGATCGCACCAGGGTCGCGGTGGCCAGGAGACGGTGCCTGGCGTGGCGACATCGACCAGCCCCGTGACCCCTTGATGTCCTGACCTCGATTGGAGTCGTCATGTCCCGGACCGAGACAACGCTGCGCACACCTATCCAGAAGACCGCGCTCGTGGTGAGCGCGGTGTTCGCTCTGGTCGGCATCGCCGGGTTCGTTCCCGGCCTCACCACCGACTACGACGCACTGGAGCTCGCCGGCCACGAGTCCCACGCCATGCTGCTGGGCCTCTTCACCGTGTCGGTTCTGCACAACATCGTGCATCTGGCGTTTGGCTTCGTGGGGTTCGTCATGTCCCGCACGGTCAACGGCGCGTACTGGTACCTCGTCGGCGGAGGCGTGGTCTACCTGTTGTTGTTCCTCTACGGTCTGGTCATCGACCACGGCAGCGAGGCCAACTTCGTGCCGCTCAACGTCGCGGACAACTGGCTGCACCTGTTCCTGGGTGTGGCCATGATCGGTCTCGGCCTGGTGGTCAATCGCCGCCACACCGCAAGGGGCAGGCGATGAGCCACCGCGCCCCTGAACCTGATGCCGTCACAGCCGAAGCCGAACTGAACGATGCCGACTTCGGCGAGGAGCACACCCGCCCGACGGTGGCCGACGAGAACCCCGGCGGCCCGCACAGGGGGCCTGACGAGTCGGAACCCACGGGCAAGGGCGGCGACGGCGGAATGGACCCGCTCTGGTGAACCCCTTGTAGGCGTTGGCCCGCGAACACGCCGGAACCGCCGCGCTCGGGCTCAGCCTGATCGCGACCCCGGTGTGGCGCGGTTCAGGTCCGGCGGAGGTCAAGGTGCAGGGCGTCCTGCTCGTGCCGGGTTTCGGTGCCTCGGACATCACCCTGAGCGTCCTGAGGACGTCGCTGGGCGCCCGCAGGTGCCGGCACCGCCCGCGATCCTGACGTCCGTCCTCCTGACCGCGCTCCTCCGCGAGGAGAGCGGCACCTACGTACCTCTGATCGCCGTGGCGCTGACGGCCGTGCTGGTCGGTACCGTGCCTGGCTGCACCGCCGCTCCTGTCGGGACGACGAACTGGCTGCCGGCGTCGTTCGCCCCACGCCCGCTCCTGGTCGTCTGGCGGTCCCTGCCACGACAGGACCTTCTGCTCTGTGCTCGACTGCTCCGTGCGACGGAATGTGTGGGTTCACACGGCCCCAAAGGAGGCGCGCGGTGCACCACACCCGCGACAGACTCACACCCGTCTCGATCACCCAGTACTTCGACAGCGTCGTCGATGCCCTCGCCCGCGAAGGCATCGACGTCGCCCAGGTCGCTCTGGAGCTCACCCCGACACGACCGATGAGCGGCCAGCTCGTGACCGGACGCGGTCCGGTGCTGCGCTGGCGCGAGGACCTCGGGTGGAGCAACGGCGCCAGGAGCACGAGCGCGGCCGCTCACCCCGGCGAGGTCGCCGCGCTGCTCGAACAGCCGAGTGACCGGCAGTGAACCGGTCCACGCCGTCATCTCACATCAGACAGGCACCGCTCCCCGGCCACCGCGGCCGGTGAACACGCGCGACAGCACTTCTCACGTGCGGAAGGCCGGGTCGCGGCACCCCGGCCCAGTGCCCGAAACACCACCGGCGGTCATTCACCGCCGCCGCGTCCCGCCCAGAGGTTCAGGCCGATGGTAACGGCCAGCGCGGCACACCAGAGCGAGATGTACCAAGGTACCCAGCCCAGCACCACGCCGATCAGGCCGATCACGAGCGGCACGCTCAACCCCACGGCGGTGAGCGTGGAGACGGCACTGGCGGGTCTGCGCACGATCGAGTCCTCTCCCGCGCCTCAACCGGTTCCCTGCCGGATCAACGCTGCCGCGAACCGGCCCTGCGCGCACCTTCAAGCGTCTTGCCGTCCAGCTGAGGTCGCAGTTCCGGCCACAACTCCTGCGCCGCAGCAGTTCCTTCAGCTCGCCAACGCCCTGAGCGTGTGCGCGCAGCCTCCGCAGGTCGCCGCCGTAGTCGTCGAGCAGCCACCAGGCGCCCTCTCCGAGCGCGGTCACGGTGCTCTCGTCATACCGCACGTAGTGGGCCCGGTCCAGAGCGTCGACCCGTTGCTGCCACATCGATTCGACCGTGCGGCGCGCCGTGCGCAGGCCCGCGCTCGCGAGCTCACGAGCCACCGCCACCGCGATGTCCGACCTGATCCGAGCCGAGAGCAACACACTCAGCACGAGCAGCCGGTACAGCGGCGAGGGTTTGTCGGCAAGCCGAATGCCCGCCTCCTCGGCGCATGTGCGGCCCGACTCCTCGATCAGGCGGCGCGCGATGTCCCGGTGCTCGGCCACGACCAGGGATACCCACGCCCAGCCGCGAATTCACCCGGAGCGCCACCGACCAAGCCCCGCGAGAATACGTTTCCGCAGTTCATCGCCGGGTACACGGCTGACATGGAACCCACGACGGAGGATGCGGAACGGGAGTTGCGGCAACTGCTGGACGAGCTGACCTATCCAGCCGACAAGGTGAGCGTCGTGACCTGCATCGAGATCCGCGGCCTCAGCACCGACATCCGAAGGCGCCTCCACCACCTGCCCCACCGCCGATACTCCTCCTCGTCCGAGGTCGCGGCGGCGCTGCCCACCAGCCTGACCAAGGGGTGAAGCGGTGGCAGCCGACGAGATCCAGGGAATGCAGACGATGCAGGCCGATGCCGACATCGTGCTGAACACCGCAGCCGACCCCACCCAGGCCGCGGCCTGGCTCCCGCACCCACTGCGGGCTTACGACTGCGTGCTGAACGCCGAGTCGCACACCGTGACGTGGCGCGAGAACGGTGAGGTGCGAGGCCTGCTGACGGCGAGCCCACGCGGCGCCGGCACCAGCGCGGTCGAGCTGGTCACGCGTCAGAACGTCGCCGACGTCAACAGCCTGCACACCGCGCTGTCCGCATTGGAGACCGCCGTCGCAGAGAAACTCACCGCCGGCTGATCCCGGTGTACCACCGCACTCACCGGGTAGCCGAAGGCCATGACCGACCCCATCAACCCCGAAGCACCGCACGCTCCAGGCACGCCCAGCCTGGACGACCTCGACACCCCGGAGCCTGAACTGGACGACGAAACTCCCGAGGAAACCTCGCCGGACCAGGAGCCGCCGGACTGAGAAAACGTCCGCATACCCGGTCGACGAGTTCGGGCAGGCTCTCGCGCAGCCAGGTCAGGAAGACGTCCTTCGCGCCGCTTGCCAGGTAAAGCGGGTGTAGAGGACGCTCGTCGCGCCGGCCGACGCGACCGCCTGAACCGCCTCCCACAGCTAAGCGGGCGAGTCCGTCAGCAGCGGCAGGATCGGCACCACGAAGACGATGCAGTCCAGACCGGCCTCGTGGATCGCCGTCACGGTGGCCAGGCCGACGGCGGTGCCTGGTTCGACCGACTGCCGCACGATGGCGGGCGGGTCGACACAGCATCCGTGAGGGCCGCGACGACGTCGTGGCATTCACCAGCGCCCTGACCGAGGCGGACCTCAACATCATCGGGGAACCGCACGCGGAGATCGTGCTCAGCGTGGACAACCCGACGCGGCCCGGTTCCTGAGGCTGTGCGAGGCCGACGACGCGGACGTCTCCCGCAACATCGTGGAGGCCATGCTGCGGCTCGCCCCGACCGTCCCGTCGCTGATCACTCGTCGGCAGGTCCGGCTTCCTTGCCGATACGGCCGCGTTGACTTCGAACCCGGCCGATCAATACCGGCGATCGTTGCGCAACCGGCTCGGCAGGCACCTGCGACACACCGACGCACTCACCCAAGTGACCCGCTCCCCCGCACTCGTCGATCTCGCGACCGCCGCGGCCCGCGACGGCCGACGCGCGTTCGACGACCTCGTCGAACTCGGCCTCGGCGCGGGTCGCATCAGCCCCGCACTCACAATGGCGATTCTCCGAGTCGGTGCCGGAAATCTGTTGCGAGGTCAGCACATCAGCGACCTGCCTTGATGTCCGCCTCATGACGTTTCCGCAGCCTTGGGCACCCTTCGGCGGGTCGGGAGGTGAGCTGCGACGGCCGCAGCGGAAGCGGGCGATCGGCGAGGGAGATGATCTCCTGGCGCCCTGATTTGTCACTGGGCAGTATGGGAAACATGCCTGCCATTCCCGAGAACTCCGCCGTCATCGCCGATGTGGCCGTGGAGAACGACTACGACGGCTTCGCCGAGGCGTACACGGCCGAGAACGAAGGCAGCCTCCTCAACGCCTACTACGTCCGGCCCGCGATCGTGGACCTGGCCGGCGACGTGGCCGGTCGGCGGATTCTCGACGCCGGCTGCGGTGCTGGTCCTGTGTCCGTGGCGCTACGTGATCGGGGAGCCGTCGTGAGCGGCTTCGACCGCAGCGCCAAGATGGTGGAGCTGGCCCGGCAGCGGCTCGGCGACGACGTCGACCTGCGGGTCGCCGACATAACGGGCCCGCTGCCGTACCCCGACGGCGCGTTCGACGACGCCGTCGCCGCTTTGGTGCTGCACTACCTGGAGGACTGGACCGCGCCTCTGGCTGAGCTGCGGCGGGTGCTGAAGCCCGGTGGCCGGCTGATCGTGGTCGTCAACCACCCCATCCTCTTCAAGATGGTGCATCGCGAGACTGACTACTTCGCGACCACCAAGTGGTCCGACGAGTACGACTTCAACGGCCAGAAGGCCGTGCTCACCTACTGGCACCGGCCGCTGCACGCGATGACCGATGCCTTCACCGCAGCAGGCTTCCGCACCGCCGTCATCAGCGAGCCGCCGGCGGCGCCGGAAGCCCGCGAACTCTTTCCCGACGAGATGGCGAGGTTCCCCTCCGGGGCGTTCCTGAGCTTCATGTTCTTCGTCCTGGAGGCCGCCTGACCACGGTGTGGCACACGGGTGGCCGCAAGGTCGCGGCACGCTTGCCCTGACCTTGCGGCTCCGTACGGGCGCTACAGGCCGTTGGCAAGGAACCGACGCGGTTGTAATGGCTGCTCATCGCCGCCAGACACGAGACCACCACCAACGTCATCGACAACGACGGCCACACCCTGCCCGCCGACGCAGTCGTGCTCATCAACCTCGGCACACACCGAGGCCCGCGACCTCCCAGAGCCGCTGCCGTCTCGGCCCCCGAACGGGTTGCACCTGGACCTCACCCACGGCTACCGTGCGCCAATCAAACTCTCTTCAAAGGAGTTAGGCGTGATCGAGCCTCGACGACCCCGGCGCGCTCTGCTCGCGGTGATCGCAGCCAGCGTGCTGTCGTCGCTGGACCTGTTCGTGGTGAACCTCGCGTTCGGCTCGATCCACCAGGCCTTCGCGACCGCCACCGACCAGGGCATGTCCTGGGTGATCAACGGTTACGGCATCGCGTTCGCCGCCCTGCTCGTGCCGTCAGGCAGGCTGGCCGACCACTTCGGCGCGCGGCGGGCGTTTCGCTCAGGCCTGCTGCTGTTCGCCGTGTCCAGCGCGTTGTGCGCGGCCGCGCCGGCGCTCGAGGTGCTCATCGCCGCTCGAACCCTGCAGGGAATCGGCGCGGCTTTGCTCGTGCCGACGAGTCTCGGATTGCTGCTGAGTTCGACGCCGCCGGACCGGCACCGGCGGATGGTCGGTCTCTGGACGGCGACTGGTTCCGCGGCGGCGGCGCTCGGTCCCGCGTTGGGCGGACTGCTCGTGCAGGTCGACTGGCGGTGGATCTTTCTCATCAACGTGCCGGTCGCGCTGCTCGCGCTGGTGTTCAGCCGCGACCTCGTTGACTCCCCCGGCAGTGACGCCCGGTTGCCGGACCTCTGGGGCAGTGTGATTCTCGCGATCGGGGTCGGGGCGTTGGTCACCGGAATTTCTTACGAGGGTTGGGCTTCCCGGGGTGCGACCGTCGCGGGCGTGCTGCTGCTCGTCGTCTTCGTGTGGCGCTGCACAAGGGTTCCCGCCCCTGCGCTTGATCTCCAGCTGTTTCGCGTGACCTCGTTCTCGGTGTCGACGATCGGCATGCTGTGCTTCTACGCCGGTTTCGGCGCGATGCTGCTCAGCGGCCCGCTGTACCTGACCCAGGTGTGGCACTGGGACACCGTGCGCGCCGGAGTGGGGATGTGCGCGGGGCCGGCGGCCGCCGTGCTCAGTTCGAGCCTCTTCGGACGGTTGCGGGTCGAAGCGCGGTTCTCCGCTGTGCTGGGCGGCGCGCTGTTCGCCGCCGCGGCGTGCTGGTGGCTGGTGATGCTGGACGGCGGCGCGAACTTCTTCATCGGCTTCATGCCGGGGTCGATCATGACCGGCACGGCGGCGGGGATCGTGCAGACCGCGTTCCTGGCCGGCGGTACCGCGAACCTGTCCAGCTCGGTGTATTCCACCGCCGCCGGAGTGCTCAACACCGCACGCCAGGTCGGTGCCGCTCTGGGAGTGGCCGTCTTGGTCGCCCTGGGCGGCGCGGGGCAACGTCCTGAGGAGTTCCGTCCTGTGTGGATCTTCATCGCGGTGGTGGCCGGAATCGCCGCTGTCACTGGGTTCTTCCTCCGTGACCGCGCTCCTGTCGAATCGGCTAACGAGCCCCCGTCAGGTCGACCCGCAGCCCTTCCCACGAGCCAGGCCTGATCCAGGTGACGTTCTCGGCGCTCAGTTCGACGCCGCACTGATCGCACGAGTCCGAAAGGGACGTTCGCGCACCGCATCCCCGGCAGAGGACTCCCAGTCGCAGCCTTGGCGCGTCGGAGGGCGTGTGCTGCTCGGCCCAGCGGGCAAGGGCGTGCAGGATCGGCAACGTGTCCGCGCCGCTCCGGGTCAGCAGGTACCTGTGTCGCGGCCTGGCGCCCTCGGTGTAGGGCTCTTTGCGCAGCAGGCCGGCCTCGGTCATGGCGCGCAACCGCGAGCTGACGATGTTGTCCGCGGCCTCCAGCCGCACCTTGAACTCGTCGTAACGCTCCGCGCCGGCCACTGCCTCACGCAGGATCAACAACACCCACGGGTCGCCGAGAACGTCCAGCCCCCGCGCGATCGGACAGCCGTCACCCGACCAGTCGGACCGCAACGGCATGAACGCCTCCCTGATCTATGACATGAACGCCGCCCACCGTACTCTCTTCACGCAAGTACAGCTGTCCGCGCTGCCTCACTCCGCTGGCTTGAGCTCCTTGCGAAAGGTTCGCCGGTAGCTCTGGGGCGTCACCCCTAGATCGGCGTTCATGTGCTGGCGCAAGGAAGTCGCGGTGGCGAACCCGACGTCCAGGGCGATCTCGTCGACCGACAGCGTGCTGGATTCGAGCAGGTGCCTGGCACGCTGCAGACGCTGCTGCGTGATCCACCGGTGCGGCGGGAGGCCGGTCTCGTCGCGGAACCGGCGGGCGAACGTCCGCGGGCTCATGTGCACCAGCTCGGCCAACTGCGGCACGCTCAGCGTGGCGGCCATGTTCTCCAGCGCCCACTGCCGTGCCGCGGCCGTGGACGAGGCGGCGTCCTCGGGCACCGGACGTTCGACGTACTGCGCCTGGCCGCCGTCGCGGAACGGTGGCGCGACGCACCGGCGCGCGGCGCGGTTCGCGATCTCGGTGCCGAGATCGAGGCGGATGAGGTGCAGGCACAAGTCCACCCCGGCGGACGCGCCGGCCGAGGTGAGCACGTCGCCGTCGTCGACGAACAGCACGTCCTCGTCGAGCTTGATGTGCGGGAACCACGCGCGGAACTGCGCGGCCGCTTCCCAGTGCGTGGTGGCCGGACGGCGGTCGAGCAGCCCGGCGGCCGCGAGCACGAACGCGCCGGTGCAGATCGACGCGATCCGCGTACCTGGCCGCACGCGCTCCAGCGCGGCGGCGACCGGGTCGGCCAGCCGCGGCCCGAGGCGCTGCGGGTGGCTTGGGGCGATGACGACCGTGTCAGCCGACTCCAGGACCTCGGGGCCGTGACCGGGCATCACCGCGAAGCCGGCGTTGGTCTCGACGGGCCCGCCGTCCACCGAGCACACCAGCACCTCGTAGGCGTCTCCGGCCGCGCCGAAGACCCTGGCCGGGATGCCGAGCTCGAACGGGAAGACCCCGTCCAGCGCGAGAACGGCGACGCGATGCAGAGACATGGCAGAATTCTATCGGAAGATGGCATTTCTGCCATTGCCGCCGATCGTTGCAGGTCAGAGCATGGATGGATGAGCGACACCATGACCGTCATCAGCCAGGACCAGCTCGGCGGACCCGAGGTCCTCCACTCCACCCAGGCGCCCGTCCCCGCACCGGGCATGAGCCAGATCCTCATCAAGGTGCACGCGGCCGGGGTGAACCCGATCGACGCGACCAACCGCCAGACGGGTATGTTCCTCGGCCGGCCACCGTTCGTGCTGGGCTGGGACGTCTCCGGCACCGTCGCCGCCGTCGGCCTTGGCGTCACCACCCACCGCGTCGGCGACGAGGTCTTCGGCATGCTGCCCTTCCCCCAGGGCCACGGCGCCTACGCGGAGTACGCCGTCGCTCCCGCCAGGCTGTTCGTACCCAAGCCCGACCGCCTCACCCACGTCGAAGCCGCCGCACTGCCCCTGGCGGGCCTCACCGCGTGGCAGGCCCTCGCCGAGACCGCCCAGGTGGGCGCCGGAACCCGCGTCCTGATCAACGGCGCCGCAGGCGGAGTAGGCCACCTCGCCGTCCAGATCGCCAAGCACCTCGGCGCCCACGTCACCGCCGTCGTGTCCGGCCCCAACGCCGACTTCGCCCGGTCACTGGGAGCCGACGAGGTCATCGACCGCACGAAGTCCGACTACACCGCCGACGTGCGTGACCTGGACGTGGTTCTGGACACGACCGGCAGCGACCCGCTTCCCGCGTTCGCCACCCTCAGGTCAGGTGGTGTGTTCGTGACCCTCGCGCCGCGAACGCTGGCTGGCACCGGCGAGGAGGCCGAGCGCCGCGGCATCCGCACCGCCGGTCCGCTCGTGGAGGCGGACCGGCTCGGCATGACCACCATCGCCGACCTCGCCGACACCAAGCAGCTCGCGGTCACCGTCGAAGCCACCTACCCACTGGCTGAGGCGGGCAAGGCTCAGAGCACCAAGCCGGGCCGCGGCAAGGCCGTACTCGTCGCCGCCTGACCGCACGGGAGCCGTTTCCTCGAGCACGCAACAGGACGGCTCGGCACTCTCGAGAGCGTGCACGTGGTGATCATCGCGGCCTCTGGGACGTCTCGAGCAACAGTGCGGTGAGCTCGGCGGGCATGGTGATCATGCAGTCGTGGCCGGTCGGCAGTTCGTGTACCCGCTCGCCTGCCGGGACGGGCCGCCGGGTGATGCCCGCCGGTCGCTCTCCGACGCAGTGGATGTGCGTGCGCGGGATGGCGCGGGCGGTCGGGTCGTCCAGCCGGACCGGCTCCTGAAGGCATCGCGCCGGGTGGTCCGACAGCATCGAACGCAACCAGGCGACGTCCTCGGGATCGGTGACGCCGAACAAACCGAGCGGCGGCGGCTGCTCCGGCATGGGCGGAACCCGCCAGCCGTCCACGGCGACGTCGATGAGCCGCTTGGTGACCGGAAGGACGTCGACCGCGGACTCGCCGTCCTCGGGGACCATCGCGTCGAGGAACACCAGGTGTGCGATCCGCTTCGGGACTCTCTGGGCGACCCCCGAGATGACCATCCCGGCGTAGCTGTGCCCGACGAGCACGACGTCGTCGAGGCGCTCGTCGTCAATCAGGCCGACGATGTCGTCGATGTGGGTGCCGAGCCCGATCTCCGGGCTCAGCAGGTGTGCCTTGTCGCCGTACCCGGTCAGCGACGGCGCTAGCGCCCGGTGTCCGGCCGACTCCAGCAGCGGAACCACGCGGTCCCAGGTCCGCCCGTTGTGCCAGGCGCCGTGTACCAGCAGAAATGTGACCATGTGCGAGCGGTTCCTCCCAGTGCCTCGGTACCCTTTGGTAACCGAGAACATCGTGATCCACCCGACGCACACCCGGCAATCAGGCACTTTTCGATGCCCCGGTTCTCTGGAGGTAACCGTGCAGGACCCGTGCCAGGCCCGCGAAGTCCTCGGGATCGTCGGGGACAAGTGGGCGCTGCTGATCGTGCGCATGCTCAAGGACGGGCCGCGCCGCTTCACCGAGCTGAAGCGGTCCATCGACGGCATCAGCCAGCGCATGCTCACCGTGACGCTGCGCGACCTCGAACGCGACGGAATCCTGACGCGCACCGTCCTCAACGTCATGCCGCCGCACGTCAGCTACGAACTGACCACCATGGGCCGGACCCTGCGCGAGGCCACCGCGCCCCTGCTCGAGTGGAGCATCACGCACCTGCCGGACATAGCCGCGGCTCGCGCCGACTACGACAACCGGTGAACGGGCAGGAAGCCGCGCGCGGGGGTCTCAGCATCTGGTCGGCCTTGCCTGATCACCGTGACAGGACAAGGCTTTCCCGCACGACGCCCCCGTCTGTCCACATGGGAGTTCCATGAGCAGGTACGTGATCATCGGAGGTGGTGCGGTCGGCGCCACTCTCGCCGCCGAGCTGCACGCCGTCGGCCGCAGGGTGCTCCTGGTCGCCCAGGGTGCGCACCTCGAGGCGTTGCGCGACAGCGGTTTGCGCTACGTCACACCGCACGGGACCGATGTGGTGCGGCTGCCGGTGGCGGGTGGCCCGGACGAGGTCGAACTGCACCGCGACGACATCCTGGTGCTCGCCACCAAGTCGCAGAACACCGAGGAGGTCGTCCGGGCCTGGGCGTGGCGTTCGGTTGACACGGGCACGGCCGCGTCCGAACTGCCGATCGTCGTGCTGCAGAACGGGTTGGAGAACGAACGGGTCGCGCTGCGGCGGTTCGCCACCGTGTTCGGCGCGGTGGTCTGGGTGCCGGCGAGCCACCTGTCCCCCGGCGAGGTCGTGTCCCCGGCGGACCCGGTCGTGGGCGCGTTCTGGATCGGCGCCTACCCGAGCGGGGACCACCCGAGGCTGGCGGGGATCGCCGAGGACCTGACTGCGGCGCGGTTCCACGTCGAGGTGGTCGAGGACGTCCGGCCGTGGAAGGCCGCGAAGCTCATCTCCAACACCGTCAACGCGCTGGGCGCGCTCTACCCGCCGAGCGCGTTGCGCGACGCGGCCGCGCGGATCACCCGGCAGGAGGCCGAGCTGGTGCTCGGCGTCCGCGGTCTCACGCCGGACGGGGTCACCGAGGCTGTGGTGGTCCACCCGATTCCGGGCCACGACCGGCAGGGCGGGTCGACGTGGCAGAGCCTGCACCGCGGTGGCGCGCCCGAGACCGACTACCTCAACGGCGAGATCGTGTTGCAGGCCAGGCTGTCCGGGCGGTCCGCCCCGTACAACGCCGCTCTCACGCAACGCGTGCAGCGCGCGGTCGCGGACGGGGTCGGCCCGAGTGGTCTCGACGACGCTGACCTGCTCACGACGGTGCCGGACCTGCGCCGCCGCGCTGTGCTCGTCACGCCGGCCGAACTGCACGAACTGCTGGACGGGAGCAGGCCGCCGCTGGTGCTCGACGTCCGCTGGGCGCTGGGCGACGCCGCGGGGCACGACCACTACCGGGCCGGGCACGTTCCCGGCGCGGTCTACGTCGACCTGGACACCGAGCTCGCCTCGCCACCCGGCGGCACCGCGGGGCGGCATCCCCTGCCCGACGTCGCGGACCTCCAGGCCGCCGCACGCCGCTGGGGCGTCACCGCGGACCGTCCGGTGGTCGTGTACGACGACAACGGCGGCACGTCCGCCGCACGGGCGTGGTGGTTGCTGCGCTGGGCGGGCCTGCCCGACGTGCGGATCCTGGACGGCGCGCTGAAGTCCTGGCGTGACAACGACTTCGAACTGTCCACCGGGGACGAAGCGCAGGAGCCGGGTGACGTGGTGCTGTCCGGTGGTCACCTGCCGACGCTCACCGCCGACGAGGCCGCCGCGCTGGCGGACAAGGGCGTGCTGCTCGACGCGCGCGCGGCGGAGCGGTACCGCGGCGAGGTGGAGCCGGTCGACGCCCGTGCCGGGCACATCCCCGGTGCCCGGTCCGCGCCCACCGCGGGCAACCTGGTCGACGGCGCGTTCCTGCCGACCGAGCAGTTGCGGGCGAGGTTCGCGGATCTGCCGGGCGAGAACGTCGGGGTGTACTGCGGTTCCGGGGTGACGGCCGCCCATGAGATCGCCGCGCTCGCCGTGGTGGGCATCGACGCCGCGCTGTACCCGGGTTCGTGGTCGGCGTGGTCGGCGGATCCGGACCGGCCGGTCGAGACCGGGGAGTGACCGCCGGGGTGGTGGCGCCCGGCGGTCACCACCCTCAGCCCGACGGTTCCCAGCCCCACGCGGGTGCCACCGCCGCCAGGTCGGTGAGCAGGCGGACGTTGTCCGTGAGCCCGAACGCGGGTGGCAGGAACAGCACGACCTCGTCCGCCGCCGCCAGCCCGGGATCGGCGAGCACGGCCCGCGCGACGTCGTCCGGGTCACCGTGCAGGACGGGGCTGATCCGCAGTCCGGCCGGCAGGTCCGCGGTGATCACCGGCGTGAGTGCGCCCCGCGGCCGGGACGCGGCCATGCCCTCGGTGCGCCGCTGCAGGTCGTAAGCCGCGTACTTCTCCCGCAACTCGGCGGTCGGCCCGGGCAGGATCGACGCGGCGACCGCGACGCGCGGCGGTCGCGTGCCGTGCTTGTCCCGCCACGTCGAGCGGTAGGCCTCGATGATGCGGGCCTGGTACTCGCCGAACGTCTCCCCCTCGGCGAGGTCGTGCAGCACGGTGCCGGTGATCAGCCCGATGCCGAGTTCCGCCGCCCGCACCGCGGACCCGAAGCTGGCCGCGCCCTGCCGGACCCGTGCGAGCAGTCCAGGGCTGTGCGGGGTGACCTTCAGCTCTGTGCCGGGTGGCGCGCCCTGCCCCGGTCCGTCCACGACGTGCAGGGTCTCGCCGCCGACCGCCGCGAGGAAGCGTTCCTGGCGGCGCTGGGCCTCTGTGCGCGCATCGGTGCCGACCGTGCCGAAGACGGCGTCGAACGCCGCGTTGGCGCCCGTGGCCACGGCGAGTTCGAGGCGGCCGTCCACGAGCAGGTCGACGGTCCCGGCGGCCTCGGCCAGCAGGACCGGTTCCTGATAGCGCATCGGCAGCACGGCGGTGCCGAGCCGGATGCGGTGGGTGTGCTGGCCGACGGCGGCGAGGAACGGCAGCGGAGACGACAGGTAGTGGTCGAAGTGCCGCTGGTAGACCCAGCCCGACTGGTAGCCCAGCGTCTCGGCCGCGCGGAACAACGCGATGCCGTCGCGCAGCCCCCGGCCCGGACCGTGCTGCTCGTCGAACGAGACACGGGTGTTGAACCCGAGCCGGGCCGATGTCATCGGAGTTCCTTCACACCAGCGGGAACGGAATCGACGAGCGCGCGCGTGTACTCCTCGCGCGGGGAGTCGAAGACGGACTTCACGGGGCCGCTCTCCACGATCCGGCCGCGGTGCATCACCGAGACCGAGTGCGCGAGCTGCCGGACCAGTGCCAGGTCGTGCGAGACGAACACGTAGGTCAGCCCCAGTTCGGCCTGCAACGACAGCAGCACCTCGACGATCCCCGCCTGCACGGTGACGTCCAGCGCGGAGGTCGGTTCGTCCAGCACGATCACGTCGGGGCGCAGCACCAGCGACCGGGCGATCGCGACCCGTTGCCGTTGCCCGCCCGACAACGCCGACGGCCGGCGCGACGCCAGGTCCGCGGTCAGCCCGACGGCGTCGAGCGCCTCGCGCACCCGGTCGGCGCGTTCCTCCCGGGTCCCGATCCGGTAGCGGTGCAACGACTCGCCCACCAGCCGGCCGACCGTCCACGTGGGATCGAGCGAGGTGAACGGGTTCTGGTAGACCAGCTGCAGGTGGCGGCGCACCGACCGCAGTTCCTGGTGCGACCGACCGGTGACCTCCTCGCCGGCCACGGCGATGCTGCCGCGGTCCGGTGTCTCGAGGCCGAGCAGCAACCGGATCGTGGTGGTCTTGCCCGACCCGGACTCGCCCACCAGCGCGTGGGTCTCCCCCGCGCCGACGGCGAACGACACGTCGTCGACCGCGACCAGGCGTGCGCCCTCGACGGTGAACGACTTCGTGACGCCGCTGACCTGGATCTTGGGCAGACCGGCGTCCGGGATGGTGCGCAGGTGCTCGTAGCGGTCGGGGTTCAGGGCCGGAACGTCCGCGCGCAGCCGGCGGGCATACGCCGACGAGGGCGCGGCGAACACCGTCGCGGTGTCCCCGGTCTCCTGGGCCACGCCGTCCTTGAGCACCACGAGCGAGTCCGCCCGTTCGGCCGCCACGGCGAGGTCGTGGGTGATCAGGAGCAGGCTGATGTCCAGGTCCTGCCGCAACGACGACAGCAGGTCGAGGATGCGCTTCTGGATGGTGACGTCGAGCGCGGACGTCGGTTCGTCGGCCACGATCAACGCCGGACGTGGCAGCACGGTGAGCCCGATCAGCACCCGCTGGAGCATGCCGCCGGACAGCTGGTGCGGGTACGAGTCGTGGACCCGGCGCGGGTCGTCCAGCCCGACCTGGGCGAACGTGTCGAGCACCAGCGCCGTCCGCTCGGCCTTCGACGCCGGTCCGAGCAGCGCGGCCGCCTCCTGGGCCTGCGAACCGATGGTGCGCACCGGGTTCAAGGCGTGGCCGGGGTCCTGCGGCACGAACCCGATCGAGCGCCCGCGCAGCGACCGGAACTGCCGCTCCGGCAGCGACAGCACGTCGCGGCCGTCGAACTCGACGACACCGCTTGCCCGGCCGTTGCGGGGCAGCAACCGCAGAACAGACCGCGCGATCGTCGACTTGCCGGACCCGGATTCCCCGATGAGCGCGAGGCTTTCCCCGCGCCGCACCTCGAAGTTCACGTGCGACACGACCTCGTTGTGTCCATATGCGACGGTGAGGTCGTCCACGCGCAGTATCAGTCGGTCCTGCGTAGCCATCGGCTGATCCTGTTCACGGAGAGGACGGTCGTGATCATGACGAGGGCCGGTGCGTAGACCAGCCACGGGGACAGCGGGTAGTCCTTGCCGACCGAGATCAGCAGGCCCCAGTCGGAGGCGGGAGGCGGGTCGCCGTAGCCGAGGAACGCGAGACTGGCGATGATCAGGATCGAGTAGCCGAACTGCAGCACCGCGAGCGAGAGCAACGACCGCGAGGCGTTCGGGAGCACGTGGCGCACGAGCACGTGCCACTGCGCGCCGCCCTGGAGGTAGGCGGCCTCGACGAACACCGCGCGCCGCGTCTTGATCACCTCCGACCGCATGACCCTGGCGAAGACGCCGACCGCGGAGACACCCGTGGCGATCGCGGCGTTGGTCGTCTCGAACCCGAGCGCGCTCACCACGATCACCGCCAGCAGGAACTCCGGAATCGCGAGCAGCACGTCGACCAGGCGGGCGAGCACCGTGTCGGTCCAGCCCCCGGTGAACCCGGCGACGAGACCGATCAGGCCACCGACGACGACTGCGATGCCGACGGCGATCACCGCGCTGCTCACCGACGACGCGGTGCCGTACACGACGCGGGCGAACAGGTCGCGGCCGAGGTGGTCGGTGCCGAACCAGTGGTCGAAGCCCGGTGCCCGGAACTTGTCCGCCGGCACGCCCGCGGCGGGGTTCTGGCTGGTGAACAGACCCGGCACCACCGACCACAGCAGCACGATCCCGACCACGCCGAACGACAGCGCGGCGGTCAACGGGACCCTGGTCCTGGGCCTGGTGAGGGTGGCCGTCATGACGTCACCGCCTCCTTGTCCCGCGTGCGGACGCGGGGGTCGAGCAGCGGGTAGACGAGGTCCGCCACGAGGTTCACGACGACGAACACCACCGCGGCGAGCGCCACGACCGCCTGCAACACCGGGAGGTCCTGCGTGGTCACCGACCGCTCGACCAGGCTGCCGATGCCGTTGCGGCCGAAGACCCGTTCGGTGATCACCGCGCCGCCCAGCAGTTCGCCGACGGTCAGCGCGATCACCGTGACGACCGGCAGCGACGACGGTTTGAGCAGGTGCCGGAAGAACAGCCGGGTCTGGCCGAGGCCGCGGGACCGGGCGACCGCCGCGTACTCCTGCCCTGCCTCGTGGTCGAGGTTCGCGATCAGCACCTCCGCGACCCGCGCGGACACCGGGATGCCCAGCGCGATCGCCGCGAAGAACGTCGGCAGCGCGGCCTCGGCGTCGATCACCCGGAACAGCCCGAACTGGAACGCGAAGACGTTGATCAGCAGCAGGCCGATCACGTAGTTGGGCACGGACAGGAACAGCGACGGGAACGCCCGCAGCAGGCCCTGGCCGTAGCGAGCGGGCAGGTACCGGGTGCCGAACGCGACCGCGAACGCCAGCAGCACCGCGACGGCGAGCGCCGACAGGGCCAGCACGATCGTCGACGGCAGCACCTCGCCGACCAGCCGCGACACCGGCAGCCCCGACCGCAGCGAGATGCCGAGGTCGCCGGTCACGAAGCGGGACAACGACTCCCACAGCTGCACGTACACCGGCCGGTCGAGGCCGTAGTAGGAGACGATCCGGGTGATCTCCTCCTCGGTGAACCCGTTCTGCGGGTTGCGCAGCGTGTTGGTCACCGGGTCGCCGGGCAGCACGCTGATCACGACGAACGTGAACACGTACGCCAGCAAGATCACGACAGCGGCTTGGACGACGCGGCGGAGGGCGTAGATGCCGTAGCCGCGGGTCATGACGTGAGCGAAGCGGTGTAGTAGTTGGCGTACGCGATGCCGTTGTACGTGACGCCGGTCAGCTTGGGCGACTGCAGGTAGATGCGCTGCACGATCTGGGTCAGCGGCACGTAGTAGCCCTGCTGCAACACATATCCCTGCAGTTCGTCGAGGACCTTGGCACGTGACTCGACGCTCTCGGCCCGCGCCACCCCGGTCGCCAGTTCGACGAGCTTCTGGTCGCTCTGGCCGAGGCCGAACCAGTTCTCGCCCTTGTTGGCGTCGGTCAGCACGCCCGCGACCGTGCCCGCGTCGATGAAGCTGCGGGTGATCTCGTAGGCCGGCACGGTGGGGCTGTTGAGCTTGATGCGCTCGCCGTAGGTCACGACGTCGAACGACTGGATGCCGACCTTGAAGCCGAGCTTGCCGAGTTGCTGCGCGACCAGTTCGTCGATCGACTTGGACGCGGCCAGGTACGGGTTGGAGTACAGCGTCAGCGCGAGTTGCTTGCCGTCCTTGGCCCGCACACCGTCGGCACCCTTCGCCCAGCCCGCCTCGTCGAGGAGCTTGTTCGACTTGGCCGCGTCGAACGCGAAGTCGGCGCTGCGGTCCGTCGCGCCCGGGACGTTGCTCTGGAACAACGACTTCGCGGGCAGCCAGTCCTCGGTGTAGACGGTGGAGATGATCTCGGCGCGGTCGATGCCGTGCTGGAACGCCTGCCGCACCAGGATGTCGTCGAACGGCGCGACCTTGGTGTTGATCGCGTAGCCGTTGACGAACCCGAGGTAGCGCGGGGTGGCGGTGGTGAAACCCTGGTCCTTGAAGGACTTCAGCTCCTGCGGCGACGGGTTGTAGGCGACGTCGGCCTGCCCGGACTGGACGGCCGAGGTACGCACCGACGGTTCCGCCACGAGCTTGTAGGTGATCGTGTCGAGCGTCGCCGGTCCCTGCTTGCCGAGCGCCGGCGGCGCCCAGTTGTAGTCGTCGCGCTTCTTCAGCACGACGGTGTCGCCTTCCTTCCAGGACTGCACGACGAACGGGCCGCTGCCGATGTCGTTGGACAGGTCGGCCTGCTGCGCGGCGGGCAGCGCGATGGTCTTGGGCGAGATCAGGATCGACCCGTGGTAGCCCAGGGTCGGGATGAACCCGAGCGTCGGCGCCTTGAAGAACACCTTCACCGTCTGCGGGTCCACGGCCTCGGACCGCTCGTAGGTCTTGGGGAACAGGCCGATCGGGTTGATGCCGCGGACCGGGTCGCCCTTGGACCAGATGTCGAGGTTGGCGACGACCGCGGCGGCGTCGAGCGGGGTCTTGTCGGAGAACGTCACGCCTGTCTTGAGGTGCAACGTGAATTCGGTCGCGGTGGGGTTCTGCTCCCACTTCTCCGCGATCCACGGGCTGACCGCGCCGTTCTCGTCGACGTAGACGAGCTTGTCGGTGACGTGGCCCCAGATGTGGCCCTGGAAGCTGGAAATGGCGCTGTTGTTGGGAATCCAGGTGTCGCCGAGCGAGTCGATCAGGAACGTGATGCCGCCACCCTGTTTCGCCGCACCACCTCCCGCCGTGGCACCGGCCCCGCACGCGGTGAGGGCCAGCACGGAGACGAGGCCGACGATGGTCCGGAACGCGCGGGTGGGTTTCATGCGGAAACGGTAAAAGCGCGCACGTCAACGGGTCCAAGACGAAAAGGGGATCGTTTCCCATCACGGAGTCTTATCTCTGACACCGCGAGAGTGCGATTACCGTCGTCGGTGTGGAGACCAGCGCGCACTGGGGAACGTATCGCGTCGAGGTGGCCGGCGGCGAGGTCGTCGCCGTGACACCACCCGACGCCGACGCGGCCCCGGCCATCGGCAACGTGGTGAGCGGGAACCGGCACGGCTCGCGGGTGGCGCGGCCGAGCGTGCGGCGGGGCTGGCTGGAGCACGGGCCCAGTCCCGGCCCGCGCGACGGCGAGTTCGTCGAGGTCGGCTGGGACCACGCGCTCGACCTGGTCGCCGGCGAGCTCGGCCGGGTGCGGTCGCGGTTCGGCAACCAGGCGATCTTCGGCGGCTCGTACGGCTGGGGCAGCGCCGGGCGGCTCCACCACGCGCAGAGCCAGCTGCACCGGTTCCTCAACGCGATCGGCGGCTACACGCGGTCGATCAACGACTACAGCCGGGGCGCGAGCATGGTCCTGCTCCCCCACCTCGTCGGCGCGCAGGCAGCCCTGGACCTGCGGTACCGGCCCGCGTCGTGGGCCGACGTCACCGCGCACACCGATCTGCTGGTCACCTTCGGCGGCGTGCGGCGGTCCAACACCTGGGTCGTGCCGGGCGGCCACGCTCGGCACACCGGTTCCGCGCACCTCAGAGCCGTCGGCCGCACCACCGAGGTCGTCTCGCTGTCCGCGCAACGCGACGACGCGTTCGACGGCGCGCAGTGGCTGCCGGTGATGCCCGCGACGGACACCGCGGTCCTGCTCGCGCTGATTCACGTGCTGGTGGTCGACGGGCTCGCGGACGACGAGTTCCTGGCCCGCTGCACGGTGGGTGCCGACCGGGTGAGCCGCTACGTCCTCGGCGAGCTCGACGGCGTGCCCAAGACGCCCGAGTGGGCCGAGACGATCAGCAGGACACCCGCGGCGTCCCTGCGCGCGCTCGCCCACCGGATGGCCGCCGGACGGACCCTGATCAACGTCGTCTACGCGTTGCAGCGCGGGGAGAACGGCGAGCAACCGGTGTTCGCGGCGCTGACGCTGGCGGCGTTCCTCGGGCAGATCGGCCTGCCGGGCGGTGGTTTCGCGCACGGGTTCGGGTCGATGGGCGACTACGGCGTCGGGGTCGCCGGGCCGCGCCTGCCGACGTTCCCGCAGCTCACGAACCCTGTGCCGGACTTCATCCCGTGCGCCCGGATCAGCGACCTGCTGCTGCGGCCGGGGCAGGAGATCCCCTACGACGGCGGTCGGCTGCGGTTCCCCGAGGTCAAGGTGGCCTACTGGGCGGGCGGCAACCCGTTCCACCACCACCAGGACCTGCGGCGGCTGCGCACCGCACTGTCCCGTCTGGACACCCTCGTCGTGCACGAGACCCACTGGACGCCCACGGCCCGGCACGCCGACGTCGTGCTGCCGGTCGCCACCACGCTGGAACGCGAGGACGTCGCCGCGGGCGCCGGGGACAGCAGGCTGCGGGTCATGCCGAAGATCGTGGCTCCCTTCGCCGAAGCACGCGAGGAGTTCGCGATCTACACGTCGCTGGCGCAACGGCTGGGCGCGGACTTCGCCGAGGGCCTCGACTCGCGGCAGTGGCTCGAGCGGATCTACGAGGAGTGGCGGGCCGCGCCCGGCTCGCCGCCCGCACCGCCGTTCGCCGAGTTCTGGCGCGACGGTGGCGTCGACCTCCCGCAGGAGCCCTACGACGACCCGGTGTTCACCGCGTTCCGCGCCGCACCGGAGGACTTCCCGCTGGGCACCCCGAGCGGCCGGATCGAGCTCGACTCGGTGGTGGCCGGGCAGGCGCGGTGGCGCGAGCCCACGCAGTGGTGGGGATCGCCGGCGGCCGCCGAGTTCGACCTGCACCTGCTGTGCAACCAGCCGTCGCACCGGCTGCACAGTCAGCTCGACATGGCCGAGGCGAGCCAGGCGAGCAAGGTCGCCGGGCGGGAACCGATCCGGCTGCACCCGGCCGACGCCGCAGCACGTGGACTGTCCACAGGGGACGTCGCGCTCGTCCGCAGCCCCCAGGGATCCCTGCTGGCGGGCGTGCTCGTGACCGACGCCCTGCTGCCCGGGGTGGCGCAGATGCACACCGGGGCGTGGTTCGACCCCAGCGCCCCGGAGATCGCCGACTGCGTCAACGGCAACGTCAACGTGCTCACCCGGGACGTCGCCACCTCACCGCTCACCCAGGCAACCAGCGGCGCGCACGTGCTGGTCGCCGTCACGGGGCACGACGGCCCGGTGCCGCCGGTGCGCGCCTACGACCCGCCGAGCACGCGCTGACCGGCCGCGATCAGGGCGGCGTCCTCCTGCGGCGGGTGGACCCGCACGCACAGGACGTCGCGCAGGTGCCGTTCAAGGGAGTTGCGCCGCGACAACGCGGGGTTGCCCAGCGCCGCCACCGCCGTCTGCACGGCCGCGACCACCGACCGGGCGATGGCGACCTTGATCACCGACAGCTGCGGATGCACCGTCTCGTCACCCGACTCGATCCGCAGCAAAGCACCGTGCAGCAGCGTTTCCGCCTGCGCGATCTGCAGGTCGATCTCCCCCGCAACGGCCTGGATCCGTTCGGTGGCGGCGATCGGCCTGCCGAGTGCGGCCGGGACGCGGGACCGGGTGAAGTCGGTGAACGCGGACCGCGCCGCCCGTGCCACGCCGATGTAGAGGGCGGGGTGGCCGAAGCTGCCGGGCCCGGCGACGGCCGCCGGGTCGCGGTAGACGCCGTCGGCACCGCGCGGGATCTCGACGAACGCGTCCAGCGGCAGCGCGACACCGTCGTAGATCACGTCGTGGGTGTTGGAGGCGCGCAGGCCCAGGTGGTCCCAGGTGTCGACCCACGTGATGCCGGGCAGGTCACCGGGCACGAGCACGTGCCCGACTCGGGGTTCGGGATCGTCGGTGACGACCCAGACCTGGTGGTAGGCCAGCGCGGAGGCACCCGTGGCGTAGGCCTTGTGACCGTTCAACACCCAGCCCTCGCCGGACCGGCTGATCGTGGTCTTCGGCAGGCCGCCGCGGGCCGGGGCGCCGAGCTCGGGTTCGGCCCTGATCGCGTTGATCGGCGCCGGTCCCGCGACCGACCGCCGCAGGACGTCGTCGTAGAACGCCTGCGGCCAGTGGGCGTGCGCGGCCTGGGCGGCGTGCGCCATCAGCGTGTTCGCCACGATCAGCGCCACCGACGGGTCGCCCTCGCCGAGCGCGGTGAGGATGCGCGCGGTCTCGCGGGGACCGGCTCCCGGTCCGCCGAACCGCGTGCCGACCGTGGCGGTGAGCAGTCCGGCCCGGTGCGCGACCTCCAGGCCCCGCACCGGGATCGCGCCGCTCTGGTCGTACTCCGCCACGGTCTCGGCCAGTTCGGCGGTGACGGCGGCGAGGTCCGTCGTCACCGCGGGCAGGTCGTAGGCGGTGCTCGTCATGCCTGGCCCGCCGCGTGCCGGCGGTAGTCCTCGCCGTACCCGCCGAGGTGCTCGGCCTGCAGCGTGCCGCGGGTTCCGGTGGCCTCGCGGTGCGCGAGTTCCTGACGCACCAGGGGAAGCACGTGCTTGCCGTAGTCGACGGCGTCGGCGAGCGTGTCGTAGCCCCGGATGCTCACCAGGTCCGCGCCCCGGTCGACGTAGTCCAGAATCGCCGCGGCGACGGTCTCCGGCGAGCCGACCAGCGCGGTCGACGCACCGGCCGCGTTCGTCACGGCGGCTGTCCGAGTCCACAGTGCACGGTCGTAGAGCTCGCTCTTCTCGGCGAACGACAACGCGCGCTGCGACCCGACGTTCTGCGGCGTTCCCGCCGTGAGGAAGCGCTGCTTGCCGTGGGCGGCCTTGCCGAACGTGTCGGCGATCCTGCCGACGTACTCGTGGGCCTTCTTCCACGCCAGTTCGTCGGTCTTGGCGATGATCGGCCGGAACGTCACCCAGATGCGCGGCAGCGTGGTGCGTCCGGCGGCGCGGGCGATCGCGTGCACCCGGTCGATCTCGCCGCGCAGGTCGTCGAGCGGCTCGCCCCAGAAGCTGAAGATGTCGGCCTTCTCGCCGCCGACCTGGAAGGCCTCGTCGGACTGGCCGCCGATGGAGATCGGGATCGGCGACCCGTACGGCGCGAAGCCGGGACCGAAGTCGTCGAACTTGTAGAACTCGCCGTCGTGGCTGAACGGCGCGGGCTCGGTCCACGCCCGCCGCAGCAGGTCGATGTACTCCGAGGTGCGCGCGTACCGGCGTTCCTTGGGCAGGTAGTCGCCCTGGCGGGCCTGTTCGGCGTCGCTGCCGCCGGAGATCAGGTGGACGACCGCGCGGCCCTCGGTCAGCTGGTCCAGGGTGGCGAGCTTCTGCGCGCCCACCAGCGGGAACGTGGTGTTGGGCCGCAGCGCCACGATCGGCCTGATCCGCTCGGTGAGCTGGCCGACCGCCGACGCCACCACGAACGAGTCGGCGCTCGCGGCACCGTAGGGCAGCAACGTGTAGTCGTACCCGCCCTCTTCCAGCGAGCGGACGTACGTGCGGAAGTACTTCAGGTCGATGCCGCGCGTCGGGATCGGGTTCAGCTCCGTCGACGGGTTGAGGTGCGACAGGCTGATGAACTCGACCTTCGGCGAGGCCGACTCGGGGATCTTCGCGTCGAAGACGGGGGCACTGGTCACGTTCTCGACCGTATGGGCCGGTCAGACGGGGTGTCCAAGACAAGTCCGCGAACGGAACCGATAGCCGTGTCTTATCGACTCACGCTCCCTTCGGCACCAGTTGCAGGTGCGGGCGCTGGGCGAAGAAGTCCGTGCCCGCCGTCAACGCGGTCCGCTCGACGTCGGAGGACAGGCCGCGCCGGGCGACCATGCGCAGGTGGGTGGTCCCGGCGTCGGGGAGTTCGGTGTGGACGGTCAGTCCGGACGGGCGGCCGCCGGCGCTCGGCAGCAGCGCGACCCCCAGGCCCGCCCGCACCCCGGCGAGCACGCCCTCCAGCGTCGTGGACTGGCCGACGACCTCGACCCGGTGGCCCTCGGCGGCGAGCACCGACAACGCTCGTTCGCGCAGGCCGCAGGGCTCTTCGAAGGCGACGAGCCGGCACGACGGTTCCGGGGTCCAGCCCCGTGGCGCGTACCAGACCAGCGGCAGCGTGCCGACGAGGTGACCGGCGCCCTGGCCGCTCGGGTCGAGCACGAACGCGAAGTCGACCGTGCCCTTGTTCACCGCGTCGGTGAGCTGCGTGGACCTGCCGATCTCGAACCTCGTGGCGCAGCCGGGGAACGCGGCCTGCAGCGCGCGGATCATCTCCGGCAGGATCTGCTCCGCGCTGTGCTCGGTCGACCCGACCACGATCGTCCTGTCGCGTTCGGCCTCCAGCCTGCGCAGCGAGGCGTCGTGCACCTCGATGATCGCGCGGGCCTCGGCCAGCACGCGTTCTCCCTCGTGGGTGAAGCGCATGGTGCGGCCGTCGCGCTCGAACAGCTTGCGCTTGAGGCCGCGTTCGAGCTGCCTGACGTGCTGGCTCAGCGCGGGCTGGCTGATGTGCCGGACCGCGGCGGCCTTGCTGAACCCACCGCACTCGGCGATCGCGATCAGCGTCCGCAGGTGTTCGAGGTCGAGCGAATTCGTCATGGCTCGATTAGAGCCGACTCGGGCGCGAACCGAGATCCCCGACCGGCATGTGAGAAGTTACCGGCCCGGGTCTTGCAAATTCATCACGAGTCCGCATGGGTAGTCATCCAGAAACACTCTTGGACCGGCGACCCGGCGCCCCGCCAAGGTGATCGCGTGACCACCACCAGCATCGGCGCTTGGGACGAGCCCTCCGGTCTCGCGGCGCGCGGCACCGTCATCCTGCTCACCGGCCGCGGCGAGACCGCGCGCACCTACCAGCGCTTCGGCCGCCGGATCGCCTCCGACGCCTACCGGGTGCGCGTCGTGGAGACCGACCTCGGCGACCTCGAGACCACCCGAAAGCGGGTCGAGGCCCTGCTCGGTGACGCGGATCTGCCCGCTCCCCGCGTGCTCGCGGGCTCCGACACCGGTGCGGCGGTCGCCGCGCGGCTGGGGTCGCTCGCGGACGGCGTCGTGCTGGCCGGGCTCGCGCTGCCGGACAGCGCGCCGGTGGCCGAGTGGCAGGACGAGCTGGAAGCGCGGTCGGCCTGCCCGACCCACCAGCGGGTGCTGTTCGAGGACGAGGACTTCACCCGCGGCGCGCTCGCCGAGCCCGTGCCCGCGGACCTGATCGTCGAGCAGCCGCCGGTGCCCACCCTGGTGCTGCACGGCAACCACGACATCGTCACTCGCCCGGCCGCCGCGTTCGCGCCGTTCCCGGCGGCACGGCTGCGGACCGTGGTGGGCGGGCACCACGACGTGCTGAACGACGTCTCGCACCGGTCCGTCGCGGCGACCGTCGTGCTGTTCCTGGAGAGCCTGAAGCTCGGCGGGGACCTGCCGGACATCGTGGTGTGATGGGGTTTCTCGACGAACTGACGGCGTCCGTCACCGGTGTCTCGACGGCGCCCGACGACCTCGCCGCGGCGGCCACCGACCGTTCGGGCACCACTCCCGACGGACTTCCCGCAGCCGTCGTACGCGCGTCCACTGTGGACGAAGTGCGCCGGACGTTGCGGCTGGCGCACGACCACGGCGTTCCGGTCGTTCCGCGTGGAGCGGGCACCGGGCTGGCCGGGGGCGCCGTGGCCGGGACCGGGAGCGTCGTGCTGGACGTCAGCGGGCTCGACCGGATCCTCTCGATGGACCCGGTCGACGAGATCGCCGTCGTCGAACCGGGTGTGATCACCGCGGAGCTGGACCGCGCCGCCGGTGAGTTCGGCCTGCGCTACGCCCCGGACCCGGCCAGCGCGGCGATCTCCACGATCGGCGGCAACATCGCCACGAACGCGGGCGGCATGCGGTGCGTGAAGTACGGCGTCACCCGCGAGGCCGTGCTGGGTCTGGACGTCGTGCTGGCGGACGGCAGGCTGATCAGCACGGGCCGCCGGACCGTCAAGGGCGTGGCAGGCCTCGACCTCACCGCGCTGTTCGTCGGTTCGGAGGGCACGCTCGGCGTCGTCGTGGGCGCGACGCTTCGCCTGCGTGCGCTGCCCGCGCAGACCTTCACCGCCGTGGCCGCGTACGACAGCGTCGCGGCGGCGGCGACCGCGTGCAGCGAACTGGCCCGGGCCCGCCGTGAACCGAGCCTGCTGGAACTCCTCGACGGCGCCACCCTGGACGTCGTCGACCGCGCCCAGGGCACCGACTACTCCGCGCGCGGCACCGCGTTGGTCATCGCCCAGGCCGACGGCGCGGCCGCCGACTCGGAGATCGCCGCGATCGCCGAGGTCCTGGGCAAGGAGGCCACCTGGCTCTCCGCGGAGGGCGACCCCGACCGGCTGCTGTTCGCCCGCCGCATGGCACTGCCGTCGATCGAACGGTTCGGCCGCGCGCTGATCGAGGACATCTGCGTCCCCCGCTCCCGCCTCGCCGACGCCTTCGAGGGCGTCGGCCGCATCGCACGTGAGCGAGGGGTGGAGATCTACTCGTTCGCCCACGCCGGCGACGGCAACCTCCACCCCATCATCGGCTACGACAAAGCGGCCGACCGGCTGCCCGACGCCGTGCGGGAAGCAGGGGACGACATCTTCGCCCTCGCGCTGGAACTCGGCGGCACGGTCACCGGGGAGCACGGCGTCGGCCTGCTCAAGCGCGACTGGCTGGCGCGGGAGGCCGGTGCGGACGTGCTCGACGTCCACGCCACCCTCAAGTCCGCTTTGGACCCACGCGGAATCCTCAACCCAGGGAAGGGGTTCTGACCTCCGGGCCGACGGGCTGATCACCGCGAAGGGTGATCCGGTGCATCACCCGGTGCTGATCGCCGTAGTCGTCGACTGCCAGGTGGGCGGTGCTGCGGTTGTCCCACACCACCACGTCGCCGGGCGCCCAGCGGTGCCGCACGCTGTACTCCTGGCGACCGATGGCCGTGAAGAAGAGGTCGAGCAGCGCGCGGCTCTCGGTCTCCGACACGTCCTTCACGTGGGTGGTGAAACCGGGGTTGACGAAGAGGCTGCGGCGGCCGGTCTCCGGGTGCACGCGCACGACCGGGTGCGTGACGGGGTCGAGCGACCGGACCCGTTCGCCCTCCCACAGGTTGCCCTCGCCGGACTGCCGGACCTTCAGCAGTTCCTCGAAGTCCTTGCGGCCGTCGTGGACCGCCTCCAGCTTGTCCGCCAGCTCGCGCAGCGGTGGCGACAGCCAGAGGTAGGCCGCCTCGAGGTCGGTCCAGCAGGTGTCGCCTCCCGCGGGCGGCAGGTCGACCGCGCGCAGGACGGAACCCAGCGGCGGGGTGCGGGTGAACGTCACGTCGGTGTGCCACTCGGGGGCCTTGCCGCCGTCGCCGGCGTCGATCACGTAGATCTCGGGGTGGTCCTCGTCGAGGCCCGGCACCACCGGGTGGGCCGGCGTCAGTTCGCCGAGCGAGGCCGCGAACGCCCGGTGTGCCGACGGGTCGAGCCGCTGGCCGCGGAACACGAGCACCTTGCGGTCGAGCAACGCCTGGCGGATCGCGGCCACCGTCTCCGGGGGCAGGTCCTCCGCGAGGTCCACTCCGGACACCTGGGCGCCGATCGCGATCGTCAGCGGTTCGAACGAGAGCGTCATGCCTTCTCCACGAGTTGGTCGGGCCGGGAGGACAGGGTGGCCCGCACCGCGGCGCCCACCTCGCCGCGCAGGGCGGCGTAGCGCGGTGACCCGCGCAGGTCGTCGGCCGGCACCCCGTCGCGGGGCAGGTCGACGGGCAGGCTGAGCGCGATGCGGCCGGGCCGGTCGGTGAGAACGATGACGCGGCTGCCGAGGAACACGGCCTCGTCGACGCTGTGCGTCACGAACACGACCGACCTGCCGTCGCCCGCGAGCGAGCGCACGTCCTCCTGCAGCCGTTCCCTGGTCAGGGCGTCGAGCGCGGCGAACGGCTCGTCCATCAGCAACAACCGCGGCCGGGCGGCGAGCGCGCGGGCGATCGCGACACGCTGCTGCTGGCCGCCCGAGATCTCCCAGGTGCGGCGCGGGCCGAGACCACCGAGACCGACCAGCGACAGCAGTTCCGCCGCCCGCGCAGCCCGTTCCGCCTTCGGCACCTTCGCCCACCTCAGCGCCGTGGCGATGTTGCCGCCGACGGTGCTCCACGGGAACAGGCGCGGTTGCTGGAACACCACGCCGACCTCGCGTCCGGGCACCGGCGGGTGGCCGAGCAGCGTCACGTCCCCTGTGGACGGACGCTCGAACCCGGCCAGCAGCCGCAGCAGCGTGCTCTTGCCCGAGCCGGAAGGGCCCACGATCACCAGGAACTCCCCTGGCGCCACCGCGAGGTCCAGCGGGCCGAGCGCCGGCACGTCGCCCGCCTTGGTGCGGTAGGAGTGCTCGACCCCGCGCAGTTCCGCGACGTCAGCCACGGCCGCCTCCCGGTGTCCGCAGCGCGGCCTGGAACGTCGCGAGGTCCGGCACCTGTTCCACCTTCTTCTGCGCGCGCAGGAACTCGGCCGTGTCGAGCAGCCGGTTCGCGAGCTGGCCTGGCGCTCCCGGGGAGCCGAAGTAGTCGGGACCGCGCTGCTCGGCGTGGTCGAGGTAGATGTTCTGCTTGAGCTGGGCCAGGGCGTCGGCCTCGCCGATGCCGATCTGGCGGCTGACCGCGGCCGCGACCTGTGCGGGGTCGGTCTTGATCAGCTTGAGCGCGTCGTTCGTCGCCGCCAGCCACTTGTCGGCCACGTCGGCGCTGGTGTCGAGGAACTCCCTGCGCGCGACGGTGAACGTGAGCGTGGGCTTGCCGGCGGCCGCGAGTTTCGCGCTGTCGGTGAGCGTCACGCCGTCCTGCTGCAGCACGCTCAGCACCGGTGTCCAGACGTAGGCGCCGTCGATGTCCCCGCGCTGCCAGGCGGCCTGGATGTTCTGCGGTTCGAGGTCGACGAGCGTGACCGACCCGGCGTCGACACCGGCCAGTTCCAGCGCCGCGAGCAGGCTGAAGTGGGCGGTGGAGCTGAACGGCGCGGCGATCTTGCGGTCCGCCAGTTCCGAGATCTTCGTGATCCCGGTGGCCTTGCGCACCACGAGCGCCTCGCTGTCGCCGATGACGTTCAGCAGCTCGATCACCTGGTAGGGGATGTTCAGCGGCGGGCACAGACCCGCGGCGGCCGGGCTGCTGCCGATCACCGCGAGGTCGATCGCACCGCCCAGGAACGCGGTGTTGATGCTCGCACCGGAGTCGAACGCGGTCCACGTGATCTCGTGGTCCGGTAAGGCCTTCTCCAGTGTCTTCTGGTCCTTGACCAGCAACGTGCTGTCGGCGAAGTTCTGAAAGGCGATCCGCACCTTCTTGCCGCCGCCCGGCGACGAGCCACCCACCCCGCACGATGCCAGCACCGGTGCGGACGCGAGCAGGGCGAGCATGCTCCTGCGTGAGATCGGCATGAACGACTCTCCTCGGTCTCAGGCGCGTCCGCGCCACGGGGACAACGCGCGTTGGGCGGCCACGATCAGCGAGTCGATGACCAGGCCGGTGATGCCGATGACGAAGAGACCGAGGATGACGACCGCGGTCTGGTTGAAGCGCTGGGCGTTGAGGACCATGCCGCCGATGCCGTCCGCGCCGTTCACGGTCTCGGCCGCGACGACGGAGCTGTAGGCGATGCCGACGGCGAGCCGCACGCCGGTGAGGATCTCCGGTCCGGAGGCGGGCAGAATGACCGCGCGGATGACGTCGAACGCGTTGGCTCCCAAGGCCTGCGCCGCCTCGACGTACTGCCGGTTGACCCCGCTCACGGCGGCCGCGGCGGCCACGGCCACCGGCGGGAACGCGGCGATCATCAGCAGGTAGACCTTGGGTTCCTCGTCGATGCCGAACCAGATCACCAGCAGACTCAGGTACGCGAGCGGAGGGAGAGCGCGCAGGAACGCGACGGCGGGCTCGGTCACCGCCCGCACGACGGGGATCAGCCCCATCGCCAGGCCGAGCACGAGGCCCAGCAGCACGCCGTAGAAGCAGCCGTAGCCGACCCGCCGCAGGCTCACGCCGAGCCGTTCGGCCAGCGTCGAACCGGCGTAGCCGCCCTGGCCGTTCGTGAAGTCCGATGTGGACAGAAGCTGCTGCCACACCTGGCCGGGGCTCGGCAGCACGGCGGCGGGCCAGATCTGGGCCAGCGCGATCAGCTGCCACACTCCGAAGAGCGCCGCGACGGCGCCAAGCCGCACCAGAAGCCACCGTGACGCCAGGATCTTGGACACGCCGGTGAATGTACTGACGTACACATCGCCGGTCAGGACCATTCCGTATCGTGGTCTCCCGCGAGAACGACTCTTGCGCGAGAGCCCACCGAACCACTAGGGGACACCGAGAATGGCACGGCGGCACGACCCGCACCGCCGCGAGCGGATCATCGAGGCCGCGGTCGAGGTGATCTCCGAGTCCGGCATCGCGGCCCTGACCCACCGCACCGCCGCCGCACGCGCCGACGTGCCCCTGGGGTCCACGACCTACCACTTCCGGAGCCTGGACGAACTGCTCGCCGCCGCCGTGCACACTGTCGCCGAACGCAACGTCGCACGCCTGCGTGACTGGGCGGCCTCACTTCCCGACAACGCCGACCTGAGCACCGAGCTCGCGGGCTTCATCGTCCTGCTGGCGGGCGAGCACCGGCAGACCAGCGTGCTCGCCTACGAGCTGTACGGCAGCGCCCTGCGGCGACCGGCGCTCCGTGCCGCCAGCACGGCGTGGGACGAGATGCTCACCGAGGTGTTCGAGTCCCAAGTGGACACCGTGACGGCACGGGCGCTCACCGCGATGTTCAACGGGTTGCTGTACCAGGCCCTGGTCACGCCGGGCGGTCCCGAGCGCGCGGGCGTCGAACAGGTGCTGCGCCGCCTGCTCCGGTAGCGACCGCGGTCCGCCGTTCACTGCCGCCGTTCACTGCCGCTGATCACGCCAGCGCGCGCCTGGCGTAGGCGCGGACATCGGCGTCGGTGTCGTCGGTGGCGCTCTTGAGCGCGAGGGCCACCGACGGGTCCTGCACCCACCGTGCCAGGGCGCGCACCGCCGCCTTCCGGACGTCGAGGTTGGGATCGCCCGCCAGTCCGATCACGAGTACGGGATCGGTGAGCGCTTTCGCGGCACCGACCCGGACCTCCCACGCGGGATCGTCGCGCAGTTCACCGGCACGGACGTGCAACGACGCCGGGCGCCCGACCCGTTCGGCGGCTTCGAGTGCGGCGGCGCGCACCAACGGGTCCTCGTCGGCGGTCAGGCCGACGAGGACGGCCACGTCCGTGATCCCCTTGGCGACCTGCACCCGCAGTTCCCGGGACGGGTCGTTCGCCGCGGTGGCCAGCGAGCCGTCCTCTCCCAGCGCGACCAGACCTCGCACGGCCGCCTGCCTGACCTCCAGGTCCTCGTCGGTGAGACCGGCCGCGTAGACCCCGGCGGTCCCCAGCTTCAACGCCCACAGCACTTCCAGCGCGATCGCCCGCGCGGGCGAGACCTCCAGAGCCTCGCGCAACGCCTCCGAGGCCGGCACGACCTCGACCAGTTCGCGCAGGCCCGCCGCCGCGACGGCCCGAGTCTCGCTGTCCGACATGGCGGTGACGAGCGCGAACTCGAAGCCCTGCGGCACCGCCTCGGTCAGCGCCGACACCGCGGCCCTGCGCACCACCGGATCCGGATCCGCGAGGTACGGCTCCAGGTCGGCGAGTGCCGGCTGAGCGTCGGTCAGCGCCAGCACCTCCAACACCCGCACCGACTCGACCACGGTGTCCTCCCCCGCCACCTCCTCGACCTCGGACGCAACGCTCACCGACCGCACGCCGAGGTACTCCTCCACACCGGCCCGGTGCGGCACACCGTCGACCGGGACGAGGTAGGGCGAGACCGGGCGCTTGATGAACTCCATGGCGCCATCGGCGTTCTTGCGCAGGTTGAGGTGGTGAAACCAGCGGGCGTCGTCGCGTTCGGGCAGGTCGACGCGCAAGTGGTAGAGCCCCCACCGCGACTCGTTGCGCATCAGTGACGACGCGGCGGCCATCTCCGCGCAGTCGCGGATGAACGAGACCTCGACGCAGCGCATGAGTTCGTGCGGTGAGCGGGCACCCATCGCCGCGATCTCGGCCTCCATCCTGGCGAACGCCTGCAGGGCCAGCGTCAGCTTCGTCTCGCTCTTGGGCGGGGCCACGTAGTCGTTCACGAAGCGGCGCAGCTTGTACTCGACCTGGGGCTGCGGCGGGCCGTCCGGCCGCCGGGAGTGCCGGAAGATCAGTTCGTGCGTCTCGGCCACCTGGTCGGCCGGAAGTGACTGCGGGCGTTCGAAGTGGACGGAAGCGTGCGCACCGGCCAGGTCGCCGAACACGAAGGCGCCGATCATGTAGTTGTGCGGCACGCAGGCCAGGTCGCCCGCGGCGTACAGGCCCGGCACGGTGGTGCGGCCGTTCTCGTCCACCCACACGCCGGACGCGGAGTGCCCGCCGCACAGGCCGATCTCCGAGATGTGCATCTCGATGTCGTGCGTGCGGTAGTCGTGCCCGCGTCCACTGTGGAACGTTCCACGCGACGGCCGTTCGGTGGAGTGCAGGATGCCTTCCAGGGCCGTGATGGACTCCTCGGGCAGGTGCGTGGTCTTGAGGTAGATCGGGCCGCGTTCGGAGGCGATCTCGGCGGCGACCTCGGCCATCATCTGGCCGGACCAGTAGTCGCAGTCGACGAACCGCTCCCCCAGCGAGTTCACCTGGTAGGCACCGAACGGGTTGCCGACGTACGCGCACGCCGGCCCGTTGTAGTCCTTGATCAGCGGGTTGATCTGGAAGCACTCGATGCCCGACAGCTCAGCGCCCGCGTGGTAGGCCATCGAGTAGCCGTCGCCGGCGTTCGTCGGGTTCTCGTAGGTGCCGTAGAGGTAGCCCGACGCGGGCAGGCCGAGACGTCCGGACGCGCCGGTCGCGAGGATCACCGCGCCCGCCGACACCGTGACGAACTCGCCGGTGCGGGTGTGGAAGCCCGCCGCGCCGACGGCTCGGCCGTCCTGCACCAGCACGCGGACGGGCATCACGCGGTTCTCGATGCGCAGGCGTTCCCGCAGCCGTCGTTCGCGCATCACGCGGTACAGGACCTTCTTGACGTCCTTGCCCTCCGGCATCGGCAGGACGTAGCTGCCCGACCGGTGCACCTGGCGGACGTGGTAGTCGCCGAAGGAGTCCTTCTCGAACTTCACGCCGTAGCGTTCGAGCCGCTGCACCATGTCGAAGCCACGGGTCGCGGTCTGCATGACCGTCCGCTGGTTCACGATGCCGTCGTTGGCTCGGGTGATCTCCGCGACGTAGTCCTCCGGCTTCGCCTTGCCGGGGATGACGGCGTTGTTGACGCCGTCCATGCCCATCGCGAGCGCACCGGAGTGCCGGACGTGCGCCTTCTCCAGCAACAGGACGTCGCGGCCCGCCTCGGCGGCGGTGATGGCGGCCATCGAACCTGCGGTGCCACCGCCGATCACGAGCACGTCGCAGGACAGTTCGATGGTCATGCCTTCACCGCCGCGAGGATCGCGTCCCGCCGGCGTTCGACCTCACCGGTGCCGAGGACGACCACGCGGTCACCCAGCAGCACGGCCTCGTCGACGTCGTGCGTGACGAACAGAGTGGTGGTGCCCGAGAGCACCTCGGTCACCAGGTCCTGCATGGACGCGCGGGTCTGCGCGTCCAGAGCGCCGAACGGCTCGTCCATCAGCACGACGGACGGCTGCTGCGCGAGCGTCCTGGCGAGTTGGACGCGTTGGCGCATGCCACCGGACAGCTCGCGCGGCAGGTGGTCACCGAACCCCGCGAGACCGACGCGGTCGAGCCACTCCAGCGCCCGTGCCCGCCGTTGCGCACGCGGGACGCCCTGCAACGCAAGGGGCAGCTCGACGTTGCGCGTCGCGGTGCGCCAGGGCAGCAATCCGTCGTCCTGGAAGACGAGCGCCCGGTCGCGGGACGGCCCGCGCACCGCCTGACCGGCCACGGTGATCGACCCGGCGAACGGCACGAGCCCGGCGACGGCACGCAGCAAAGTGGACTTGCCGCACCCGGAAGGTCCTGCCACCACGACGAACTCGCCGGGGCCGACGTCGAGCGAGAAGTCGGACAGCACCGTGGCGCGGCCATAGCCGACGGTCAGCGAACGGACGTGCACGCTCATCGCAGCGCCTCCCTGGGCAACCACCGGGTGACCCGGCGACCGAGCAGTTCGACCGCGGCGGACGTGAGGTAGCCGAGCCCGCCGATCGTGATCATGCCGACGATCACGCCGGGGTAGTCGACGACGGTGTAGGCCTGCCAGGTGCGGTACCCGACACCGAACTGGCCGGAGATCATCTCGGCCGAGATCACGCAGATCCACGCCACGCCCATGCCCACCGACAGGCCGCCGAACACACCGGGCAGCGTGCCCGGCAACACCACGCGGACCAGCACCTGCGGGGTGCTCGCCCCCATCGTGCGGACCGCGTCCTCCCAGATCGTCGGCAGCGCCCGCACGGCGTGCCGGGTGGACACCAGGATCGGGAAGAACGCCGCGACGAACGTGATGAACACGATGCCCTGCTCGTCGGTCGGGAACAGCAGGATCGCGATCGGCACCAGTGCGATCGCCGGGATCGGCCGCACCACTTCGAGCGGGGGCCGCAGCAGGTCGCCCAGCCACCGCGACCGGGCAATCACCACCCCGAGCGCGACCCCCAGCGCGGCGGCGAGCAGGAAGCCCGCCATGATCCGGCCGAGGCTCGCGCCCAGGTCGTGGTAGAACTCGGCCGCGCCGACCTGCACCGCGAACCGCTCCACGACTTCGACGACCGTCGGCAGCTGGTCGAAGCGCAACCAGGCCCGTGTATCCGACGCGGTCAGCAGCTGCCACAGCGCCAGGACCGCCGCCAGCGACCCGATTCGCACCAACCAGCGCATCACCGCTGCACCGATTCGAGCGCCTGCTGGAACGTGAGGACCTCGCCGCGCTTCGTTGCCGCGGCCCGTGTCGTGAACGGCAGCAGCTCGGCACCGGACCGCACCCAGTGGGCGTGCTCGGCGAACCACCGCGTCCCCGTCTCCGCGTCCGGCACGTACGCTACCCGCAGCTTCTTCCCGCTGTCGCGCAACGACTTCAGCAACTCGGTCGGCGACGCGACGGGCTGCGGTGCCGCACCGTCGAACCACACCTCGCTCGCCGTCCTGGGGTCACCGCCCAGTGAGGCCGGGTTCGTGAGTTCCTCGGTCGGCTCCAGGACGTCGCGCAGCGGCTTGTCGTCGATGAACCGGTCCACGTCGAGCTCGTCGATGTTGCCGATCGACTTGAGGAAGGGCACGTCCTGCTTCAAAGCCTGGCGCAGCACGGTTTTCAGCGACAGGTCGAAGGTCGCGATGCCGTTCGGTCCGTTGTAGAGGTACACGACCTCGACCGGCAGGCCGGTGGCCTTCGCGACGATCTCCGCCGCCTGCAACGGTTGCTCGTGCAGGAACTTCGTCGCGTCGAGCTGCGCGCGCAGGAACTCTCGCAGCACCTCGGGCTGCTGTTGGGCGAACGGGTTGCGCACGACCGTGCCGTGCAGGGTCGGCAGGTTCAGCGCCGCGCCGTCGTAGAGCAGCTCGGCCTGCTTGGCGAACACGAGCTGCCCTGGCCACGCCACGAACTGCGCGAGCGCGGCGACGTTGCCCGACTGCAGCGCCGAGGCGCCGACCGACGGCTGCTGGTTCTCCACCGTCACCTCGGTGTCCCCGAGTGCCCGCACCAGCGTGCCGTGTCCGGCCGAGCCCACGCTCGCCGACACCTTCTGCCCCTTGAGATCCGTGAGGGTCCGGGCCTGCGAACCGGGTGGCACCACGACCATGTTCAGCGCACCGCGGGCGTTGTACCCGGTGACGGCGACCATCCGGGTGCCCTGGTCGCCCTGCTTCTGCGTGCGCGAGCCGTTGATCAGCAGCGGGTAGTCGCCCATCGACCCGATGTCGATCTTCCCGGCGATCATCTGGGCGGTGATCGGCGCGCCCGTGTCGTAGTCCTGCCACGCCACTTTGTAGGTCTTGCCGGTCTTCTTGCCGAGCCCGGCGAGCCGTTGCTCGAAGAACCCCTTGTCCCGCAACAAAGTGCCCGCGGTGACCGTGTTGATCGTCTTCGACTGGTACCCGATGACGACCGGCACCTCGTCACCGGACGCCGCCTCACCCGTGCCGCAGGCGGCGAGCAGGAGGACGGACGCGAGAATCGCGCGCTTCACCGTTTTTCCTTTCACCGCAGCAGGTAGGGCATGTTGATGGTCACCGCGCCCGTGGGGCAGCGGGCGGCGCACGGGCCGCAGTACCAGCACTCGTCGACGTGCATGTGCGCCTTGCCGGTCTCGGGGTTGATCGACAGCGAGTCGAGCGGGCACATGTCAACGCACAGCCGGCAGCCGTCGATGCACTTGGATTCGTTGATCGTGACCGGTACGTCGGCACGGTTGTTGACCAGAGCCATGACTCAACTCCAGGAAATGTGGTGGGAAATATGAGGTTTGCTAGCGGCGGATCTCCGCGCGCATGGTCAGGCGGTCGCCGCGCATGCGGATGAACTCAAGGTCGACCGGCCGGCCGTCGGCGAAGTGGCTGAGCCGTTCCACGACCATCAGCGCCGACCCGCGCGGCACCTCCAGCACCGTCGCGGAGTGCAGGTCGGCGTTCACCGCCTCCAGCGTCACCGCCGCGGTGCCGAGCCGCTGCCCGCAGGTCTGCTCGATCAGCGAGAAGAGGTCGCGGTTGACGAGGTCCTCGCCGAGCACCCGCTCCCCCACGTCCAGCGCGAGGTACGTCAGATCCAGCGACAACGGCAGGCCGTTGAGCCGCCGCAACCGCTCCACGTACACCACCGAGGCGTCGGGTGGCAGCCGGAGTCGTTGCGCCACCGAGGAAGGCGCCCGGATCACGGTCGCCGCCCGCACGTCGTTGGTGACTTCCCCGTGCTCGTGCAGGGTTTCCGCGAGACCCATCAACTGGTTCAGCCCGTGCTCGACCTTGTTCGCCACCACCACCGTGCCCACACCGGGCAGCCGCTCGACGAGCCCCTCCTCGCGCAGGAGGTCCAGCGCCTCGCGAATGCTGTTGCGGGACACCGAGAACTCGGCGGCGAGAAACCGTTCGTCCGGCAGCACACCATCCGGGAACGCACGGCGCACCACCTGCTGGCGGATGACGTCGGCGGCCTGACGCGCCCGGTCGGCGCGCAACCGCCGCGCTGGTCGCGGGCTGCTGCTCATGGCCCACAGCATGGACGGCAGGAGACGATCAGTTTGTTACGCTCGTGTTACGCCGCCTGGTCAGGGCGGCGAGCAGGCAAAAGTCCGCCGCTCCGCCAGTCCATCATGTGGACCCCCGCGAACGGGCCGATACCTCTGAATACGAGGTATAGCACGGAGTTCGTGCTCCGAACAGGGATCAGGTCCGCGCGGCCGATGCGACGGAGGCCCGCAGCTCCCGGATCAGCTCGCGCACGGCGAGAGAGTGCCTCGCGGCGTTGGTGGTCACGTGGACGAGCCGGCGCGTCGGGCGGCCAGGACCGAGGTCGAGGACGGTGACACCGGGCGGCGGGGTGAGCACGGTGAGCCGCGGCAGGATCGCGATGCCGATGCCCTGCGCGACCATCGACAGCACCACGCTGTCGTCGGCCACCTCCAGCCGGCGCGGCGGCAGCCAGTCCTGAGAGGCCCACCAGTGACGGGTGTAGGAGGAGCAGTTCTCCGGCCAGTCGAGCAACGGCAGTTCGCGCGGGTTCGGTTGGTCTGCCGGGTGCACGAGCAGGTACGGCTCGGTGATCAGGTCGCCGTGCCGCAGACCGGGGAGCTCCGCGTTGTCGTCGAGGGTCGCGATCGCGAGGTCGGCGCGCCCGTCCGCCACCTCCCCGGCCGTCCCGCGCCCCAGCTCGGGTACGACCAGGACCTGCGGCCGGAGTTCGGGGAAGCGGGTGGTCAACCGGTCGAGCACAGGCGGCAGCAGGTGTGCGGCGGCAGTGCGGAAGGCCGCGACGCGCACCACGCCCGAGATAGAACCCGACGCCGCACCGCGGGCCTCGGAGCGCAGGAGCTCCAGTTGGCGGAGGATCTGCCGGGCGTGCACGAGCGCCCGCTCACCGGCCGGTGTCGGTGTGGCGCCACGGCGGCCGCGGTCGAACAGCACCGCACCGACTCGGCGTTCGGACTCCCGGACGGCGTGCGACACCGCGGACTGCGAGAGCCCCACCTCCCGGCCCGCCGCCGTGAAGCTCCCGGTGGTCTCGACGGCGATCAGCAGGCGCAGCTCGGACGGGCTCAGGTCCACGACGCCACTATCCATGAACACGCCTCATGGAAAGGGCGGATCGATCGACTTCGCGCTCTGCTCCCACGGTCCGGGAATCCCTACTTTCCCGGTATGAGCACATTCCTCGCCGTCCGCCAGGTGCACCGCCCCCAGGGTGCGCCCAGCGCGGACGACTTCGCCGTCGTCACCGCGGAACTCCCCGCCCTCACCGATGGCCAGGTCCTCGTCGAGAACCTCTACCTCTCCGTCGACCCCTACATGCGGCAGCTGATGGACACCGGCGAGGCGGGTCTGGAGGGCAGGGCGATCGGACAGGTCGTCGACTCGCGGTCACCGGCGTACCCGGCCGGTGCGACCGTGTTCCACCGCGCCGGCTGGGCGACGCACGCGGTGGTCGACGCCGCGGACGTCCGTCCCGTGCACCAGGCCGACGGGGTGCCCCTGAGCGCATATCTGGGCGTGTTGGGCGGAACGGGCCTGACCGCGTTCGTCGGCCTGACGAGGATCGCCCGCCTGCAGCCCGGCGAGGACCTCTTCGTGTCCGCAGCCGCAGGAGGCGTGGGCACCGCGGCGGGGCAGATCGCCCGGCGGCTGGGCGCCGGGCGGATCATCGGCAGCGCCGGGTCCGCCGCCAAGGTCGAACGCCTGCTGGAGCTCGGCTTCGACGCCGCCTTCGACCACCGCGCGGCACCGGTCGGCGAGCAGCTGGCGAAGGCGGCGCCAGACGGCATCGACGTCTACCTCGACAACGTCGGCGGCGACCACCTCGCCGCCGCCATCGACGCGTTGCGCCCGCACGGCCGGGTCGCCTGGTCCGGCGCGATCGCCCAGTACAGCTCGGCTCCCCCGGCCGCGCCGCACAACCTGGCCGACGTCATGTTCAAGTCGCTGCGCGTCGAGGGGTTCCTGGTCCGCGAGCACCTCGACGCGCGGGAGCGTTTCGAACGCTTCCTGGTTCCGCACGTCCGCAGCGGTGCGGTGCACGCGGAGGAGACGGTGGTGGACGGGATCGGCGCCGTCGCGGAGGCGTTCCTGGGCGTGCTCGGCGGGGCCAACACCGGGAAGATGCTGGTGCGCCTGCGGAACTAGGCCCGGCACGCCGGCCAGCCTCCCGGCCCCGCCGCCGCGGGCTACCGGCCAGTGCTCACCGCGAGCCGGTCGAGCAGCCCTTCGAGGTCCCGCTCGCCCTCGCGGGTCTGCACACCGGCGGCCAACTGCTCGTGCGCCCCCGCGACCATGTCCTCGGTGAAGAGCGAGTACAGGAAGCCGTTCTCGACCACGTAGGGCTCGGCCGAGGGCGGCGGGACCGCGGCACGCACCGTCGCCTTGATCGCGGCGACGACCTCGGGACGGACCCGTGCCATCCGGCAGGCCAGGGCGTCGACGAACGAGTCGATCTCGTCGGCGGGCAGCGCCCGGTTCACCAGGCCGTAGCGCTCCGCCACCTCGGCGCCGACGAGCCCGCCGCCGACGAGCAGCTCCAGGGCCCGCGCCGGACCGAGCAGCCGGGCGAGGTGCACCGTGCCACCGCCACCGGGGAGGATCGCCAGGGAAGCTTCGGGCTGGGCTTGACCGGACCTGCCGATCGCGGCGAACCGCATGTCGAGGGACAGCAGGAACTCGTTGCCCGCGCCGCGGGCAAAGCCGGCGATCTTGCCGATGGTGATCTGCGGGAGCTCGCGAACCTCCACGCCCAGCGCCTGCAACACGTTCATCCCCTCCGGGATCACAGCTCCCGGCGCGGCCTCGACGGCGGCGCGGGTGGCGGCGGGCAAGGCGTCCGGGTCGGTGAGGTAGGCCATGTCACCGTGGGCGCTGAAGAACTCAGGGTCGGCGCTCTGGAACACGATGACGCGCACCTCCGCGTCGGCGCGCACCTGGTGCACGAACCCGCGCAACGACGGCAGCAACACGCCGTCCATCAGGTTCAGCGGCGGGTGGTCGAGCGACACGACGGCCACACCGCCGTCCACGGTGACCCCGAGACCCGCCCAACTGCTGTAGTCCATGGTGGTTCCTTCTCCTCAGACTGTCTGTGCCACCCACCGTATGTAGCGCGTCCTGAGGCAAACCATCGCTTTCAATCTCAGAAAATTGATTATCTGAGTCATCGCGGCGGGTCTGGTGCTAGCTTCGTCCTGTGGATCCGTTGGCGGACGCACTGGCGATGTCCGGCGTCAAAGGCGTCCTGAGCACCCGCGTCGAGGCCGGCGGCCGGTGGGCGGTCGCGCTCGAGGACTACCCCGGCACGGCCCTGCACGCCGTGACCGCGGGCAGCGCCTGGCTCGCGGTGGCCGGCCGCGAACCGGTGGAACTGGCCACCGGCGACGTGGTCCTGCTGCCCGGCGACACCCCGCACGGCCTCACCAACGACCCCGCGCCGGACACCGCGCACCGCCGCTGCGAGCACGTGATCGCGCGCGGACGCGGCACCGGTGAAGTGATCACCCTCGGCGCAAAGCCCGCGACCACACGAATCGTGACCATCCACTACGACTCCGACCCGGCGGCACTCACCCAGGTCCTCGCCCTGTTGCCCGGTCTCGTGCACGTGCGCACGGAGACGGGAACCCCAGGTCTGGCCGACGCGGTGCGCATGCTCGCCCGCGAACTCGCCGAACCCCAACTCGCGACCTCGGCCGTGCTGAGGAGCCTGATCGACATCATGCTGGTGCAGATGCTCCGCACGTGGCTCGCGGCCAACCCTCCCGAGTGCTTCGGCACGTGGCTCGGCGCCCTCTACGACCCCGTCATCGGCAAGGCCCTGCGACACCTGCACGCGAACCCGGCCGTCCCCTGGACGACGGCCACGCTCGCGAAGGCCATCTCGGTCTCCCGGGCGACCCTCGCCCGCCGTTTCCCCGCCGCCACCGGGCACACCCCTGCCGCCTACCTCGCGAACTGGCGCATGGAACTGGCCGCCGTCCAACTGCGCGACAGCCACGACTCACTCGAGACCATCGCCGAGGCGGTTGGCTACGGATCGGTTCCCGCGTTCACCCGCGCCTTCACCCGCGTGTTCGGACGCACGCCCGGCAGGTACCGCAGCGACACGCGGAAGCACGCGGGGTCGGCGTTCCAGCTGGACGCTTCGCCCGCGTCGGGCCTGGTGGTCGGCTGACCGGTCCGAGCGGACGGCGGCGATGTCCTGATCTGCCTCTGGCCGTGCAACCTGGGGCGTCACCGCCACACGGCCCCAGCGGACAAGCCGCGCACGCCAGATCTGCCTGCGATCCAACAGTTCGCCGCGAAAGTTCTCGACCCCGATCAACAGAACTTGGCGGCGAAAGATCGAAATCGCGTCGACTGGCCCTCCACACTGGATTCGAGCTATCCAATAGCGCATGAGCACACAAACTGCGCAAGCTTGCCGCATTCGGGGACTCAAGTCTCGGACATTCTCTTACCCCACCGGATTTATCAAAATCCCGTGGGGTAATTCATATTTCGACCACTTCTACCTCAGCATACCATTCCAAAGCGAGTGTCGGCTGAACTGTGCGACGAGCAGTTTCCACTGTTTTCAACATTAGTTGTGCGGGACGAATTTCAAGACACCGGTCGTCATAATGAACCTGCAAGGCGTTCGATCCGCCTCATGGTTGCCGCCACGGCGACGCTCCGTTCCTCGGACATCGGCCCTTTCTTATTGCACCCCAACACGCGCTCGTTACACAGGTGGTCCCGTTAAGCCAGCCGAGTGAACCTCGGCTGGAACGGTCACAACCGAACTCGGGCCACCGATAGGGGAAACGCCGGTCCGGCAGCCGCGCGTCGACAGAAGACGATGCGGGCGGAACCGCGCGCTCACAAGGAAGTAGCCATGACTCGTCGCACGCTGGTCGTGACGTTCACGGTCGTGCTGGTGGTCATCGGCGCGGCCATCGCGTTCCTGTTGCGCGGCAGCGGCTCGGTGACCGACGCGACGACGTCGTCGTCGACCACCGCGCCACCGAGCACGTACGTTCCTCCTCCCCTGACGAAGGAGCAGGCGACGGCGATGGCCGCGAACCTCACGAGCGGGTCGGAAGAGCGGTTGCGGCAAGCGATCGCCATCTCACCGCAACAAGCGCTCGACCCTGCTGTGGCGGGTCAGCTGGCGTCGATCTCGTCGATGGAGCTCGACATCGCGACCTTCCGCGTGGAGGGGGACGGCACAGCTCGGATGACCGCACGCACGAACGGACCGGCCGCGGCGGTGTGGACGGTGGCGCTCGTCGCGGTCGACGGCCAGTGGCGGATCAGCTGGACAGAGGCCACGCCATGACAACACGCGTGCGCAAGCCGACAGCGTACGTCCTGGCGCTCCTGCTGGCGGTGTCCCCTGCCGTTCCGGCACGAGCGCAGCTCACAGCGGAGGAAAGCTGCGCCGGCACCCCGCCGAGTCTGGAGCACACGGACCTCTCGGCATCGCGACGCCCGGTCGTGCTGGTGCATGGGTGGACCGGTGGGCGAATGACGGAGACGGCGACGATTCTGCAGGAGAAACTCGGCAACCGGGTCAGCACGTTCACGTTCGACTACGGTCCTTGGTCGTTGCATTGGGCGTCGGACGCGCACATCGCACCTTGCCTCGCCGTCTACATCAAGAAGGTGGCAGAAGCCCACAAGAACGCAAAGGGCGACGGCAAAGTAGTCGTTGTCGCGCACTCCATGGGCGGTCTCGCACTGCGCTACGCGATGAGCCAGATACCGGCTGGCACGGTGCTGGAAGTGATCACACTCGGCACACCGCACCTGGGGTCGCCGTGGGGTGGACCGGACGTCGCTCCGCTCTACGAGAAGGCCCTCACCCTCCTCGGCAAGGAGGAACCACCTGGCGCGAGCGGTGGGTTTTGCCTCGCCTGGCACGAGAAGGGGGCGCCGCTGCTGGGAGACTGCGGTCCGCTGCCGCCCTACCTGCCAGCCGGGGTGACGGTGACCCAGCTCGCCGGGGACATCACCGTGGACCGCTCGTTGTTCGGGTTCACGATGTACTCGCTTCCGCTGTCGACCGACGGGATCGTGCCCGTGACCTCCGCACACGGATACGCGACATCCGGCGAAGGTGGCGCCAGCCCGCCCGGCCGCGCAACGGTGCGATCGCGCACCCAACCGTGCCGGGCCGACTTCGCCAAGCTCCACGAGACCGCCGCCCTGGCGACTTTCGCGCCCACCGTGGCGTTCGACTTCCTCACCATGCAGGACCTCCAACGAGGCAGCCAGACGCCGACGGTGATGGGTCTGGCGCTCGCAGCGATGTTCATCGCCTCGTGCGGACACAAGAAGCAGCCAGCAGACCCCAAGACGACCGACCAGATCGTCGAGGTGATCAAGGCGATGCCTCCGCCGTTCGTCGACACGTCGGAGGTCCGGTTCGACGGCATCGGCGAGTTCACCCTCGCCCTCACCGCCACAGATCTTCGCGCACGCGGTTACGTCAACAAGGGCAACCAGTACGAGGGCCCGAACGCCGTCTGCGTCCGCTACGCCCGCGAGGGCCAGCCGCTCGGCTTCAGCGTCGAGTCGTCGACCGGCCGCGTCCTGGCGATCAACAACTCCGCGGGGGTCAAGGCCCTGCACACTCAGGTCGGCAACATTCGCGTCAACTCCACCCTAGGTGAGCTGCGCACCGCCTTCGCCGGCCATCAGATCGAGGAGCGCCTCGACCATGACTTCGGTCAGGGCAGCAACGGCGTGATCGTCAACGGCCCGGATGGCTCAATCGCGTTCAGTCTCGACGATGCACCGAACGCCGACTACGCCTCCGGCCGAGCCAGGATCACCTATCTCAACGGCGTCGGGCTGCGAGGCCACGCCCCCACGAGCGCCGAGGACGGCTGCTGAGGCAGGGCTGGCACCAGCAAGGATCAGCGGAGTGACCTGATCGTTGTGCAGCCGTGGGATCCCTAGGGTTCTGGCCATGGTCCAGCATCTGACTCCCCTGCGCCGCAGGGCGATCGCGCTCGGTTCCGCGGAATATCAACTACTCGAACAATGAAGCCTGCCAGCCTCAAGGGCCAGTTCCTGCGGGGCGGGGGAAGCGGATAACGCCCGCGTCTACCCGCAGCCGAAGCGGACCATCTGCCTTTCCCAGGTCTAGCCCCGTCATAGGATCCGGTCATGGCGAACCGTTCGTACCTGTACAGCACCGGAAACCGGCCGGAGTCCTATGAGGATCGGCCGGAGACGATCTCCGGGTTGTCGGAATGGCCCTACGCCATCCCGTTCTCCTTCTTGGTGCTCCTGTCCGGCGATCCCCGGCTGTGCGCGTCCCTGATCGCCGACGGGTTCGACGGCGAGCCCACGGAGAGCAGGACCAAGCTGTACGCCATCAGCGGTGAGTTCGACGCCGGGTTCGCGCGGCTGACGAAGTTCGCCGCCGCCGTGCGCGCCGTGAGCGACGCCGAGGGCCTGCACGCTGGGCTCGCCGAGGCGGAGCGGTTCCTCGACACGCACCGCGACCGGTACGTCCTGCTCGAGACCATCGAACTCGACACCATGATCGAGAGCGGCGAGGACGAGTTGCGGGCGCTCATCGAGAGCCACCTCGACCTGTGCCGGGCGGCAGGCGAGGCCATCGACGCGCTGCCCGACGACGCGGCAGCGGCCGGGGCCGTGCTCGCCGCGGCGGCGGCCCAGCGGTCGGCGCCGCCGCTGGACGCGTTCCACGGGCTCGTGCTGAACGACGACTTCGACAACACCCGTGATGACAGGACAGAGAACCCGATCGGCCTCAGCTGGTGGACCGACGTCCTCTACTTCGCGCTGTGGAACCGGGCGGAGTACGCGGCAAACCAGCCGAATCAGTAACCACGGCGGCCAGGACGGCCTCGCCGATGGCCTCGTGCCCCGCCGGGATGAGGTGAACGTCAGTGTCCGTGCAGACGTACGTCAACGCGCACACCCGCGCCTGTGCCGCTCGGAAAGTGGTCGCTGCAGCTCAAGCTGCATGTCGGTCTTCTTTGATCACCCCACCGAGGATCCACGTGCGGACGGGTCGACGGCAGAGACGTCAGGATCGTGCGCCGCTCCGGTGTGCTCTTGGACGTCTGGCGGTCGCCGGTCGCGGGCCTGGTGAGGCCGGTGCTCGTTGTAGTGCTTCTGGTATGCCGCAAGTACTTGACGCGCGTGGCCTTCTCCCATGATGAGGACGTGTTCGAGAAACGCCAGCGCGTGCAGGCGTACTCCGAGCACGGTGTCGATGTGGAAGAAGTCCGCCGCGATGATCCCCTCAGCCTGCGCAGTCAGAAACCGCGCCAGGTCGGACCACATCGCCGCGGCGCTGGATCGATGCCCGCGCGGTTCAGGACCTCCCCACCGCGGATTCTCTCCTGCGAGTCGGAGTACGGGCGCCTTGATCGCTGCTGCGGTCGATGGACGCCCCGCGCCGACGCTGTGCGTGCCGAAAATCACGTCCGTACAGGTCAAGCGGCATGCTGATACCCAATGAAGGACTCCACCGAGACGGTGTGCCTGGCAGCTGGAAGACTTCGACCGCTGTTCACGGGAGGAGGCGCGCGAGCTTCGCCGGGGCGAGCTCGCGGTAGCTCTCGGTCAGCAGCTCCTTGATCTCGGTCCAGTCGGCGTCAGGTTCGATGATCATGCCGACGACCTGGGTTCCCCAAGCGGCGCGGAAGAACGGGTAGCCGGCACCGACCAGCGAGTCGAACTCCTCGGCCTGTGCCCGGAACGTCATGACCACCGCGGGCTCGGTCAGTTCGGCGGCACGGCTGAACGCGCCGGTACTGCCGGGATGTGCGGTGAAGACGTGCAGGACAGTGCGTTGGCGGATACGCCATCTCGTGCCGACCCAGGCCGGTTCCTCGTAACTCTCGGGCAGGCCGGCGCAGATGCCGCGCAGGGCGGCCAGCACCTCGGGTGGCACGTCGGCGCGGTCGGTCATGGTCGGCAACGCTAGCCGGTCGCCCGGAAGCCGTTGCCGTCACTGGCATCGGTGAGCGTGCGTCCCGTGTTTCCGGGCTCCTTCGACCCCGCCACCCGCGGCCACCTCGACGTGGCCCTGTGCGTGCCGAAAACTACGTCCGCGCAGGGTCTGCCGCCGGCACCGGGCTGGCACGCGCCGGTCAGTCAGCTCGTTCCGGCCGTGCCGGGACGATCTGCGTCCATGGCCAGGAGACGAGCGCGATGCCAACGCCTCCGAGCAGACCAACGACGACAGCGCGGCGAACCAGGACCATCGGAACAGCCAGCACCTTGCAGACCATCTTGTACACCAGCGAAACGATCACCCGAACATGCTCGCGGCCGGAAGAACATCACTGTTCAGAGCTGCGATGGCTTTCCGGGCGGCGCAGAGGGCGGTGAGGTTGCCGCACCAGCGTTCGACGCCCAGTTGTACAAGCAGCGCAACATGGTCCGACGATGCTTCAGCCGGCTCAAGCGGTTCCGCGACCTCGCCACCCGCGCTAGGCCGATCTGGGGCCGGGCCGAGTCGTTGCCGTGATCACGGCAGCTCAGGCTGGCCTGATGCGAGCTGGGGTTTTCCTGCGCTGGGTGGCTCATCCGCTGACCGTCGGGGCCACCGCGGTCCTGTTGCTCAACGACCACGTGTTCAAACAGGCGTGGCCGGGCCTCGTCACCGGCAAGCTCAGTGACGTCGCCGGGCTGGTGGTGGCGCCGCCGGTCCTGGGTTTGTTGTTCGGCCTGTTCCGCGCCGGCCAGGTCGGTGCCGCGGCGGCGACGCTGCTGACGGGAGCCGGATTCGCGTGGGTCAAGCTGACCAGCACGGGAGCCGAGGTGGCGTCGGCGGCGTGGTCTGTCGTCAACGGGCCTTCGGTCGTTCTGGCCGACGCAGGTGATCTGATCGCGCTACCCGCGCTGGGCCTTGCCTGGTGGGCCTGGCGACTGTCTGCGGTGGCTCCGCCGCTGCCGGACCGACCGGCTCACCGGTTGCGGATGGTGCTCGCGATGCCGTTCGCTGTGTTGGCGATCGCCGCGACGTCCGCGCCCGGCACGGAGATACCGTCGGTGGACTCCGTGCAGGTCATGGGCGAGCAGGTGGTCATCGAGGTGGACGGGCGGCTCTACGGTTCCGGCTCCGGTGTCGGCGACTGGACGCCGCTGCCGGAGCCGCCGCTCGGGCAGTTGTCGGAGCGTCAGCAGTTCAAAGCCTGCGTGCCTGATGACACCGCACACTGCTACCGGGTGCACGGCGGTGACCTCGACCTCGGCTCCGTTCAACCACGCGGCGGCGGGTTGTTCGGCGTTGAACCGCCGCCGCTCGGCGGCCGGCTGCTCGGCGTCGACGAAACGACCGACGCCGGTCAGACCTGGCACACCGCCTGGGAGGTGCCAGCCGCCCGGTGGCCGTTCGTCAAGCGCCATCACCCGTTCCCCGGCGGGGTCGAACGCGCGTCCGAACTGGCCAGTGTGGATGTCCAGGTCCGTGCCGTCCCGCGTGGACACGAGGTGATCGTGGCCAACGGCGTCGAAGGGCTGGCGGTTCGCGGTGCCGACGGCGCGTGGCGACGCGTGCCGGTCGTGATCGCGGCGACCGGGCTGAAGTTCCGTCCCGCACCGCTCACGGGGTTCGGCCAGGTGATCGGCGACGAAGTGAGGGATGCCGGAATGATCACTCTGCTCGCCCTGCTGATCGGCATGTCGGTCGCGGTGTGCCGGGCTCGCGCGCGGCTCGGACAGGTGCTCGTCGTGGTGCTGCCACTCGTCTTTCTCCTCGTGGCGGCCGTCCCGATCTACGGCGTGATGGCGTTCGTCAACTTCAACTCTGGTAAGTCGACCGTTCCCGCACTGGTGTTCGCGCTGTGTCTCATCGGAATCGGCATCGGTCTCACGATGGTGCAGGGAGCGGTGCGCCGATCACGTGCGGCGGTGGTGGCCGCGGCCGCCGTGCTGACCGGTCTGGCGTTTCTCGGACCCTCCCTCGGCTGGACCCTCGGTTTTCCACCCGAACGCGGGATCGTCGGCGAACTCGGTCTGATCCTCGCAGCCGGATGCATGGTCCTGGTCGTCGCGGCAGGTTGGTGGGACGGCCCCGACCCGGCGACCACCGACGACTTCGACGCCGACACGCCTGGGCCACCTGTTCCTGGCTCAACCGCCTGAGCAGTTCCCCCTCGCGGAGGCAAGTGATCGGTGGGTGCGTGCTCGTTGTAGTGCCGCTCGTACTCGCGCGGAGCGAGCGTGTCGTAGGCCCGAAGGGTCTTCGCCCAGCGTTCCATGATCGCGTTCGTGCGGGGTATCCGGACACCGGTAGACTGAACCGGTTCACCTCCACGTCTGAGCGGCGCGGGCGCACGGACAGCGGACTGAAGAGACCCGATCTCCGCGAACGTCCGGCACGACACCCTCGTGATCGCGCAGGCGGTTACACTTCGCCGGTCTCCGGGATCGGGCCCGACGACGGGATGAAGGGCGGCCACCACGTGACTTCCACCGCCACCATCCGCGACGTCGCGAGCAGGGCCGGCGTCTCGCTCGGCACGATCTCCAACTACCTCAACGACAACAAGCCGATCGCCGAGGCCACGCGCAAGCGCATCGAGGACGCGATCTCCGAGCTCGGCTTCGTCCCGAACTCCGCGGTGCGCGTGATGCGCGGGGCCCGCAGCCACGTGGTGGCGTTCATCGTCCCGGACGGCGCCAACCCGTTCTTCACCGAGGTCGCGCGTGGCATCGAGGACGTCGCGATCCGCACCGGGCATGTCGTCGTCTCCTGCAACACGCTGGGCGAGCGGGCTCGGGAGGAGCATTACGCGAAGGCGCTCACGGAGATGCGGGTTCGGGCTGCGATCGCCGTGCCGTCCGGCACCTCCGACGAGTTGCTCCGGACGTTGCGCAGGTCTGGTGTCCAGGTGGTCACGCTGGGTGGAGCCAGCGGTGATGCGGCGTTCTCCAGCGTGTCCGTCGACGACCGGCTCGGCGGGTCGATCGCCATGGACCACGCGCTCGACCTCGGCCATCGCGACATCGTCTACTTCGGCGGGCCGGCGGCCGAGCCTCAGATAAGGGACCGCGTCCAGGGGTGCCGGGACAGCCTCAAGAGGCGCCGGATCAAGGTGTCGTCCCTGCGCAGGGTCGACGCGCCCGGTCACTCCCCCGCCCTGCGTTCGCTGGGCGCGGCGCAGGTGCTCGCGCTCTCCCCGCGGCCGACCGCGGTCATCTGCGCCAACGACCTGCTGGCGCTCGCGATGGAGTCCGAGGCGATCCGCCACGGCGTGCGCGTGCCCGAGGATCTGACGATCATCGGCTACGACGACATCGACAGCGCCGTCGCCGCGCCCGTTCCACTCACGACAGTCAACCAGCCGCAGTACGAGCTCGGGCGGCGGGCCGCGGAAATCGCTTTCGCCGCAACGGATGCGCACCCCGTGCACGAGTGGTTCTCGCCTGCGCTCAGGGTGCGCGAGTCGTCGGCCGCGCCTGCTTCGCAGCGCTGACCGGATCGTTCGAGACACACTTTTTCCCGCGCGGCCGCTTGACCTCACAGCTGTGAGCTGCCTAACATCCGCGCATCGGTGAACCGGTTCACCGAGCGCCCGCCGGGGCTTCCCGCCAGCTTCAGTACGTCCGACTCACCGACGCATCGGAGTACCTCCCATGTCCCTCCGCCACAACGCACGTACCACCATCGGCGTGTTGCTCGCCGTCGCCGCGCTGGTCACCAGCGCGTGCGGTTCCGCGACCGGCCCGGCCTCGGTCGACAAGGGTGAAGGCGACTTCACCGCCGACGAGGTGCGCGCCGCCACCGAGAAGCGGGTCGAGCCGGTGTTCGCCGTGCCGAAGAAGCGCGACGGGTACACCTTCGCGTTCCTCAACCCGGGACTGTCCATTCCGACCTTCGTCGAGTGGAAGAACGGGATGAAGGCGGCCGCCGACTTCTACGGCGGCGTCACGCTCGTGGAGTCCGACCTCGCGCTCGACTACCCGAAGAGCGCCAGCGCGTTCGAGACGATCGCCGTGCGCAACCCGACCGTGGTCGGCACCGGAGCGGGCGCCGGCACGCCGGGCTTCCTCGATGCCGTGCGCAAGAACAACATGAAGCCGTTGCTCATCGACCAGGAGCCCGGCTCCGGGGAGACGTTCGACTGGTTCGGCGTGAACAACGTCGACGTCGGCCGGATCGGCGCGGAAGCCCTGGCCAAGAAGGCGAAGGAGCGGCTCGCGGCCGACTGGGCCGGCGCCGACGTGGTCTACCTCGGCGCCAGCGTCTCGAACTGCGCACCGTGCGATGCCCGTGTGCGCAAGGGCGGTGAGGTCGTGAAGCAGGAACTCGGTCTGAAGGACGACAAGCTGCAGAACGTCTCACCGGCAGACGGGTCCGCCGCGGCAGAGGAAGCGGTCATCACCGACTTCCTCACCGCACACCCCAACTCGAAGGTGGTCGTGCTCGGTTACGGCGACGGCGGAGCGGTCGGCGCTCTCAACGCGTTGAGCAAGGCCGGTCGCCTGAAGGACGGACTCGTGGTGAGCCTCGGCGGCGACCCGTCCGGCCGGGCCGCGCTGCGCGACCGCGCGCTGCGCGACACGTTCGTCGGCGCCGTCGACTTCAACCCGTACGCGCAGGGGTGGAACTGGGTCGAGGCGGCGATCGCCGTGCAGCAGGGCAAGAAGTTCGAACCCTACGTCGCCGAGCGCTTCCTGACGTTCGACAACGTCAACATGTTGTACCCCAACGACTAACGTGCCAAGGGAATCTTTCATGAGCGTCACCATCACGGCACCGGGGCAGCAGACCTCCGAAGCCATCGACCGCGCGATGCGGAAACGACGGCTGCTCACCCTCATGCTCGACTACGGGCTCTACGCCGCGCTCGTCAGCCTGGTCGTCTACTTCTCGATCGCCTCGCCGTACTTCCTCAGCACCCGCAACCTGTTCAACATCGCGATGGCGATCGCGGTCACCGGGATCCTCGCCGCGGGCTTCACCGCGGCGCTGATCGCGGGCCAGGTCGACATCTCCATCGGCGCCACGGTCGGCATGAGCGGTGTCGTCTTCGCCGTCCTGCAGGAACAGGCGGGACTGCCGTGGTTCCTGGCGGCGCTGGTCTCCCTCGCCGTCGGCATGCTCACCGGTCTCCTCAGCGGGCTGCTGGTGATCCTGGTGTCGATCAACTCGTTGATCGCGACGCTCGCGATGTCGACGTTGATCACCGGGCTCGGGCTGATCCTCGCCGAGGGGCAGCCGATTCCGCTCACCGGCGGCACGCTGGGCGAGATCGTCAACGCCCGCCCGCTCGGCATCCCGGTACCGGTGATCATCCTCGCCGTCGTGTTCGCGGCCGGCTGGATCGTGTTCAACCGCATGCGGCTCGGCTGGCACATCTACGCGGTCGGCGCGAACCCGAGCGCCGCGCTGCGAGCGGGCATCAACGTCAACAAGATCTGCCTCGGTCTCTTCGTCCTCAGTGGAGGCCTGGCCGCGCTCGGTGGGCTCATCAGCACCGGCCAGGGAGGCAGCGCGTTCCCCGGTTCCGGTGACGCGCTGGCGTTCCAGGTGCTCGCCGCGGTCCTGCTCGCCGGTTTCGGGATCAGCGGCGGCGTGGGCAAGTTCGAGCGCGCCCTCGTCGGCGTCCTGCTGGTCGGCGTCCTGCTCAACGGCCTGGTTCTGATGCAGGTCGAGCCCTACTACCAGTACCTGGCGCGCGGAGTGATCTTCGTGCTGGCCGTGGTGCTGGCCTCCGTCTCACTCAGGAAGTCGGCACGATGACGGCATCGAAGCGCGTCCCGGCACTGTCCGCGCGCAACATCTCCAAGACCTTCGGCCACGTGACCGCCCTCAACGACGTGTCGTTCGACGCCTACCCCGGTGAGGTGCTCGCGATCATCGGCGACAACGGGGCGGGCAAGTCGACCTTGATCAAGACGCTGTCCGGTGTGTACGACGTGGACAGCGGCAGCCTGCGGGTCGCGGGCGAGCAGGTGGAGTTCCGCAAACCGGCGGACGCCACCAAGGCGGGGATCGCCACCGTGTACCAGGACCTGGCGCTGGTCGACACGCGCGACGTCGCCTCGAACCTGTTCCTGGGCAAGGAGTTCACGAAGGGACTCTTCGTCGACCGGAAGCGGATCTACGCCGAGGCCCGCGCCGCGATCGACCGGTTCTCGCTGAAGCTGCCCTCGGTCAAGGTCAACGTCGGCATGCTCTCCGGCGGGCAACGGCAGGTGGTCGCGATCGCCCGCGCGCTGGTGCAGGGCGCCGGCGTCGTGATCATGGACGAACCCACCGCGGCGCTCGGTGTCACCGAGTCCGCCAAGGTCATGGAGATCGCGGCGCAGCTGCGGGACTCCGGCACCAGCGTGCTGGTCATCAGCCACAACCTCCAGCAGATCTGGCCCGTCGCCGACCGCTTCCTGGTCATGCGGCTCGGCCGTGCCGCGGCCGTCCGGCGCAAGGAGGACACCTCGATCGACGAACTCGTCAAGCTCATCGTCTACGGCGCCGGTGACGGCGACGTGCAGGAAAGGACCGCCGGCGCGTGACCACCCGACCCAAGATCCTCGCCTACTACTTCCCCAGCTGGCACAAGGACTCCCGCAACGCCCAGTGGTTCGGAACGGACTGGGAGGAGTGGGAGCTGCTGAAGACCGCGACCCCGCGGTTCCCCGGTCATCGCCAGCCCAGGGTCCCCGCCCTCGGCTACCAGGACGACGCCGACCCGCGCACGTTCGACGTCCAGATCCCGCTCGCGACCGAGCACGGGGTCGACGGGTTCATCTTCGACTACTACTGGTACGACGACGGCCCGTTCCTCCAGCGCGCGCTGGACGAGGGTTTCCTCGGCAGCGAGCGCAACACCGACGTCGAGTTCGCGATCATGTGGGCCAACCACGAGCTGACGAACATCTTCCCCGCCGCGCGGAAGGACAGCCAGCCGACGCTCAAGCGCGGCGAGATCGACCGCGAGCAGTTCGAGCGGATGACCGACCACGTCGTCGAGCACTACTTCTCGCGCCCGAACTACCTGAAGGTCGACGGCAAGCCGTGGTTCTCGCTCTACGAGGTCGGACGGCTGGTGTCCGGACTCGGCTCGCTGGAGGCCACCGCCGAGGCGTTGCGGAGCTTCCGGGACAAGACCATCGCGGCGGGCCACCCCGGACTGCACGTCGACGCCGTCCTCTGGGGGTTCGGCGTGCTTCCCGCGGCGACGATGCTGCCCGAACCGTTCGACCTGATCGACCAGCTCGGTTTCCTGTCGGCCTCGTCCTACGTCTGGATCCACCACAGCGACACGCTGCGGTCGGACTTCCCGCAGGGCGACTGGCTCTCGGTGGGTCGCGACGCGTTCGAGGACTACCGGCGCTCGGCGAAGGCGCTGGACGTCCCGGTCTACCCGAACGTCACGGTGGGCTGGGACTCCTCACCGCGCACCTCGAAGGCGGAGGAGTTCAGCAACGGCACGTACCCGTGGACCCCGGTCTGGGACGGCACGCCGGACGAGTTCCGCTGGGGGCTGGAGCAGGCCAAGGAGTTCCTCGAAGAGCACCCGGTCGATCACCCGCTCGTCACCGTGAACGCCTGGAACGAGTGGACGGAGGGCTCCGCACTGCTGCCCGACCGTGATCGGGGGCTGGCGTACCTGCAAGCGATCCACGAGGTGTTCGGCCCCGCGGAGAAGAACTAATCCTTCGGAACAGTAAGGCGGACAACGATGTCAGCTGCACCACCGAGAACCTTCTTACGCAGACGACGCAGCGCCTTCTTGCTCACCCTCGGGGTGCTGGCGTCGATGCTCGTCGCGGTCGCCTCGCCCGCGCGAGCGGCTGACATCACGGTCGAACGCTGGCGCAGCGGTGAGCTCGTGCTCACCGCCGCGCAGGCCTACGCCGACCCGCTGACCGGGGTCCAGGTCAACGCCACCTTCGCCGGTCCGGGCGGCACGGTCCTCACCCGCCCCGCGTTCTGGGACGGCGGGAACACCTGGAAGGTGCGGTTCGCGCCGACCAGGACCGGCCTCTGGACCATGACCACCTCCGCGTCGAACACCGCCGACTCGGGGCTGCACAACGTGGTCCGCACGGTCGACGCGGTGCCCTACGCGGGCTCGCTGGAGATCTACCAGCGCGGGTTCCTGAAGAAGAGCGCGGACGGCCACCACCTGACCTACGCCGACGGCACGCCGTTCTTCTGGCTCGGCGACACCCACTGGATCATGCCGCACGAGCGGTTCTCCACCTCGAACGCGCCCGGCGTCGCCTCGCAGTTCAAGTACACAGTGGACAAACGCGTCGAGCAGGGCTTCACCGTCTTCCAGTCCGAACCGATCTGGCAGCCGCACGGCGGCACGCACACCGGTCCGGACGAGGAACCGGTCGCGGACCTGACGAACGGGTTCAGCGCGGCGGACCTGCCCGGTTTCGCCAACCTGGACCGCAAGTTCGCCTACGTCGCGGACAAGGGACTGCTGCACGCCAACGCCCAGATCACCTGGGCCAGGGACCCGGCGAACTTCCCGGTCTTCACCGACGCGTTCATGGCCGCCATGGCCCGCTACTGGGTCGCGCGGTTCGGCGCGTACCCGTCGGTGTGGACACTCGCGCAGGAGATCGACAAGAACCACTACAACACCTACAACAGCACGACGCTCTCCAAGTGGTACGCCGTGGGTGACACGATCGCGGCCACCGACGCCTACCAGCACCCGCTGATGCCGCACCAGGAGCACACCGGGTCCACCAACGTGCCGGACTCCACCTTCGCCGGACGCCCGTGGCACACCGGGTTCGCGGCCCAGATCATCGACAAGGGCAACTGGAACAAGACGATCGCCAAGCGGTACTGGGACGTCGCCCCCGCGAAACCCGCGCTGGCCTACGAGACCTCGTACGAGGACCTGGTGTTCAGCGCCGACCACAACATGGCGCTCAGCGCGGGGTACAAGGCCTTCCAGCTCGGCTACTTCGGCTACGGCTTCGGTGTCAACGGCGTCTGGAACGACATCTACTCCGCTCCCGGCCAGCCTCTCGACGCCGGCACCGACTACCTGATCAACCAGGACGGCTACTCCTGGTGGTACGACGGCGCCAACACCCCGACCGGACCACGGCTCACGCACTTCAAGAACTTCTACAAGTCCTTCGACTGGTGGCTGCAGACCCCGCGGTTCGACGACGCGGCCTGGGGCACCGTCGGCGCGGGTGGTTACCTGTCGTCGAACGGCAACAACAACTACGTCGCCCTCTTCGCCAACACCAGCACCGAGACCGGTGTCCTGCGCCAGATGGACGACAACGCGCACTACCGCGCGGTGTGGTTCGACCCCCGCACCGGCTCGTACCAGACGATCAGCAACACCGTCGTCTCCAGCGGCGGCGCCTGGACGATTCCGCCCAAGCCGGGAGACTCGGACTGGGTCCTGCGCGTCACGAAACAGGGTGCGCGGGCGTCGGTGACCGGTGCTCCCACCGCGTCTCTCGCCGCGACCGACCTGAACGGCTCCGCCCAGGTCAGGCTGACGACGGAGACCGGCGGCGCCACGATCCGGTACACCGTCGACGGTTCGACGCCGACCGGGTCCAGCACCGTCTACACCGGACCGATCACCATCGCGGGCACGACGGCCGTGACGGTGAGGGCCCAGGCGACCTCGGCAGGGCGCACCGCGAGCTCGGTGATGACCGAGACCTACCCCGCGCGCCGCGGACTCACCCAGGGCGCGACCTACAGCGCCAGCTCGCAGTGGGACGCGAACCAGGGTGCTGCCCGCGCGTTCGACGGTGACGCCGGCACGAACTGGCAGGCCTGCAACGGCTGTTGGTCGGGCCAGTGGCTGGAGGCGAACTTCGGCGGGAACCGGACGGTCAGCCAGGTGACGGTGTCGGAGTACGACAACCGCACCACCGGCTACCGCGTCGAGTACTGGACCGGCAGCGCCTGGGCCACCGCGTACACCGGCACCGGCGGTTTCGGCACGACGGGTCAGTCGAAGGCGATCTCGTTCCCGGCCGTGACGACGAGCAGGCTGAGGCTCTTCTTCACCTCGGGCACGGCGAACGCCCCGATCATCTACGAGTTCGGCGCGTTCGACCCACCCGCCAACTTCGCCCGCACGGCGACCATGGCCGCCAGCTCCACCTTCAACGGCGACCAGACGGCGGCCAAGGGCGGGGACGGCGACCTCGGCACGAACTGGCAGGCGTGCGGCGGTTGCGCCGGCCCGCAGTGGCTGGAGGCGAACTTCGGCACACCGAGAACCTTCAACCAGGTCACGGTCTCCGAGTTCGGCAGCCGCACGCGGACGTTCCGGGTCGAGTACTGGAACGGCAGCGGCTGGTCCACCGCGTACACCGGGAACACTCCGTTCGGGGAGTTCCGCGCGGTGCACTTCCCGGCGGTCACGGCGACCAGCGTCCGGGTGGTCTTCCTGACGTGGGAGGGAACGGCTCCGATCGTGTACGAGCTGGGCGTGCACTCGACGCTCTCCCCCACGCTCACCACCGGTGCGTCGTTCAGCTCCAGTTCGAACTACGCGGCGGGGCAGGCGGCCGCGCAGGCCTTCGACGGTTCGCTCGCCACCAACTGGCAGGCGGCCGACGGCAGGTACCGCGGTGAGTGGCTGCAGGCGGACTTCGGCGCCAACCGGACGTTCAGCAAGGTCTCGCTCTCGGAGTACGGCGCCCGCACGTCCGGCTTCCGGATCGAGTACTGGAACGGCTCGTCCTGGCAGACCGCGTTCACCGGCTCGACACCGCTCGACCAGTACCGGGAGATCAGCTTCCCCGCGGTGACCGGATCGCGGGTGCGCCTCCACTTCACGTCGCGCACGCTCATCCAGCCGATCATCTACGAGTTCGGCGTGCACGCCTGACACGGGAGGGCGGCGATGGACGACCTGACGGACGTCGCCGCCCTCGCCCGCGTGGTCAGGTGACCCCGGAATCGCGGTAGAAGCCCTCGATGTGCGACCGCACTGCCCGTTCCGCCTCATCAGGCCGTCCGTCGCGCACGGCGGCGAAGATCTCACGGTGCTCGCCCCTCAGACGTTCGGCCATCGAGGCCCAGTCGCCCAGACCGGCCGCACCCGCCCGGACGTAGGCCAGCACGGCTCCACGCACCCCGGACATCACGGCGGTGACGAGTCCGTTGCCGGCGGACTCGGCGAGCACGGCGTGGAACTCGCCGTCGAGCCGCAGGAACTCCTCGGCGCCGATGCCGGGCACGTCCATGCGATCCAGCAGTTCGGCGGCCCTCGCCAGCAGGTCCGCGTCCGGTGCTGCCGCCGCCTCCCGGACGCCCCAGCTCTCGACGAGCACGCGCAACGTCACGACGTCGCGCACCGGGACGCTCCGGCTCGCCACGTGCAGGCGCAGCGCCACCCCGATGCCCGCGGCGGCGTCCGCGACGAGCACCGCGCCCGCGGTCGGTCCCGAGCCTGTCGCGCTGCGGACGACACCGAGCGCCTCCAGCACCCGCACGGCCTCGCGCACCGACGGCCTGGAGACGCCCAGGTTCTCGGCCAGCACCCGCTCCCCCGGCAGCCGCCCGCCCAGCGTGAGGCGGCCCGCGTCCAGTTCGGCCTCGATCCACGCCAGCACGCGTTCATGGGTTCGCACGTCCCGCACTCTATCTGTGGTCAGACCACACAGCTATCATGCTGTGGTCTGACCACACCGACCCGAGGAGAGCGCCCGTGCGGATCGCCTTGTTCGTCACCTGCCTCGCGGACGCGATGGCGCCGCAGGTCGGCAGGGCCACCGTGGCGTTGCTGGAACGGCTGGGGCACGAGGTCGTCTTCCCCGCCGCGCAGACCTGCTGCGGACAGATGCACGTCAACACCGGCTACCGGCGCGAGGCCGAACCGCTGGTGCGCCACCACGTCACCACCTTCGAGCCGTACGACGTGATCGTCGCGCCGTCCGGATCGTGCGTCGGCTCGGTGCGCCACCAGCACGCGGACGTCGCGCGCGGCGCCGGTGACGCGGCGCTGGCCGCCCGCGCCGAGTCCGTGGCCGGGCGCACGTTCGAGCTGACCGAACTGCTGGTCGACGTGCTGGGGGTGGAGGACGTCGGCGCCTACTACCCGCACCGCGTGACCTACCACCCGACCTGCCACTCGCTGCGGATGCTGCGGGTGGACGACAAGCCGCTGCGGCTGCTGCGCAACGTGCGCGGGATGACGCTGGTCGAGCTGCCGGCCGCGGACCAGTGCTGTGGCTTCGGCGGCACGTTCGCGCTCAAGAACGCCGACGTGTCCACGGCGATGCTGGCGGACAAGATGCGCAACGTCCTCGCGACCGGCGCCGAGGTCGCCACGGCGGGCGACGCGTCGTGCCTGACCCACATCGGTGGCGGCCTGTCCCGGCTGCGCACCGGCACCCGTTCGGTGCACCTGGCGGAGATCCTCGCGTCCACGGAGGCGTCGTGACCACGTTCCTCGGCATGCCCGCGCCCCGCGGGGTCGGCCACCTGCGCGGCAGCGAGCCGTTCCCGAAGGCCGCCCGCGCCGCGCTCGCGGACTCCCAGCTGCGCCGCAACCTCGGTCACGCCACGTCCACGATCCGCGGCAAGCGCGCGAACGTCGTCGGCGAGCTCGACGACTGGGAAGAGCTGCGACTGGCCGGGTCCGCGTTGAAGACCGCCGTCATGGCCAGGCTCGACGAGCACCTCGAACGCCTGGAACGCGAGGTGCAGGCGCGCGGCGGCGTCGTGCACTGGGCGCGGGACGCGAACGAGGCCAACGCGATCGTCACCGACCTGGTCCGCGCCACCGGCGAGACCGAGGTCGTGAAGGTCAAGTCCATGGCCACGCAGGAGATCGGCCTGAACGAGGCACTCGAGGCCGCCGGGATCCACGCGCACGAGACGGACCTGGCCGAGCTGATCGTCCAGCTCGGCGGCGACCTGCCGAGCCACATCCTGGTGCCCGCGATCCACCGCAACCGCGCGGAGATCCGCGAGATCTTCCTGCGCGAGATGCCCGGCGTCGACCCGGAGCTCACCTCCGAACCGCGCCGGCTCGCGATGGCGGCCCGCGCGTACCTGCGCGACAGGTTCCTGCGGGCCAAGGTCGCGATCTCCGGCGCCAACTTCGGCGTCGCGGAGTCCGGCACGCTGCTCGTGGTCGAGAGCGAGGGCAACGGCCGGATGTGCCTGACCCTGCCCGACACCCTGATCACGGTGATGGGCGTGGAGAAGGTCGTGCCGACGTGGGGCGATCTGGAGGTGTTCCTGCAGTTGCTGCCGCGTTCGTCGACCGGCGAGCGGATGAACCCGTACACCTCGGCGTGGACCGGGGTGACGCCTGGCGACGGCCCGCAGGCGTTCCACCTGGTGCTGCTCGACAACGGCCGCACCGCGACGCTGGCCGACGAGGTCGGGCGCTCGGCGTTGCACTGCATCAAGTGCTCGGCCTGCCTGAACGTCTGTCCGGTCTACGAGCGCACCGGCGGCCACGCCTACGGCTCGGTGTACCCGGGACCGATCGGCGCCGTGCTGTCGCCGCAGCTCACGGGCGTCGAGGACAACGCCTCACTCCCCTACGCCTCCACGCTGTGCGGCGCCTGCTTCGACGCCTGCCCCGTGCGCATCGACATCCCGTCACTGCTGGTGCGACTGCGCACCCGGCACGTCGACGAGAACCGCGGCGGCGTGCCATCGGCCGAGGCGGTGGCGATGGCGGCGGCCTCGTGGGTGATGTCCTCGCCACGCCGGTTCGGTGCCGCCGAGGCCGTGTCCAGGCTCGGCCGCGCCCTCGGTCGCAGGACGGACCGCATCTCGTCCCTGCCACCGCCGCTGTCGGGGTGGACCTCGAGCCGGGACGCTCCCCGGCCGCCGAAGGAGACGTTCCGGCAGTGGTGGGCACGGGAGAAGGAAGGCCGATGAGCGCACGCGACGAGGTCCTGGGTCGCATCCGGGCGGCGAACGCGGCCGCGGGAAGTCCCGCCCCACCCGCGGTTCCGCGTGACTACCGGCGGGAGGGGCGGTCCGCGGCGGGGTCGGACGAGGTGATCGAACTGCTGACGGACCGGCTGATCGACTACAGGGCGCAGGTGATCGACGCGCGGGCGGGTGACGTGCCCGGGGCGATCAGCACCGCTCTGTCCTCAGTGGACGGAAAGATCCTCGTACCGGCCGGACTGCCTCCCGGCTGGTGCCCGGAAGGCGTGCCGGACTCCGGTTTCTCCCCGCTCGAACTGGACGGGTTCGCCGCCGTGGTCACCGGGTGCGCGGCGGCCTGCGCCACCACCGGAACCATCGCGCTGGACGCGAGCCCCGACCAGGGCCGGCGGGCGATCACCCTCGTCCCGGACGTCCACGTGTGCGTGGTCCGCGCCGACCAGGTCGTGGACACCGTGCCCGAACTGCTGGCGAGACTGGACCCGGTGCGCCCCACGACGTTCATCAGCGGCCCGTCGGCCACGAGCGATATCGAACTCGAGCGGGTGGAAGGGGTGCACGGGCCCCGGACGCTGATCGTCGTCCTCGCCTGAACACGCCTCGCGGGGAAGGCGTCGTCGCCTCCCCCGCGAGGGTCCCCTCCCCCCGGTCTAGCGGACGTCCGCCTCCAGGTGCAGGCTGCGGCCGGCCTCCGTGCGCCAGCTCGCACCGGAGTCGTTGCTGATCAACGCGCTGCCGCCGGAGTGCGGACTCGTGTCGGTGTAGGCGATGCCGTACGAGCCCTTCCCCGACGTGGTGCGCACGACCAGGGCGAACTGCTCACCCGCCCGCACCTTCAGCGGCGACGCCAGGCGCAACGGGACCCACGCGGCCGCCCACGACACCTGGTCCCGCGCGATCACGGAGGACGCGACGGTCTCGCCGGGGACACCGTCGCGGAACCGCTTCAGCTCCAGCGTGAGCCCGGCGTCGGGATAGCCGGTCTGGAAGCTCGTGAACCGGACCTCGCTCAGCCTGCCGTTCTTCGGCACCGTGAACGTCTGCGCCCGCTGGAGGCCTCCGCTGATGTCCCAGTGCGTCCGGTAGCCGGTGTGCCCGGTCGACACGGCGGCGGGCCGAGGCGTCTCGGCCTTCCGCGCCGGGACCCTGACGTCGTAGGAGACACCGCACTCGATCGGCTTGATCGCGCCGGACGCGTCGAACTCCAGCGGCTGCCAGTAGTGCTTGGCCAGCGCCTCGTTCGGCTTGGCGTTCATCCACACGTCGGACTGGTAGAGGTACAGCGGGCCGGCTTTCGTGTCGAGCTTCAGCACGTCCGTCGGCTGGCCACCGCACGAGGTCGTGGTGATGTTGGTGCCGGTGAGGATCGGTCCGGGGGTGTCCCACCGGGACAGATCACCGGAGAAGTCGTCGGAGAGCAGCACCTTCCCGTCCGGCGCGGTCACCGTGACGCTGTCGACGGTGGCGCGTTCCACGGTGTGCTGGCGGAAGCCGACCCTGCCGGTGGCACTGGCCGTGTCGGTCGTCGTGTCGACGAGCACGCCGTCGATGAAGGTCCTGATGGCGGCCCCGGCGACCTCGATCCTGATCTCGTAGCGCTGACCGGTCGTGATGGCCATCGGCAACCCGACGGTGACGGCGCCCTTGCCGGGGATCAGCTTGGTCAGGTTGCCACCGGTCGCGCCGGCGTGCGGGTAGTTGCCGATCAGCCAGCGGTAGTCACCGGAGTTGGAGCTGCGCACGACCAGACCCACCTGGGCGTACTCGCCCTCGGTGGACTGCTCGGGCGTGGCGAGCGCGGTGAAGGTGTAGTCGCGCCACGACTCGCCGTCCTTGCTCAGTCCCACCTCCCCGCCGCCGATCCGCAGGGCGCCACCGGAGACCGACCAGGCGTCCGGGCGCACACCGGTGCCGGTCCACGGTCCGAGAGGGCTGGAGGCGGTGACGAATCCGGTGCCGGTGGTCGTGTAGCCGCGGTTGGGGTCGGAGTAGGTGAGGTAGTAGCGGCCGTCGCGCTTGAAGATCGTCGGCGCCTCGGTGCTGCGGATGCCGACGCGGCGCCACTGCCCCGAGCCGGTCGTGTAGGTGCGGTCGAGCTTCTCGACGATCAGGTCGCCGGCCCGCCGCCAGTCGGTGAACGCGAGGTACGCCGCGCCGTCGTCATCGACGAAGACCTGGTGGTCGCCGTAGTTCACGCCGCCAGGAGGCCCTTCGGCCGGGCCGAGGTCCGGCGCGGCGACCTCGCGGAAGCCGGAGGTCGGGTTCGGCGAGGTGAGGACGCGGTAGCCGACACCGTTGTCATAGGTGTTGATCCACAGCACGTATTTGCGGGTCACCTCGTTGTAGACGACGTGCGGCCGGAAGCAGCCGTAGGTCCTGCCGTCGCACCGGGTCTGCCAGGTCTGGCCGGTCGCGTCGAACAACGGGCCTCGTGGCGTCCAGTTCACCAGGTCGGGCGAGCTGTAGGAGACGAACCCGCAGAACCGCGCGCCCGGAGTGTTCCACTCGAACCCACAGCCGTAGGAGGTGCCGTAGAGGTAGTAGGTGTCACCGAAGCGCTGGATCTGGCCGTCGTGGGCGTCGATCGCGTTGCCGTTCACGTCGAACCGGATCGCGGCGTTGCCGGCGCTGTCCTTGTTGACCAGCTTCACGGTTCTCTCGCCTGAGTGGGCCAGTGCGGGTGGCGCTCCCGCGAAGAGCAGACCGAGCAACACCGCTAACGCCAACACACGTCGGGGCAACACCGTTGTGTCCCTTCATGGTGAGGAGGATGTTCAGGGCTGGAGACGTCGTTCTGCCTTGTCCCAGGAGGACTCGTCGTCGCTGGGCTCGTAGCGGCGGAGGGGCTGGGTGCGTGCGACGAGGTCACGCAGCGCGGCCATGTCTCCTCGCAACGCTCCGAGGGCGCGTGCCTGCACGAGCGCGTTGCCGACCGCCGCGGCCTCCACCGGGCCGGCGACCACCGGCAGTCCGCAGGCGTCGGCGGTCAACTGGCACAGCAGCGCGTTGCGCGCCCCACCTCCGACGACGTGCACGACCTCGACCTCGGTGCCGGAGAGCACGGCGGCCTCGCGGACGCTGCGCCGGTGTGCCAGCGCGAGGCTGTCGAGGACGCACCGCACCACGGCGGGTCGCGACGCCGGCGGGTCACCGTGCCGGGCCGCGGCGGCGACGATGCGCTGGGTCATGCCGCCGGGCGGGATGAACTCCGGATCGCCCGCGTCGACCACCGCGGCCAGCGGCGACTCCCCGGCCGCGGCCGCCAGCAGCTCTCCGAGGTCCGGGTCGCCCCATTCGCGCAGGCACTCCTGCAGCAACCACAGGCCCATCACGTTGCGCAGGTAGCGGACCGTGCCGTCGACGCCGAGCTCGTTGGTGAAGTTCGCGGCCCTGCTTTCGGCAGTCAGCACCGGCGCCGTCAGCTCGACGCCTACCAGGGACCACGTTCCCGTTGCCACGTAAGCGAACCGCGGGCCGGTCGCGGGTACGCCGAGCACGGCGGAGGCGGTGTCGTGCGAGCCGACGGCGATCAACGGCGTGGCTCCCGCGAGGCCTGCCTGTTCCTGGACGTGCGGGAACAGGTCACCGATGATCTCCCCTGGTCGCACCAGCGACGGGAACAGCGCGGGGTCCAGGCCGATCGCGGTGATCAGGTCCTCCGCCCACGCACGGGTGCGCGCGTTCAGCAGCCCGGTGGTCGAGGCGTTCGTCGTTTCCGCGACCTTCCTGCCGGTGAGCCAGTACCCGAGGAGGTCGGGAACGAGCAGCACGCTGCGGGCGGCCTCCAGTTGGGGCGTGCCCGCCGCCGAGGCCAGCTGGTAGATCGTCGTGAACGGGAGTTCCTGCAGCCCGTTCGTGGAGTAGAGATCTGGGAGCCGCTGCTTCAGCTGCGCCGCGACGCCGTCGGTGCGGTTGTCGCGGTAGTGCACGGGATTGCCGAGCAACGCGCCGGTGGCGTCGAGCAGGCCGTAGTCGACGGCCCAGGAGTCGATTCCCACGCCGTCGAGCCGCGGCCCGGCGGCTTTCAGTCCGGTGAGGACGGCCTGGTGCAGCGCGGGCGCGTCCCAGTGCAGGGTGTCGCCGAGCCGGACGGGGCCGTTGGGGAAGCGGGTCACCTCGTCGAGTTCGAGGTGACCCGGCCCGACTTCGGACCTCAGCACGCGGCCGCTCGACGCTCCGAGGTCGACGGCCGCCACGGTGACGGTCATACGCGCACGAACTCCAAGTCCATCAACTCGGCCACGGCGGCCAGGTCGGCGGCGCGGTGACCGGTGCCGAGCGCCCAGTGGTGGTCGACGCCGGACGCGCTCCATCGGTCGGTCCACTCGCCGGGGTCCTCGCCGAAGTCGACGCGGCTCGTGGTGTTGCCGATGCGCAGCAACGGCCCCGGCACGACCGTGCCCTCACTGGTGACCAGCACGTACCGTCCGTCGCGACGCTGGCCGAGGCCGCACAGGGTCACCGGCCCGGGCTTCACGTCGAACTCGACCGAGACGCCCCAGCCGCGCTTGCCGTGGTAGGTGCCGAGGCCGCGCAGCAACGGACGCCGCGCGGAGATCGCCAGGTGGGCGGGACCGTCGTGGCCCATCTCGACCACGTCGTCGGCGAAGTTCAGCGCCTGGAACTCGGTGAACGAGCCACCGGCGCCGAGCCGGTCCATGATCAGCATCGCCAGCGAGTTGCGCAGCTCGTACTCCCCCGCCACCGGGATGCCCCGCGCGGTCAGCAACGACGCGCCCAGGATCAGGCCGGCGCCCAGCCGTTCGTGCTGCTCACCGTCGAGTCCGCGGTGGTAGTAGGCCAGGGAGTCGAGCGCGAAGTCCTCGACGAGCCGGTCCAGCCCGACCGACACCCTGGCACCCCAGGCGAAGTCCTCCTCGTCGACCGATCCGTCCACCTCGAAGAGCTCCCGCGCCAACGCCTTGCGCTGGTCCACTTCGGACTCGGTGACGCGCTCGACGCGCACCCGCAGGTCGTCGAGCTCCAGCACCTCGACGTGCCCGCCGAGCTGGGTGGACACCGAGGTGAGGTCGGTCGAGACGTCGAGCATGCCGGGGTACAGGTGTCCCATCAGGCCGTGCCTGCCGTGCCGGAGCCCGCCCCGCACTCCGGCGGCGCGCACCCAGCGTTCGATCCGCTGCCAGGCCCGGTCGTCCTCCAGGTGGCCGGACACCGAGCGGAACGAGATCCCGGCGCGTTCGAACGAGTTCGCCATCTCCGGCAACGGGCAGGCGCCGCAGTACGCGAGCCACGCGCCCGTGTCGAACGTGACGTGGTCCATCTTCTCGGTCGGCTGCAGGTTGATCAGCAGCACCGGAGCGCCGCTGCGCTGGGCGATCGGCAGCAGCATCGTCGCGGTCATGTAGGTGGTGAGGAACCCGACGATCAGGTCGCATCCCGCCTGCCGCAACCGTTCCGCGGCCTGCGCACCCTCCTGGGCGTCGGAGATGAACCCGACGTCGACCAGTTCGATCGGCGCTTCGGCTCCTCCGATGGCGCCCAGGCGTTCGGACACGCGCGCGGCGGAGCGCCGCAACTGCGGCAGCAGGTCGGGGAACTGGGGCCAGTAGGCACCGAGCCCGCCCGCCACGAGCCCCACCTTCGCAGGGCGCACCGACGTGCGGGTGAGCAGGGCGGGGGTTTTCGCGAGCGAGGTCATCGTTGATCTCCTAGCGCAGGAAGGCGGCGGCCACACCGGCGTCGACGGGCACGTGCAGTCCGGTGGTGTGCTTGAGGTCTCCGCCGGTCAGGACGAAGACGGCGGCGGCGACGTGCTCGGGCAGCACCTCTCGTTTCAGCAGCGTGCGCTGGGCGTAGAACGCGCCCAGGTCCTCCTCCGGCACGCCGTACACCGCCGCCCGCCGTGCTCCCCAGCCCCCGGCGAAGATGCCCGACCCGCGCACGACGCCGTCGGGGTTCACGCCGTTGACCTTGATCCCGTGCTCCCCGAGCTCCGCCGCGAGAAGGCGCACCTGGTGCGCCTGGTCAGCCTTGGCCGAGCCGTACGCGACGTTGTTCGGACCGGCGAACACGCCGTTCTTCGAGGAGATGTAGACGATGTCGCCGCCGAGACCCTGGGCGATCATCGCGCGGGCCGCCGCGTGGGAGACGAGGAACGAGCCCTTCGCCATCACGTCGTGCTGCAGGTCCCAGTCGGACTCGGTGGTCTCCAGCAGCGGCTTGGAAATCGACAGACCGGCGTTGTTCACCACCAGGTCCACGCCCCCGAACGCGAGCGCTGCCGCGTCCACCGCCGCCGCGACCGCGGCCGCGTCCGTGACGTCCAGCGTCACCGGGACGGCGACATCGGCCGAACCCAGCTCCGCGGCCACTTTCGCGGCGGCGTCACCGTCGCGATCGGACACGACGACGCACGCGCCTTCGGCGGCGAGGCGGTGCGCGATCGCCCTGCCGATGCCGGAGCCGGCGCCGGTCACGAGCGCGATCCGGCCCGCCAGCGGCTTGGGCCGCGGACGGCGGGCGAGCTTCGCCTCCTCCAAAGACCAGTACTCGATGCGGAACTTCTCCGACTCCGCGATCGGCGCGTAGGCCGACACGGCCTCGGCGCCGCGCATCACGTTGATGGCGTTGACGTAGAACTCGCCGGCCACCCGCGCGGTCTGCTTGTCGGCGCCGAAGCTGAACATGCCGACGCCGGGCACCAGCACGATCGCCGGGTCGGCACCCCTCATCGCCGGACTGTCCGGGGTCGCGTGCCGCTCGTAGTAGGCGGCGTAGTCGGCGCGGTACTGCTCGTGCAGCTCCTTGAGCCGTGCGATCACGTCGTCCAACGGCGTGTCCGCGGCGACGTCCAGCACGAGCGGAGAGACCTTCGTGCGCAGGAAGTGGTCCGGGCAGCTCGTGCCCAGTGCCGCCAACGCGGCCAGCTTCTCGCGCGAGAGGAAGTCGAGCACTACGTCGGAGTCGGTGAAGTGGCCGACCTGGACGCGGTCGGTGGAGGCCAGGCCCCGGATCACCGGCGCCAGGGCGGCGGCGCGGGCGTGGCGGTCCTCAGTGGACAGCGCCGCGAAACCCGGCCGCACCGGGCCGAACGGCTCCGCCGCGCCGCGCTCGTCGAGGAATCGCTGGGCCTCGGCGATGATCGTGCGGGAGTTCGCCTCGCACTCGTCGCTCGTGGCACCCCACGCGGTGATGCCGTGCCCGCCCAGGATCACGCCGATGGCCTGCGGGTTCGCGTTCTGCACTGCCGCGATGTCGAGCCCGAGCTGGAAACCCGGCCGCCGCCACGGCACCCACAGCACGCGGTCGCCGAAGATCTCCTTCGTCAGCGCCTCGCCGGTCGCCGCCGTGGCGATCGCGATGCCCGCGTCCGGGTGCAGGTGGTCGACGTGCGGTGCCCGCACCAGGCCGTGCATCGCGGTGTCGATCGACGGCGCCGCCCCGCCCTTGCCGAACAGGCAGTGGTCGAACGCCGCGACCATCTCGTCCTCGCGCTCGACGCCGGGGTAGACGCCGGTCAGCGCCCGCAGCCGGTCCAGCCGCAGCACCGCCAGCCCCTGCTCGGTCAGCGTGCCGAGGTCGCCGCCGGAACCCTTGACCCACAGCAGTTCGACGTCCGCGCCGGTGACCGGGTCGACGACGGCGCCGGTCGCGGACGTGTTGCCGCCCGCGTAGTTCGTGGTCGCGGGGTCGGCGCCGAGGCGGTTGCTCCGCGCGAGGAGCTGGTCGACGGTCTCGCGGCTCATCTCGTCCTTCCTGTCGGACATCAGGCTCCCCAGCCGGCCTGCACGCCACCGACGCGTTCGGCCACGATCTGCTGCTGGTAGCCGGAACGGTGGTAGGCCTCGACCGGATCCGGGTCCAGGCCCACGTCGGCGCGCAGGTCGCGCAGCAACGGGCGGACATCGGTGGAGAACGCGTCCATCAGCACGGCGTTCGCGGCGAGCACGTCGCCGGCCTCCTGCGCCTTCTCCAGCGCCGCCGAGTCGACCAGCAGCGCCTTCGCCTGCGCCTCCTGGATGTTGAGGACCGAGCGGATGATCGCCGGGATCTTCGCTTCCAGGTTGTGGCACTGGTCGAGCATGAACGCGATGCCCGCGTCCGTTCCGGTGGCGTTGGCCAGCACCAGCTCGTGCATGATCCGGAACAGCTGGAACGGGTCGGCGGCACCCGCCATCAGGTCGTCGTCGGCGTAGAAGCGGGAGTTGAAGTCGAACGCCGCGAGTTTCCCCGCGCGCAGCAGGAACGCGACGATGAACTCGATGTTCGTGCCCGGAGCGTGGTGGCCGGTGTCGATGCAGACACCCGCCTTCGGGCCGAGCTCGACGCAGTGTGCGAACGAGGTGCCCCAGTCGGGCACGTCGGTGGCGTAGAAGGCCGGTTCGAAGAGCTTGTACTCCAGCAACATCCGCTGGTGCGGCCCCAACCGGTCGTAGACCTCGCGCAGCGCCTCGGCGAGCCTGTCCTGCCGGGCGCGCAGGTTGTCCTGGCCGGGGTAGTTGATGCCGTCGGAGAACCAGAGCTTCAGGTCCCTGCTGCCCGTGGCGTCCATGACGTCCACGCAGTGCACCAGGTGGTCGATCGCCTTGCGACGGATCCTCGGATCGGCATTGGTCACCGAGCCGAGCTTGTAGTCGTCGTCCTGGAAGACGTTCGAGTTGATCGCGCCGATCTCGACGCCCTGTTCCTTCGCGTACGCCGCCAGTGCCGCGTAGTCGTCGACCTCGTCCCACGGGATGTGCAACGCGACGGCCGGGGCGACGCCGGTCAGCCGGTGCACGACCGCCGCGTCGGCGATCTTCTCCTGCGGCGTGCGCGGCACTCCTGCCTGGGCGAACACCATGAACCGGGTACCCGAGTTCGCGTACGCCCAAGACGGCGTCTCGATGCGCAGGTCACGCAGAGTCGCTCGCACGCTCTCTCCTGCTTCCGCCACTGGTCACGCTCCTTCTCCCGCGTACCGCCGGGCGAATTGAAACCTTTCAATGCGCCGACCGTAGGTCGTCCAGGCTGCGCGGTCAAGGGTCCTTGTCGAACGCGGTTCTCCTGGCTAAGGTGCGCGATTGAATCGTTTCAATGTCAACGATGACAGGGGCCGCAGATGAGCTCACGCGAAGCGTTATCAGCACAGGCGAGCACCACCACCGGCATCACGCGCCAGCAGTGGAAGTGGGCCGCGCTGGCAGGCATGGCGTCCTACCTGGACGCGGGGTCGATCGTCGCGCTCGGCGCGGGCCTGCCCCTGTTCCAGGAGATGATGGGCCTGTCCGGCCTCGCCGTCGGCGCGCTCGCGGCGATCGGCCCGAACGCCATCGGCTGCGCGATCGGCGCGTTCATCGGCGGACGGCTCGGCGACAAGCTCGGCCGCAAGCGGATCTACAAGTGGGACCTGCTGGTCTACGCCTTCGGCATCCTCCTCATCGCGGCCAGTGCGAACCCCGCGATGCTCTTCATCGGCACGTTCATCGTCGGCGTCGCCGTGGGCGCGGACGTCCCGACGTCGCTCGCGCTGGTCGGCGAGATCTCCCCCGCCAGGAGCCGGGGGCGGCTCGTGGGCTTCACCCAGGTCGCCTGGAGTCTCGGTCCCGTGGTCGTCCTGCTGATGGCTCTGGCGGTGGCGCCGCTGGGGGTCCTCGGCATCAGGCTGGTGTTCCTGCAACTCTTCCTGGTCGCGATCGTCACCTGGGCGCTGCGCCGCGGTATCACCGAGTCCACCGTCTGGCAGTCGGCGGCGAGCACCGCCACCACCGCGGGCACGAAGTTCGCGGCGCTGTTCCGCGGTGCGAACCTCAAGGCGTTGCTGTGGACCGGCTCCATCTACACGTTCTGGGGCGTCGCGGCGGGTACCGCGGGCATCTTCACGCCGTACATCGTCAAGACCCTCGACGCGGGTTCCCAGGCCGCGGGCGTGGCCCTGGCGTGCGCCCAGTTCAGCATCAGCATCGTCGTCATCATCTTCGTCGTGATGCGGTACAGCGACTCGACCTACCGCGCCCGGCGACTGATGTGGGGCATCGGCTCGATCATGTCCGTGGTGGCGTACGGGCTGTTCCTCGTCTTCCCGTTCACCGTCCCGCTGGTGCTGGCCAACGTGATCCTGTTCGGCATCGGCGGCACCATCGCCGGCGAGGCGACCTACAAGACGTTCTCGCAGGAGCTCTTCCCGACGATGCTCCGCAGCACCGCGCAGGGGTTCACGTTCGGCGTGGCCCGCGTGCTGCTCGGCATCTGGAGCTTCTTCGTCCCGGTGCTCGCCGCGGCGGGCATCGGTCTCGTCGGGTTGCTGCTGGCGGCGTTCCTCGCGATCGCCGGGTTCATCGGCTACGCCTACATGCCCGACACGGTGGGCAAGTCGCTGGAGGAGATCGAGCAGGAACGCGCCGTCGCATAGCCCGCGCATGGTCCGACGAGGCTGGGCAGGTCGCCGCGGTGACCTGCCCTGAAACGTTACAACGAACCACGGATACCCAAGCAGCACAACGTCAACAATCACTTTACGTGCACAACGCGCCGTGGTCGTCCGTCCAGCCACCTCGCCGACAGGAGAGTTATCCTTCCGACCTCGGATGATCACGAGTCGGAACGGAGTCCCTGACAGCGATGGACGAGCCCTTCACCGCCCGAATGAAGGACGTCGCCGCGCTCGCCAGGGTCTCGATCGGCACCGTCTCCAACGTGATCAACCGACCTGAGGCCGTGAGTCCGTCCACCCGTCAGCGCGTGCTCGCCGCCATCGAGGAGCTCGGGTTCGTTCGCAACGACTCCGCCCGGCGGCTGCGCGGAGGCCACGGAAGCACGCTCGCCTACCTCACGCTCGACACCGGCAACCCGTTCTTCACCGACGTGGCCCGCGGCATCCGCGAGGAGGCCGAGCAGCACGGGCTCTCGGTGTTCCTCGGCGACATCGGCAAGGACCCCCACCGCCAGACCACCTACCTCGACCTGCTCGAACGCCAGCGCGCCGAGGGCGTCCTCGTCACTCCGGCCGACGACCACGACACCCGCCTGCGCGTGCTCCCCCAGCGCGGCATTCCGATCGTCCTGGTCGACCGGCAACTCGGCGAGGGCTTCTGTTCGGTGACGGTCGACGACGTGACCGGCGGCGATCTGGCCGCGACCCACCTGATCGACCTGGGCCACCGCCGCCTCGGGTTCGTGGGCGGCAGCGCCGGTGTGCGCCAGATCGGTGATCGCATGACCGGTGTGCGCAACGCGCTGGAGCGCGCCGGCCTCGACCCGTCCGACCTGGTGCTGCTCCCGAGCGAGGACCTGGACGTGAACGGCGGCCGCAGAGGCGGCGAACGGCTCGCTGGGCTTCCCGGAGATCGCAGGCCCAGCGGCGTGGTGTGCGGCAACGACCTGGTCGCGCTCGGCCTGCTGCAGCAAGCACTGCGGCTCGGCATGAGGGTCCCGGAGGACATCGCGATCGTCGGGTACGACGACATCGAGTTCGCCGAAGCGGCGATGGTGCCCCTGACCTCGGTGGCGCAACCACGCCACCTGCTCGGCAAGACGGCCGCCGCCCTGCTACTGGCCGAGATGGAGCACGATCCGGGCCACCGGCACAGACAGGTCGTGTTCCAGCCGGAACTCGTGGTGCGTGCCTCCAGCCGACGCCACCTCTGACAGAACCTGGATGCAGAACGCTCACTTTGAGTAGCGGCAGCGCCGATCGACGACGTTCCCTTGACGTCCCGTCAGCACCTCCCTAGCCTCGACGTTTTGAAACGTTTCATTCGTTCCGGGGGTGACCGTGCCCGTCACGTGGCGAGCCAAGATGATCAGCCCGGTCGACGACGTGACCGCTCCGAAGCTGCGCACCGAGTTCCGCCTCGACCGGGGGCACGGCGTCGTCACGTCCGCCACCCTGCACGTCAGCGCCTTGGGCGTGTTCGAGGCGTTCCTGGGCAGCGAGCCCGTGAGCGACGACGTCCTGTCCCCCGGCTGGAGCTCCTACGAGTGGCGGCTGCGTTACCGCTCCTACGACGTGTCGCGCCTGCTCGGCCAAGACCCGTCCGTGCTCGGGATCCGGCTCGGCAACGGCTGGTACCGGGGCAGGCTCGGCTGGACCGGGCGCAGTGCGTTCTACGGCGACCGGCTCGGCGCCATCGCCCAACTGGAGATCACTTTCGCCGACGGGCACGTGCAGACCGTCGTGACCGACGAGAGTTGGAGCGCGGGACCGTCCGAAGTGACCGCCGACGACCTGTACGACGGCCAGACGACCGACGCCCGGCTCGCCGACGACACCTGGCTCACGCCGGCCGCGACCCTTCCCGGCTGGGGCGCGGTGGAGGTGCTCGGCCACGACCTCGACACGCTCGTCCCGTACATCGGCCCGCCGGTGCGCCGCCAGGAGTCGCTCGCTCCGGTCTCCGCTCACGTGGCGCCGTCCGGCCGCACGATCCTGGACTTCGGCCAGAACCTGGTGGGACGTCTCAGGGTGCGCGTCCGGGGCGAGGCGGGCAGCGTCGTCACCGTGCGGCACGCCGAGGTGCTGGAGGACGGCGAACTGGGAACGCGACCTCTGCGCTCGGCACTCGCCACGGACAGGTTCGTGCTGTCCGGCGGCGAGGACGAGTTCGAGCCTTCGTTCACGTTCCACGGCTTCCGCTACGCCGACGTGCACGGCTGGCCGGGCGAGCTCGCACCGGACGCGGTCGAGGCGATCGTCGTTCATTCCGAGATGACGCGCATCGGTACGTTCGAGTGCTCCGACGCCGACCTGAACCGCCTGCACGAGAACGTGGTGTGGAGCATGAGGGGCAACTTCCTCGACGTGCCCACGGACTGCCCGCAACGCGACGAACGGCTCGGGTGGACCGGCGACCTGGCGGTGTTCGCACCGACCGCCGCCTACCTCTACGACGTCGCCGCGTTCCTGGAGGACTGGTCGGCCGACCTGGTCGCCGAGCAGAACGCGGCCGGCGGACGGATCCCGTTCGTCATCCCGGACATCCTGAAATGGGGCGCTCCCGCGGAGTTCGGACCGCCTCGGACAGCCGCGGTGTGGGGCGACGTCGCCGCGTGGATGCCCTGGGCGCTGTGGCAGGCGTACGGCGACAGGGATCTGCTGGCACGTCAGTGGCCGATGATGGTGGCCCACGTGCGGCACGCGGCCGGCCTGCTGTCCGAGAACGGCCTGTGGGACAAGGGTTTCCAGTTCGGCGACTGGCTCGACCCGGACGCTCCCGCGGACGATCCCGCAGCAGCGAAGGCGCATCCCGGCGTGGTCGCCACGGCCGCGCTGCACCGCTCGGTGTCCATGACGGCCAAGGCGGCTCAAGCCCTGGGTCACGACGCGACCGAGTTCATCGAACTGGCGCAGCGGATCGGCGACGCGTTCCGTTCGTCCTACGTGGACGAGAACGGCACCGTCACGAGCGACTGCCAGACCGTGTACGCGATGGCGATCTGCTTCGACCTGCTCGACCCCGACCGCGAACGAGCCGCCGGAGTCCGGCTCGCCGACCTGGTCGAGAAGGCGGATCTGCGCATCTCCACGGGGTTCGCCGGCACGCCGTTCGTACTCGACGCGCTGACCCGCACGGGACGCGCCGACCTGGCTCACGCGATGCTGGTCCAACGAGCGGAACCGGGCTGGCTGTACCCCGTGACGATGGGAGCGACCACCGTCTGGGAGCGCTGGGACTCGATGCTGCCCGACGGATCGATCAACCCCGGTGAGATGACGAGCTTCAACCACTACGCGCTCGGCGCCGTCGCCGACTGGATGCACCGGGTCATCGGCGGCATCGCCCCGCTCGCCCCCGGCTACTCCTCCGTGCTCGTGGCCCCGGTCCCCTCCCCCACGATCACCTCGGCCGGCGCGAGCCTGCACACCCCGCACGGACTGTTCGCGGTCGAGTGGACCTGCGAGGACGGCCCTCTGAGCCTGCGGGTGACCGTGCCGGACGGCGTCACCGCCTTGGTGCGGCTTCCGGGCGAACCGGACCGCACCGTGACGGCAGGGACCCATCATTTGTGGTGTTCATACCGAACCTGAGCGAGCGCCACCGGTCAGCGAGGCAACAGGGATCGAACGAGAACGTGCTCCTTCAAAGGGTCGTCGAACTTCACCAGTTCGAGCCCCGCGGCGGCAGTCCACCGCAAAGAGTGCACCGAGCCGTTGCGGATCGGGGCGGTGCGGACGGCCGGATCGTGCGGCGCGATGTGCGCTATCACGGTCTGGATCAACGCGGCGTGCGTCGTGACCACAACGCTGCGCCCGGAGTGTTCGGTGGCGATCTCGGTGAGCGCGGTGGTGGCACGGGCGAGCACGTCCGCCGCCGGCTCCGCGTCCGGCAGTTCGCCGCCGGGGAAGCGGTCGGCGATCTCCCGCGTGGTCAAACCCTCCGCACTGCCGTAGGACTGTTCGACCAGCAACGGGTGGCGTCGCGGTTTGGGGAGGTCCAGGTAGCGCGCGATGATCTCGCCGGTCTTGGCCGCGCGGCGCAGCGGCGAGCTCACGACGGCGTCCACCTGGCGGACCGACAGCAGCAACGCCGTCGTCTTGGCCTGCTGCTTGCCGCTCTTGTTCATGGGGACGTCGATGCGTCCCTGCAGCCGTCGTTCGCGGTTCCAGTCGGTCTCGCCGTGCCTGACCAAGTACAGGTTCGTTGAACTCACGCGCGCACCCCCTCTCCGATTCGCCAAATCATATGGAATCGTCTGAAGAAGGGGCGGCCGCGTTTCACAATGTGCGACGTTTGTGAGGTCCCTAACACGTTTCGCTTCTTGTGATCGTAATCCGGAAAAGCGGCGGCCGTCACATTCAGCTGGATCAGGCGGGCCGGGGTGAGCGCGACGTGCCGCCGGAGCTGTCGTTTCGCCTCACCACGAGCCGGAGCTGAACTGACGCAGGCGGCCGGTGATCAGGTCCTCGGCCTCGCGCACGATCCGGTCGACGAGCTCACCCACCGTGGGAATGTCGTCGATCAGCCCCTGCGCGAGGCCCGCGCTCCAGATGCCGGCCTCCAGGTCGCCGTCCTCGAACACCTTGCGGCCCCGCGATCCCGCCACGAGGTCGCGGACGTCCGGGAACTCGCCACCGTCGTCGAGCACGTCGACCACCTTGCGACTCACGGAGTTGCTCGCGACCCGCGCGGTGTTGCGCAGCGGCCGGAAGATCAGTTCCGTGTCCAGCTCGCTGTTCGCGACGATCTGCTCCTTGACCCGCTGGTGCACGGGAGCCTCCTGGGTGCAGAGGAAGCGGGTGCCCATGTTGATGCCCTCGGCCCCGAGCGCCAGGGCGGCCACCAGTCCCCTGCCGTCCGCGAACCCGCCGGACGCGATGACCGGGATCGTCAGCCGGCGGACGGCCGCGGGGATCAGCACCAGACCGGGCACGTCGTCCTCGCCGGGGTGGCCGGCGCACTCGAACCCGTCGATGCTCACCCCGTCCACGCCGATCTCCTCGGCCTTCACGGCATGGCGGACGCTGGTGCACTTGTGCAGCACCTTGATCCCGTGAGCGTGGAACTCCGGCAGGTGATCACGCGGGTTCGCCCCGGCCGTCTCCACGACCTTCACGCCGGACTCCACGATCGCGCGCCGGTACTCGTCGTACGGCGGCGGGGTGATCGACGGCAGGATCGTCAGGTTCACGCCGAACGGCCGGTCAGTCAGCTCCCGGCACCGGGCGATCTCCCGCACCAGCGCCTCCGGGGTCGGCTGGGTCAGCGCGGTGAGGAACCCGAGGGCACCCGCGTTCGCGACCGCCGACACCAGCTCGGCCGTGCCCACCCACTGCATCCCGCCCTGGACGATGGGGTGCTCGACCCCGAACATCTCGCAGAATCGCGTCCTCAGCACGCCGCATCCCCTCTACAGCCCGTACGTCTTGCCGATGATGTCCCGCTGGATCTCGCTCGTCCCGCCGTACACGGTGGACACGACGGCCGAGCGGAGCAGGCCTTCCATGCCGTACTCCGTCGCGTACCCGTAGCCGCCCATCATCTGCATGCCTTCCAGGGCAACGTGTTTGGCCAGCTCGGTGCACTTGAGCTTCACCATCGACGCCTCACGGGCGAAGACACGGCCGGGTTCGGCGTCGATGGATAGGGCGACGTCGTCGAGAAGCAGCCGGGCGCACTCGATCTCGGTGGCCATGTCCGCGATGCGGTGCTTGAGCGCCTGGAACGAGCCGATCGGGCGGCCGAACTGCTCGCGCTGGCGCACGTAGACGAGGGTGTCGTCGAACGCGCGCCGGGCCACCCCGAGCATCAACGCGCCGAGGATCATCCGTTCCAGGTTGAGCCCGGCCATCAACTGGGTCCACGCGGCCCCCACCGTGCCGACGACCGCCGAGTCCGGCAGGAAGCAGTCGGTGAAGTAGAGGTCGTTGACCTCGCGGCCGCCCATCGTGTCGATGCCCTTGATCTGCAGGCCGTCCGCGCCGGTGGGTACCAGGAACTGGGTGAGGCCCCGGTGCCGCGACTCCTCCTGCGACGTGCGGGCGATGAGCAGGACGTGGTCGGCGATGTGCGCGTTGGAGCACCACGTCTTCTGTCCGTTGACCACGTAGCCGCCGTCGACCTTGTCGGCCCGGCAGGTCAGCGCGCTCACGTCGGACCCGGCGCCGGGCTCGGACATGGAGATGGCCTCGACGCGCCCTTTGACCACGCCGTCCAGCACGACGCGTTTCTGTTCCTCCGTGCCGAACTCCGCGTACGCGGCGGCCGCGATGACGGTGGTGGCGAACCCGCTGATCGGCGCGCGGTGGAACGCCGTCTCCTCCAGGAAGAGGCACAGGTCGGTCATCCCGAGCCCGGCGCCGCCGTACTGTTCGGGCACGGCGATGCCGAGCCACCCCAGCGCGGCCATCTTCTCGTAGACGACCTGGTCGTGCGGCTCGGTCCCGGTCCTCGGCTCGCGGCGGCAGAAGTCGCCGACCGCGGCGAGCAGGTCGCGGCGTTCGTCGGTCAGGGTCCTCGGCATGGCGTGGGGCTCCTCAGTCGTTGCGCACGGCGGGAAAGACGGTCTCGACCAGGTGCAGCACGGTGCGGGTGAGCATCACGTGCAGGTCCGCGCGGGTGAGCGTGCCGCGCACCAGCCACTCGCGGGAGGCGGCCTTCAGCATGCCGCTGTGCGCGCGGATCATCGCCCGCAGCTTCGGCTGGTCCGCGCCGACGTCGGTCAGCATCACCGCTTCGAGCACGCGGTCCGTGGCGATCTCGTCGGCCTCCAGCATGATCTGCTCGATCTCCTGGTCGTTGCCCAGGTTCTCCAGCCCGATCGCGAAGAGCCACATCTCCCGGTTGCGCTCCACGACCTCGAGCCACCGGTCGACGCAGATCGACACCCGTTCCTGCGCGGTCGTCGGCGGCAGCCGTTCGGAGACGGACGCCGGCACGACCATCATCTGCCGCACCACCTCCAGGTAGAGGTCGCGCTTGGTCGTGAAGTAGTGGTGGATCAGCGCACGGGTCACGCCGGCCTCGGCCGCGATGTCCGTCGTGGACACCGAGGGGTAGCCGTGCGCGCCGAAGAGCCGCCGTGCCGCGCCCAGGATCTCCGCCCGCCGGGCGTCCGGTTCCATCCTGCGGCGCTGCGCCTGACGCTGCTCGCTCATCCCGTGGTTCCCCTCGTGTACATCGACTCGATCGTCGCGGCGTGCAGAGCGTCGACCTCCCTGCGCCGCAGGCTCATCTTCGGCGTCAGCTCAGCAGACTCCGGCGACCACGGCACTCCCAGGACCCGGTAGTGCTTCACCTGCTCGGACCGGGCCAGCACCTCGTTGACGCCGGCGACCGCCTCGTCCAGGGCGGCGAGCACGTCCGGGTGTTCCGCGAGCGCTTGGAGATCCGTGGTGGCGATTCCCCTGGCACGGGCCCAGAGCGGCGCCGCCTCCTCGTCGAGCACCAGCAACGCCGTGACGTACGGGCGCCGGTCACCGATCGCGACGGCGTACGCGATCAGCGGGTGCGCCCGCAGCAGGGACTCGATCCTCGTCGGCGCGATGTTCTTGCCGCCGTCGGTGATGATGAGCTCCTTCTTGCGGTCGGTGATGGTGACGATGCCCCGTTCGTCGACCTCGCCGACGTCACCGGTCTGGAACCAGCCGTCGGCGTCGGTGGCGGGATCCACGCCGCCGTCGGCGCGGAGGTAGCCCTGGCAGACCACGGGACCCCGCACGAACAGCTCCCCGTCGTCGGCGACCTTCACCTCTATGCCGGGGCCCGGCCGTCCGACACCGCCCAGGGCGAACACGTCCGGCGTGGCGACGGTGGCGGCTCCGGTGGTCTCGCTCAGGCCCCACACCTCGTACACCGGCAGCCCGACGCCGGCCAGGAACTCCAGCACGGCCACGGGAATCGGGGCCGCGCCGCTGAACGTGCGCCCGCACTCGCCGAACCCGATCGCGGCCCGGATCGGCCGCAGCACCGCGGCGTCGAGCTGCCCGTGCCGGGCGGCGAGGTGTGGTGGCACCTCCTTGCCCGCCGACCTGAGGTGGAACACCTCCAACGAGGTCTCCCGCGCCAGCGTCACCGCCGCGGCCTGCTCACCGGTGAGGATGTCGAGCTTCGCGCGCAGCCCGGCGGCGAGCTTCTCCCACACCCTGGGGACGCCGAAGAACCCGTTGGGCCGCACCGCCTGCAGCGCGGGCAGGAGCTGCGTCGGATCCGCGCAGATCGTCACGTGCCCCGCGGAGCAGATGGGCATGTAGATGCCGAGCACCCGTTCGGCGATGTGGGCCATCGGCAGGTAGGCCACCGAGCGCGGGTGGGGTTCGACGGGGACGAGGACGTCCTGCATGAGCGACTCGTAGATCACGTTGCGGTGGGACAGGACGACGCCCTTGGGTTCGCCGGTCGTGCCGGACGTGTAGACGACGGCCAGCGGCTGGTGCGGCGTGGCCTCGTCGGTGAGCGCCTCGAACGCCGGGTCCTGTCCCGCCACCGCGCCGCGCAGGTCGTCGTAGGAGACGAACCTGAGGTCGCCAGCCGGCGCGATGGCGGGATCGAGGACGACGACCGACCGGAGGCGGGGCAGGTCGTCGAGGACGGGCTGCCAGCGCCGCATCTGCTCCTCGCCCTCGATCACGAGGACGGTCGCGGCGCTGTGCTGGGCCACGTAACGGATCTGTTCGGTGCTCAACGTGTCGTAGGTGCTGCAAGGCAGGGCGCCGAGGTGGACCGCGGCGAGGTCGATCACCCAGTGCTCGGGCCGCTTCGCCATGGCGATCAGCATTCGATCGCCGCGGCCGAGTCCGACCGCGGCCAGGCCCTGGGTCAGCAACGCCACCTCGGCGCGCAGCCCCGACCACGTGAGCGTCGACGCGTCCGCACCGGCACCTGAAGTGAGGGCGGGGAGGTCCGCGAACTGCTGTGCGTTGCGGCGCAACAACTTCGTGATCGTGAGGCCTTCGACGGACTCGTGCAGCTGCTCTGCTGCGGCCACGGCGGGCTCCCTCCATCGCGATCCACTGGGGTTCGGGTGGCTCCACCGTGCCGCCACTGTTGACTGGCTGTCAATAGTGTGATTCAGGCAGTCCGAGCAGAATCGATGTAGACGAAGGAACTGTTGCGATCACTCGATCTGCTGCTACCTTCGGGCTTATTGACAGTCAGTCAACAACTCCCACCACCTGTCCCCGCCGAACCTGCCGCGGGTGAGAAGGAAGCGTGAGGGCCACGTGATCGAGGCATTCATCTACGACGCCATCCGCACGCCCCGCGGCAAGGGCCGCGACGGCGCGTTGCACCACGTCAAGCCGATCTCACTGGTGACCGGCCTGATCGACGAGCTCCGCCGCCGCCAACCTGGTCTCGACCCGGCGCACATCGACGACGTCGTCCTCGGCGTCGTCACCCCGGTCGGCGACCAGGGCATGAACATCGCGAAGGGCGCGGCACTCGCCGCAGGTCTCGCGGACACCACCGCGGGCGTGCAGCTCAACCGGTTCTGCGCCTCCGGCCTGGAGGCGGTGAACACGGCGGCGCAGCGCATCCGGTCCGGCTGGGAGCACCTGGTGCTCGCGGGCGGCGTCGAGTCGATGTCCCGCGTACCGATGGGCAGCGACGGCGGAGCCATGGCCACCGACCCGGCGACGGCGTACGACACGTACTTCGTCCCGCAGGGCGTCAGCGCCGACCTGATCGCGACGATCGAGGGGTTCACCCGGCAGCGCCTGGACGAGTACGCGGTGCGGTCGCAACTGCTGGCCGCACAGGCGTGGACCGGCGGTTTCTTCGCGAAGTCCGTGATCCCGGTCAGGGACCGCAACGGCGTCATCGTGCTGGCCCAGGACGAGCACCTGCGTCCCGGCACGTCCGACGAGACGCTGGCCAGGCTGAAGCCCTCGTTCGCGGGCATCGGCGAGATGGGCGGCTTCGACGCCGTCGCACTGCAGAAGTACCACTGGGTCGAGAACGTCGAGCACGTCCACACCCCCGGCAACTCCTCGGGCGTGGTGGACGGCGCCGCCCTGGTGCTGATCGGCTCGAAGCGGGCGGGGGTCGAGCACGGACTCACGCCTCGCGCCCGGATCGTGTCCGCCGCGGTCAGCGGGGCCGATCCGACGATCATGCTCACCGGGCCCGCGCCGGCCACCCGCAAGGCGCTCGGGCTCGCCGGGCTGACGGTGGACGACATCGACCTGTTCGAGATCAACGAGGCGTTCGCGTCCGTGGTGCTCAAGTACGTCAAGGACCTCGACCTGCCGTGGGAGAAGGTCAACGTCAACGGCGGCGCGATCGCGATGGGCCACCCCCTCGGCGCCACCGGGGCGATGCTCGTCGGCACGGTCGTCGACGAGCTGGAACGCCGGGACGCACGGCGGGCCGTGGTCAGTCTCTGCGCCGGCGGCGGCATCGGCATCGCCACCGTGATCGAACGTCTCTGACGACACCGGAGAGGAACATCGTGATCCACTGGGAGCAGGACTCCGACGGCGTCGTCGTGCTGACGATGGACGACCCGGACCACCCCGTCAACACCATGAACCAGTCCTATGTAGACGCCATGGAGGCCGCGGTCGGCAGGCTGGAGGCCGAACGCGAGAGCGTCACCGGCGTCGTGCTCACCTCCGCCAAGGCGAGTTTCTTCGCGGGCGGCGACGTCGGTTTCATGAGCAGGGCGCAGCCGGAGAACGCCGCGGAGATCAGCGAGGTCTGCCGGGTGCTCAAGGCCCAGCTGCGGAGGCTGGAGACGTTCGGCAGGCCGGTGGCGGCGGCGATGAACGGCACGGCGCTCGGCGGCGGCTACGAGATCGCCCTCGCCTGCCACCACCGCGTCGCGCTCGACACCGCGGACAGCCGGATCGGCCTGCCCGAGGTGACGCTGGGGCTGCTGCCCGGTTGTGGCGGTGTCAGCCGCACGCTCCGGCTCCTCGGTCTGCAGACCGCGCTGACCGACGTGCTGCTGTCCGGCACCCGGTACCGGCCGGCGGCGGCGCTGGCCAAGGGACTGGTCCACGACCTGGCCGCCACGCCGGAGGAGTTGCACTCCAAGGCGAAGGAGTGGGTGCTCGCGAACCCGGACGCGCGGCAGCCGTGGGACGAGCCCGGCTTCCGGATTCCTGGTGGCGCGCCGACGCACCCGAAGGTCGCCGCGACCCTGCCGGCGTTCTCCGCGAACCTGCGCAAGCGGCTCAAGGGCGCGAACGTGCCCGCGCCGCGCAACATCCTGGCCGCCGCCGTCGAAAGCGCGCAGCTCGGGTTCGAGGCGGGCGAGCTCGTCGAGACGACCTACCTCGTCGAGCTGATGACCGGCCAGGTCGCGAAGAACATGATGCAGGCGTTCTTCTACGACATGCAGCACGTGAACTCCGGTGGCAGCCGCCCGCTCGGCCCGCCCCGGCACAGCGCGCGCAAGGTCGCGGTGCTCGGCGCGGGCATGATGGGCGCCGGAATCGCTTACTCCTGCGCGAAAGCCGGGCTGGAGGTCGTGCTCAAGGACACCTCGCTCGCCGCGGCGGAGCTGGGCACGCAGTACTCGGCGAAGTCACCCGAGGCGTTCGCCCGGATCACCCCGACCGCCGACGTCGCCGATCTCGCGGGCTGCGACCTGGTGATCGAGGCGGTGTTCGAGGACCCCGAGGTCAAGCGGAAGGTGTTCGCCGAGATCGAGGCCGTGGTCGCGCCGGACGCCGTGCTGGGGTCGAACACCTCGACGTTGCCGATCACCGCGCTGGCCGAGGGCGTCGGCCGGCCGGAGGACTTCATCGGCCTGCACTTCTTCTCGCCGGTGGACAAGATGCCGTTGGTGGAGATCGTCGTCGGCGCGAAGACCAGTGAGCAGACCATCGCGAAGGCCGTCGACGTCGTCCGGCAGATCGGCAAGACACCGATCGTCGTCAACGACAGCCGGGGTTTCTTCACCAGCCGGGTGATCGGCCGGTTCATCGACGAGGCGGTGGCCATGCTGGGCGAGGGCCTGCACCCGGCCTCGATCGAGCAGGCCGGGCTCCAGGCGGGCTACCCCGCGTCTCCGTTGCGGTTGCTGGACGAACTCACCCTGACGCTGCCGCGCAAGATCCGCGAGGAGACCAAGGCGGCGGTGCTCGCCGAGGGCGGGCAGTGGCACGCGCACGCCGCCGAGGCCGTCGTCGACCGCATGATCGACGAGTTCGGCCGTTGTGGACGGTCGACCGGGGCGGGGTTCTACGACTACGCCGACGGCCGGCGCACCGCGCTGTGGCCAGGGTTGCACGAGCACTTCACCTTGCCGCACAAGGAGATTCCGTTCGCGGACATGCAGGAGCGGATGCTCTTCGCCGAGGCGCTCGACTCGGTGCGCTGCCTCGACGAGGGCGTGCTGCGGTCCGTGCCCGACGCCAACATCGGCTCGATCCTCGGCATCGGCTTCCCCGCCTGGACCGGTGGCGTTCTCCAGTACGTCAACGGCTATCCCGGCGGGCTGCCCGGATTCGTCGCCCGCGCGGGGGAACTGGCCGACGTCTACGGCGAGAGGTTCCGCCCGCCCGCGTCGCTGGTGGAGAAGGCGGCGAAGGGCGAACGCTACGAGTGAGGTTCGAGCATCGGGACGAGGAACCGCCGGGCGACGTCGCGCAGTTGCTCGTCGTCGTCCAGGTCGATGACGTGGCTGGGAATGACCAGGAAGGAGGCGGAGATCCGGACCATCATCTCGGCCACGACGTCGACGTCGACGGCCGCGGAGACGGTGCCCGCGTGCTGTTCCCAGCGCAGCCGGCTCGCGACGAACTCGCGCACGTCGGCCAGCGTCCGTCCCTCGTCCCCGGTCATGGACGGCACGACGGCGTCCGGCTCGACCTCCATCAGGCCGCCGATGAGCGGGTTGTCCCGGATGGCGCGCAGTGAGCTAACGAACCCGACGACGACCCGGTCCGCCACGGTCTCCGCGCTGCGCACGTCGACGATGAACTGGTCGAAGTAGCGCCGGAACTCCCGCCGCACCACGTGTTCCACCAGGGCGTCCTTCGTGGCGAACCGGCGGTACACGGTGATCCGCGACAGGCCGGCGAGCTTCGCGACGTCCGCCATGGTCGACCGCTTGATCCCCCGGCGGCGGAACTGCTCGTGCGCGGCGTCGAGCAGGCGCGTGGTGACCTCGTCGTCGGCGTCCGCGCCCTCGACGGCCTCGCTGAACGCCAGCTCCAGCACGGAACGGGCGTCGGTGGAACTCATGGCGACCGACGGTACAGGTTCCACGGTCGATTCCCCCGCAGGGCTCTGGCGATCATGACCTCTCCCGTGCTCCCATGATACAGAGATACTCACCTTGTTTCATTGTATCAACCCGACACCGGAGTCGAGGAGGAGTTCCACGCGATGGACGGACTGAGCAGGCGGAACATGCTGATCGCGGGCGGCGCGCTCGGAGCACTCGGGGCGCTCGGCATGGCCTCCCCCGCCCTGGCGAGGACCCCGTGGACCTGGGAGCCGGCCGGTTCGGTGGCGGGCACCGGCCAGGGCGCCGACCCGAACTGGGTGTGGGACGACGAAGCCGACCAGCTGCTCGCGGCCGTGATCGATCGCGGTGACGTGCCGCGGATCAACCCGCTCCTGCGCACGTGGACGCGCAACGATCAGCCGTTGCCCACCGGACTTCCCGCTGACGTCCGCGACTTCATGGAACGGGCGCGGCTGTTACCCGGCTGGGCCGACCAGGGCAAGCTCGACGTCGCGGCCCGGTTCAACGTCTCCAGGGGCTTCTACCTGAACCTGCTCAACGGTGTCGGCGGCGGCATGTTGAGCACCGCGATCCCCCGCGAGGCACGGGCCGTCTACTACTCCAAGGGCGGCGCCGACATGGAGGACCGCGTCGCCAAGACGAGCAGGCTCGGGTTCGCCGTCGGCGCCCTCGACGCCTACCAGCCGACCGGCACCATGGTCGTCGAGGCGGTGAAGACCCGGATGGTGCACGCGGCCGTGCGGCACCTGCTGCCGCAGTCGCCGGGCTGGTCCGGCACGAGCGGCGGCCAGCGGATCCCGATCAGCCTCGCGGACATGCTCGTCACCTGGCACACCCTGCCGACGTACGCGATGCGCAAGATGCTGGAGTGGAAGGTGCCGATCACCTCCACCGAGTCCGCCGCGCACCTGCACGTGTGGCAGGTGACCGCGCACATGCTCGGCATCCGCGACGAGTACATCCCCGGTTCCTGGGAAGCGGCCAACGAGCAGTCCCGGCAACTGCTCGACCCGATTCTCGGCCCAACGCGGGAAGGCGTGGAGCTCACCGACGTCCTGCTGGGCCAGCTCGCCGAGCAGACGAGCCCCGCGAGCATCAGCAGGCCGATGGTCAACGCGCTCGCCCGGTACCTCGTCGGCGACCAGATCGCGGACTGGGACGGCATCCGGCGGGAGCCGTTCTGGGACAGGACGATCGCCTCGGTGTGGCCGAAGCTCGTCGGCGTGCGCGAGAACCTGATCCCGTTGCCGCTGGTGCCGCAGATCGCCTGGACGCTCGACGAGGCGGCCCGCCGCTACATCATGTTCTACCTCACCAAGGGGCGCGAGACGCACATCGAGATCCCCGACACCAACCGGCCTTCCTGATCCGCGCGGACTCGACGAGGAGTTCCAGTCATGAACGACATCAGCAGGCGCACCATGCTGGTCGCGGGCGGCACGCTCGGCGCCCTCTGCCTCGCTTCTCCGGCCAGTGCGAGCTCGTTGTGGACGTGGTCCCCGGCCGGTTCGCTCGCCGGCGCGGGCACGGGCACCGACCCGAACTGGGTGTGGGACGACGAAGCAGACCAGTTGCTCGCGGCGGTGATCGACCGCGGGGACGTGCCGCGCGTCAACGCGGCGCTGCGCACGTGGACCCGCAACGACCAGCCGTTGCCCGCCGGACTGCCCGCCGACGTGCACGACTTCATCGAACGGGCGCGGCAGCTTCCCCCGTGGGCCGACCGGAACAAGCTCGACGCGGCGGCGCAGTTCAACAGGACCAAGGGCATCTACGTCGGTGTCCTCTATGGACTGGGCAGCGGCCTGATGAGCACGGCGATCCCCCGGGAGGCCCGCGCGGTCTACTACTCCCAGGGTGGCGCGGACATGAAGGACCGCGTCGCCAAGACCGCCAAGCTCGGCTACGACGTCGGCGACCTGGACGCCTACCAGCCGCAGGGCGAGATGATCGTGACCGCGGTGAAGACCCGCATGGTGCACGCGGCCGTACGGCACCTGCTGCCGAAGTCACCCGGCTGGTCCGGCACGAGCGGCGGCCAGAAGATCCCGATCAGCCTCGCGGACATGCTGGTGACGTGGCACAGCCTGCCCACGTTCGTGATGCGCAAGATGCTGGAGTGGGGCGTGCGGGTCAGCGCGGCGGACTCGGCGGCCTATCTGCACGTGTGGCAGGTGACCGCGCACATGCTCGGCATCCGCGACGAGTACATCCCCGCTACCTGGGAGGCCGCCAACGAGCAGTCGCGGCAACTGCTCGACCCGGCGCTGGGCCCCACCCGCGAAGGCGTGGCGCTCGCGAACGACCTGCTCGACATCGTCGCCGAGGTCGACGGCGGCCTGACCCGGCCGATGATCAGCGGGTTCTCCCGCTACACCGTGGGAGAGCAGATCGGCAACTGGATCGGCCTGCGCCGGGAACCGTTCTGGGAGGTGCTGATCCGCACGGCCTGGCCGAAGCTGGTGGCGTTCCGCGAGCACCTGATCCCGCTCCCGCTCGTCCCGGACGCCGCGTGGGCGCTGGAGGAGGTCATCCGCCGGTTCGTGCTGCTGTTCTTCTCCGAGGGACGGCGCATCTCCATCGAGATCCCCGACATGAACAGGCCGTCGTGAGACGACGCCGGTTCCTCGGCTACGTGCTGGCGTCACCGACGCTGGTCACCGCGGCGGGGCTCGGCGAGGACATCCCCTCGCCGGACCTCACCCGGTTGGCCGACCTCAACGACGTCATGACCGCCGCGGCCCTGCCGACGTCCGGGCTCATCACCGTGGAGATCGGCACCGACGGCACGGTGTCGTTCGCGCTGCCCCGAGCCGAAGTCGGCCAGGGCATCACGACGTCCACCGCGATGCTGATCGCCGAGGAGCTCGACGTGCCACCGGACCGGGTCCGCGTCTCGCTCGCCGACGCCCGTCCAGAGCTGCTCTTCAACCAGCTCACCGGCGCGTCGAACACGACCATCGCGACCTACACGCCGATCCGGGTGGCGGCGGCGACCGCCCGGGCCAGGCTCCTGGAGGCCGCGGCGGCCGAACTCGGCACCCGGAACCTCGTGCTCGCCGACGGCCTCATCACCGGAGCCGGCCGCAGCGTCGGCTTCGGCGCGCTGGCGGAGAAGGCCGCGAGCGTCGAGCCGTTGCAGATCGCCGTCACGCTCAAGCCTCGCGAGAGCTTCACCGTCATCGGCAAGCCGCACAACCGCGTCGACGCCGTCGAGGCGGTCACGGGGCGCAAGAAGTTCACGATGGACCTGGCCGTGCCCGGCGCGTTGCCGACCATGCTCTGCCGCCCACCGACCATCAACGGCAAGGTCGGCACCGTGCTGAACCTCGCCGAGGTCCGCGCGCTGCCGGGCGTGACCGACGTCGTGACCATCTCGACCGGCGTGGCGGTGCGCGCCGAGACGTTCGGCCAGTGCGTGGACGCGATCCGCGAGTTGCGCGTGAACTGGAAACCCGGGACTGTGGAAGGGAAGTCCGACGAGTCCGTCCTGGCCGAACTGCGCGACGCCGAACTCCCGATCGGTCTCCCACCGGTCACTCCCACCGTGGACCGCAGGTTCACCTTCTACTTCCGCGGCAACAGCGCGCTGGAACCCAACTGCGCCATCGCCGACGTACGACCCGACCGGGCGGAGATCTGGTCGTCGCTGAAAGCGCCGATCGTGGCCCAGAAGCTGATCGCCGCGAAGCTCGGGCTGGCCCCTCACAAGGTCCAGGTCCACGTCACCGAAGGCGGAGGCTCGTTCGGCCGCAAGCTCTTCTTCGACGCCGCCCTCGAAGCCGCCGAGGTCTCCCAGCGCATCGGCAAGCCCGTGAAACTCATGTGGCACCGCGCCGATGACACCCGTCAAGGCCGCACCCACCCCATGGCAACTTCACGGGTGCGAGTGTCCTATGTGGGCGACACAGTGCTGAGCTACGCCCAGCGCCACACCAGCATCCGCACCGACCTGAGCCACGGACTGGGCGAACTCTTCACCGCCATGGCCGCACGACTGCCGTTCGGCGACAAGGGCTTCGCCCAGACGTTCTTCCACCTCTCCCAGTCCATGCCCTACGAGTTCGGCCTGGCCACCCACCTGCTCGCCGAAACCGGCAAGGGCTTCAACACCTGCAGCATGCGCCACGTCTACTCCCCCGACGTCACCTGCGCCCGCGAACTCGTCGTGGACGAGCTCGCCGCGAAGACGCGCAGCGACCCACTGCGCTTCCGCCTCGGCTTCCTGCGCGACGACCGGGCACGAGCAGTGCTGGAGAAAGTAGCCGCAGAAGGCGACTGGGGCCGCCCCATGCCCGCCGGCACCGCCCAGGGAATCGCGTTCCACGGCGAGTACCACGCCTTCAACGCCGTTCTGGTCGAGATCGACTGCCGCCCGGAGACCGTGAACCGCCCGATCCGCGACGGCGTGGCCGGCCCCCGCGTCACCAAAGCCGTTGTCGCCGTGGACATCGGCCTGACCGTGAACCCCCGCGGCCTCGAAGCGCAGATGATGGGCTGCGTGATGGACGGCATCGCACTGGCGTTGACCTCCAGCCTCCACCTGCACGACGGCCACTTCCTGGAAGCCAGCTGGGACAACTACTTCTACACCCGCCAGTGGAACACACCACCGGCCCTGCGGACCTTCATCCTGCCCTCCACCACCGACAAACCGGGCGGCGCCGGCGAACTGGGCGTGGCGGCGTCGATGGCCGCCGTGGCCTGCGCCTACGGCCGTGCGACGGGAACCGTGCCGACGAGCTTCCCGATCAACCACCACACCCTGTCCTTCACCCCCAAGCCGTTCGTGCCTCCGATCCCCCCGTCCCCGACAGACGGCCTCACCCGGTAGGAGAACCTCTTGCCCCAGCACACCTTCCGCGTCAACGGCTCGCGGGTCACCGTCGAGGCGGCCGACGACGTGCGCCTGCTGTGGGTCCTCCGCGACCTGCTGGGCATCACCGGCCCGAAGTACGGCTGCGGCATCAACGTCTGCAAGGCGTGCACGAGCCACGTCAACGGCCACGCCGTCAGCCCCTGCTCCATCCCCGTCAGCGACCTGCGTCCCGACGACGAGGTGACCACGATCGAAGGACTCGCCGACGAGGCCGGCCTGCACCCGATGCAACAGGCCTGGCTCGATCACGACGTCGCCCAGTGCGGCTACTGCCAGCCGGGGCAGATCATGGCCGCGGTCGCCCTGGTGCGTCGGGTGAAGGCCGAGGGCCGTGCCGTCACCGACGCGGATCTCGACGGCATTCGCAACATCTGCCGGTGCGGCACGTATCCGCGCATCCGCGAAGCCATCAAGGCGGGCGCCGCACGGATGTGACGGGGTCGCCGAGCCGCCGCACCTGCGTCCGTCCGGCCGGGATCGGCCCTCCGTCGGGTCCGCTGCCCCTGTGCGTGCCGAAAACTATGTCCGCACAGGTCAAGCGGAATGCCGATACTCGTGGGGGACTCCGCCGAGACGGTCCCGCCGGAGTACCGCGAGGCGTTCGATCCGGTCAGGCCCAAGGGACTGGCGCCGGGGTCGCAAGGGTGCAGCCGCGGCGAGGGATCGGTGGGTACCGAGACGCCGTGCTGTCGTCCCCTGCTCGAGAGCGACGAGTTCGGCGCCACGTCAGCCTCTCGTCACTGCCCGGTGTCCTCGCATGGTGCGTGCGCGCAGGTGGGCGCGTTCGCCTTGCCGTCCGAAGAGGACCAGGAGCTCGACCGGGGTGGTTCCCGCGGCTCCAAGCCAGTGGGGGATGTGGGTGTCGAACTCGGCGACCTCGCCTGGGTGGAGGGTGAGGTCGCTGTCGCCGAGCACCAGGCGGAGGGTGCCGTTGAGGACGTAGATCCACTCGTAGCCGGCGTGGGTCTGCGGATCAGGTTCGACGGAGGACGTGGAGGGCGGGATGATCAGCTTGTGTGCTTGGAGTCCGCCCGGCCGGTTCGTGAGCGACATGTAGATGAGGCCGTCGCGCTCGACCGGGCGGATGTGCACGGTGGGGTCGCCCGTGTAGGGCGCGCCGACGAGGCTGTCGAGCGGGACGCGGTAGGTCGTCGAGAGCCGCAGCAGCAGTTCGAGGGTGGCGCGCCGGCCGCCGCTCTCCAGCCGCGACAGGGTGCTCTCGGAGATGCCGGTGGCTTCGGAGACCTGGGCGATGGTCATGCCGCGACGGCTGCGCACGTCGCGCAGCCGTGGTCCCACCGCGTCGAGGACCTCCTCGGTGGTGCGCATGATCGTCATTGTGTGGCATCGACCGCGGCCGCCGCGACCGGAGCCGGTTTCCTCGGCTTCTTCATCACGAGCAGGGCGCAGAGCATGGCGAGCAGGAACAGGACACCGGACACGGCGAACGCGAGGTGGTAGCCGCTGAGGTTGGCGGTCAGGACGTCGCCGGGGTTCGACTTGATCGCGTCGGCGCGAGTGCTGGTGTACAGGGTGTTGAGCAGGGCCACGCCGAGTGCTCCGCCGAGTTGCTGGGTGCTGTTGACCAGTCCGCTCGCGACACCTGCGTCGGCGGCGTCGACCCCCGCCAGCGCGGTGCTGTTCATCGGGGTGAAAACAAAGCCCAGCCCGATGCCCATGACCAGCTGCGGGACCAGTGTCCCGCCGAGCTGTGCGGGCGAGCCGTCGAGGGTGGTGAGCAGCAGCATTCCGGCGGCGGCGATCGCCATGCCCGCGACCATGGGCGGGCGTGGCCCGAACCGCGTCAGGCTGGGGGCGACGAACAGCGGGACGAGCACGATTCCCACGCAGAACGGCAGGAACGCGAGGCCGGTCGTGAGAGGGTCGAACCCGAGGTCGCCCTGCAGGTAGTAGGTCAGGAACAGGAACATGCCGAACATGCCGCTGCCCACCAGCGTGGAGGTCAGGAACGCGCCACCGCGCACCCGGTCGAGGACCACGCGCAACGGCAGCAGCGGCGCCGCCGCGCGGCGTTGCCACAGAACGAACCCGGCGAGAAGCAGGACGGACGTGACGAGCGCCGCGATCGCGGCCGGTGATCCCCAGCCACCCGACTCCGCGGCGAGTGTGAAGCCGAGGACCAGTCCCACCGACCCCGCTGTGGCCAGCAGGGCGCCGGGCAAGTCGTAGCTGCGTGGTCCGGACGCGACGCTTTCGTTCGCCGACAGCCAGGTGCCCGCGATCGCCACGACGGCGATGGGCAGGTTGACCAGCAGACACCACCGCCAGTCCAGGTACTCGGTCAACAGCCCGCCCGCAAGCAGGCCGATCGCTCCCCCACTGCCCTGCACGGCGGCGAAGACACCGAACGCCCTCGCCCGTTCGCGGTTCTCGGTGAAGGTCACGGCGATCAGCGACAGCGCTGCCGGAGCGAGTACGGCGGCGAACGCGCCTTGCAGCACACGGGCGATCACCAGCACAGCCTCGTCGACCGCCAGGCCACCGAGCGCGGAGGCGGCGGCGAATCCGGCGAGGCCGATGAGCAGCATCCGCTTGCGGCCACCGAAGTCGGCGATCCGGCCGCCGAGCAGCAGCAGTCCGCCGAAGGTGGCCGCGTAGCCGGTGACCGCCCAGTGCCGGTTCGCGTCGGAGATGCCGAGGGCGGCTTGGGCCTGGGGCAGGGCGATGTTGATGATCGAGGCGTCGAGCACCACCATCAGCGTGGCCAGGCTGATCATGCCCAGGGCGAGCCACCGGCGTGGGTCGGGCGCCACGTCGTGCTCAGGCACGCTGGTCATCGTTGTCACTCCTCGGCTGTGCCTGGTCGAGCCAGGCGTTGATCTCGGTGGTCAGGTGCTCGATCCCGGCGGCGCTGCCGGGCAGGACGTTCACGAGGTTGAGGAAGCCGTGCATCTGCCCTGGCATCTGGTGGACCCGCGTGGGCACACCGGCCTCGGCCAGGGCGGTCGCGTAGGCCTGTCCTTCGTCGCGCAGGACGTCGTGTTCGGCCAGCAGCACGATCGCCGGCGCCAGGCCGCGCAGGTCCTCCGCGCGCAACGGCGACGCGTCCGGATGCAGGCGGTCGGCGAGGTCGGGAACGTAGTGGTCCCAGTACCAGTTCATGGTGTCTCGGCTGACCATGAGCTGGTTCTCGGCCGCGAGGTAGCTCGGCCGGTCGGTGTCGGCGTCCGTCACGGGGTAGACGAGCACCTGCAGGTCCACGGGGAGCCCGAGGTCGCGCGCCCGTCTGGCCACGACGGCGGCGAGGTTGCCGCCCGCGCTGTCCCCGGCGACGACGATCGGAACCGGCGCACCGGTGAGCTCGTGCCGGCTCTCGCACACCCAGCGCGCCGCTTCCGTGGCATCGTCGACCGCGGCGGGAAACAGGTGCTCCGGCGCAAGCCGGTAGCGGGCCAGCACCACCACGGCCTTCACCTCGGCGGCGAGCCTGCGTGCGAGGTGGTCGTATTCGGCCGGGCTACCGTGCACCCAGCCCCCGCCGTGGTAGTAGACGACGATCGCGCGCGGCGTGTCCTGCGGCGTGAGCACTCGCAGCTCGAGTTGTCCGTTGTCCCGCACCACGACCCGGTCCACCGACTCCTTCAGCGCGGGACCCTTGCCGTGGAAGTGTGTGATCGACGCGGCGGCGGATCGGGCCTGTGTCACCGATCCGTGGTGGATCGGTGGACCACCGGATTCCACGGCGTCCAGGAACCGCCTGGTCTCGGCGTCCAGTGTCATGCCGCGCTCCCGTCGCCGTGCTTGAGCACGACCAGCACGTGATCGGTGACCGTCGCCTTCTGTCCATTCGGGCCGGTGGCGAGCCGCTGCGGCCGGTCCCGGCGCACCGCGCGCCACTGCCCGGGATCCAGCGCGAGCTCCTCGTAGACCTCGTCAGGGCTGGGAAAGTGGACGTCTGGATCCTGGTTCCACGACCACGGCGAGGTGGAACCGTGGTCCACGACGAGCAACCGGCCGCCAGGCCGCAACGCCTCCACGGCGGTGCGCAGGATCGCGGCACGGTCCACGTCGAACGGCGTGTGGAAGTGCTGGGCGGAGATGAGGTCGAACGAGCCCTCGGGGAACGTCCGCGTGAGGTCGTGCACCTCGGCGCGCACGAAGTCACGGAGATTCTCCGCCTCCGCGCGTTCCGCCACCGTGCGGATCGCGGTCGGCGAGATGTCGGCCGCGACCACACACCAGCCCTGCGAAGCCAACCAGAGGGTGTCGTTTCCCCTGCCGCAGGCCAGATCCAGAGCCGTGGCGTCAGCACGAGCAGGTGCCAGCGCCTCCACGGTCTCCACCAGAAGTGGGCTCACGTGGGAAAAGCCGCCGAGTTGCTGCTGTGCGTAGTGGTTCTCCCAGAACCGTTCGGCCTCGCTGTCCGGGACAGCCGGCACCTCTTGGGAACTCATGCGACGAAGGTCCACCACGCAGCCACGACTGCGCACGTTTTCGTGCCGAAACAGCAAGTCGCCGGCACCGTCGTCGCCCTGCGCCGCAGGAGCACCGCCGGGTCATGATCCGCCGGGCTGCCGGAACGTCTGCCGGTAGCGCTGCGGACTGGTGCGCAGCTCGCGGTCGAAGTGCGCGCGCAGCGCGGTGGCCGAGCCGTGCCCGCTGCGTTCCGCCACCACGGGGACCGGCAGGTCCGTGGTCTCCAGGAGTTCCCGCGCGAGTTGGAGCCGCTGGCGGCCGAGCCAGTCCAGCGGTGTCGTGCCGGTCTGCTCGCGGAACCGGCGCGTGAGGGTGCGGGTGCTCAGGTTGGCGTGCCGGGCGATGCCGGCGAGCGTCAGCGCGGTCGCCGCGTGCTCCCGCATCCACGTGAGGGTGGCGGCGAGCGAACCGTCGCCGGTCGGTAACGACGACGACGGGATGAACTGCGCCTGGTCACCGTCTCTGGTGGGCGGCGTGACCACGACCCGGGCAGTCGACGCGGCGACAGCGGCGCCGAGATCCCGGCGCACGAGGTGCAGGCACAGGTCCAACCCGGCGGCGACCCCGGCCGAGGTGAGAACCCTGCCCTGGTCGACGAAGAGCGCGCCGGCGTCGACCTCGACGTCCGGATGACGTCGCGCCAGGTCCGCCGCAGCCGCCCAGTGGGTCGTGGCACGGCGCCCGGAGAGCAGACCGGCGTCTGCGAGGGCGAACGCCCCGGTGCAGATCGACACCGTCCGGGCGCCACGGGTTGCTGCGGCCTGGAGCACCTCCACGACCTCGGGCGGCGTGGGCTTGGTGAACGTCATCCCCGGCACGACGACGGTGCCGGCCTCCTCCACGGCGTCCAGGCCGTGCGGGGCCTCGATCCGGTAGTAGGCAACGCCTCCGGCCGTGGCGGTGACCGACGGCTCGGTGCCGCAGACGCGGACCTGGTACGGGTAGTCGCCGCCGGACAGCCGGGTGAGTCCGAAGACCTGGCACGGGATGGCCAGGTCGAAGCCGACCACGCCGTCGAGGGCGAGCACGGCGACGACGTGCGGGTCAGCCGGCATCGGCACTGACCTCGGCCACGCGCGTGCGGCAACTCCAGTGACACCGCTCGTCCGGGCAGACGCACTGGGGCCGCAACACGAACCGGGCGGACCCGGCGTCGTGGTGCACGGTGGCGTCCACTCCGAACACCTCGCCGATCGTCTCGGGGGTGAGGACGTCCAGCGGCCTCCCGTGGGCGACCAGCCGTCCGTCCTGGAGCACGGCGACGGTGTCGGCGTAGGTCGCGGCGAGGTCCAGGCTGTGCAACGCCGCCACGACTGTGACGTTCAGGTCGCGCACCAGCTCGAGCAGGTCGAGTTGGTGGCGCAGGTCCAGGTGGTTGGTGGGTTCGTCGAGCACGAGCAGCCGGGGTTGCTGGGCGAGCGCGCGGGCCAGCAGCACGCGCTGCCGTTCCCCGCCGGAGAGCTCCCCCACCCGGCGTCGCAGGAACGCGGTCAGCCCGGTGCGTTCCACGGCGTCGTCGATCGCCGCGTGGTCGGCACGGGTGAAGCGGTCGAACAGGCCGAGGTGCGGCGTCCGTCCCAACGCGACGGTCTCCGCGACGGTGAACTCGAAACCGGTGTGCTGCTCCTGCATGAGCACGCCGATGTGCCGGGCAGTCTCGGCGGCGGGCACTGCCCACAGGTCGTGGCCGTCGAGGCGCACGGTGCCGGAGTCGGGACGCCGTGCGCGGTAGATGGTGCGCAGCAACGTGGACTTGCCGCTGCCGTTGGGTCCGGCGAGCGCGACGAACTGTCCCGAGTGGACGGTCAGGCTCACGTCGTCGAGAATCGGCCGTCCTCCCAGCGCGACCGAGACGGCATCGAGGTCGAGTCTCATGCGTTCTCCTGGGTGGCGAGGCCGCGGGCCCGCATGACGAGCAGGAAGAAGGGCACGCCGAGGAACGCGGTGAGGATGCCGATAGGCAGTTCCGCCGGCGCGATCAGCATCCTGGCCGCGACGTCGGCCCACAGCAGGAACAACGCGCCGAGCAGCACGGTGACCGGCAGCATCCGCCGGTGGTCGGCGCCGACGATCATGCGAGCCAGGTGCGGCACGATCAGCCCGACGAACCCGATGCCGCCGGACACCGCGACGACCGTGCCGGTCAGCAACGTGGTGAGGATCAGCAGGTACCAGCGCAACCGGCTCGCGTTCACGCCGAGCGCCGCACTGGCCTCCTCCCCCAGCACCAGCGCGTTCAGCCGCCGCGCCCGCACCAGCAGCAGCGCCGTCCCGCCGACGACCACGGCGGCCGTGACCGGCAGCGTGGCCCACCGGGCGCCGGACAGCCCGCCGAGCATCCAGAAGATGATCTGCTGCTGGGCGGCGGAAGAGTCGGTGCGGGCGAGCATGAACGAGGTGATCCCGGCGAACAGGTGACCGAAGGCGACGCCCACGAGGATCAGCCGCATCGGCAGCAACCGTCCGCGGTGCCGGGCCATCGCGAGCACGACGACGATCGCGCCGGTGGCACCGGCGAAGGCCGCCAGAGGAAGCGTGAGCGCGCCCAGCATCGAGGCCCCGGTCGTGAGGACCAGCACCGCCCCGACCGAGGCACCGTGGGACAGGCCGAGCAGGTAGGGATCGGCGACCGGGTTGCGCACGACGCCCTGGACCACGGCCCCGGCCAACGCGAGCCCGGCGCCCACCACGGCACCGAGCAGCACGCGGGGGAAGCGGATCCGCCACACGATCAGGTCAGCGGCAGCGCCTGTGTCACCACCGCCACCCAGGTGGTGCAGCAGGATGCGCGCGACCTCGCCGGCCGGCACGCCGACCGGCCCCACCCCGGTGGCCAGCAAAGTCGAGACGACCAACGCGGCCGCCAGCGCGGTGAGCAGGACCGGGTGCGGCACGAGGTCAGCGCGTTGCCTCGTGCGGGTCACGGGACGGGTGTCGAGAGCGGTCATGTCAGCCGGCGTGCAACGCGTTCGCGAGCTGTTCCAGGCCGTCGAGATTGAGCGGGCTCGGGAACGACACCAGGAACTGCGAAGTTGAGACGATCTTGCCCTGCTTCCCGGCCGTCGTGCCGGCCAGCAACGGGTTGGCTTTCACCGCCGCTACGAGTTCCTGGCCCTTCAGCTTGGCGAACGTGTAGTCGGTGATGACCCAGACGACCTGCGGGTCGCGTTGCACGACCTCCTCAGGCGAGATCTCCGCATGCATCGAGGAGACGTCGGAGAAAATGCTCTGCCCACCAGCCAGCGTGATCAGAGCGTGCGCGATCGTGCCCGCACCCGAAGTCTGCAACGGCTGCCCCGCCACCGGGTTGTCCTGCAACACCAGCACCTTCGGCTTGGCCCCGGACGAGGCCTTGGCCGCCACGGCCTTCGCTCGCCCCTCCAGTTCCTTCACGAGCTCCTCCGCACGATCCGGAACCCCGAAGACGGCCCCCAGCTTGCGCACGTAGTCGTACGTCGGCGACAGGTCGGTGAGCGCCTTTCCGCCGCTCTTGTTCATGCCACCGCCCAGACACGACGTGAGCCCCTTGGCCTTCATCGTGGCGAGGTCGGCCTCCTTCGGGCTGCCGGGCGGGCCGCCGAACGACTCGAAGCTCGTCAGCACGAAGTCGGGCTGCTGCGCGGCGACCACCTCGGTGACCGGCACGCGTTCCGCGAGCACCGGGATCTTCGCCAGCCGCTCCGAGTGCGGCGCCTTGTCCGCGGTGAACGGCGCGGGAAAGCCCGTTCCGACGATCTTGTCGGCCACTCCGAGCCGGACGAGGGTCTGCGCGGCGTAGCCGTCCAGGGTCACGACCCGTTCCGGCGTCCGGTCGAACGTGACCTCCTTGCCAGCACAGTCCTTCACCGTGACCGGACCGCCCGCCGCGGTCGCGGGTGCGGACGCCGGCGCCGCCGTGCCACACGCGGCGAGCGGCAGCACCGCGGCCAGAACCAGAATCGCTCGCCTCATCGAGCGGACACCCCTTCACTCGTCACGTCCGCCCGCCACAGCGGTTCACGACGCTCGTACTCCATGACGCGCTGCACGAGCCCGGCCGCGTCCGGCCCGCGGAACCTCTCCACGAGCCACAGCGCGAGATCCAGCCCGGAGCTGACACCGCCCGCGGTGACCAGGTCGCCGTCGTCGACCACCCGCGCGTCGACGTGCCTGCCGCCCGCCGCCACGAGGTCCTCGACGGCTCGGTGATGGGTGGTGCACGGGCGACCTGTCACCAGTCCCGCCGCCGCCAGCAGCAACGCGCCCGTGCAGACCGACGCCAGCACGAGATCCGGCCGGACAGCCGCAGCCAGCGCAGCGGGAAGCCGTCCATCGGCGATCTCGGCGCGCACACCGATGTCCTCACCCGACGCGTAGCCACCACCGGGCACGATCAGCACGTCCAGGTCCTGCGGCGCCCACCGGCCCGGCCGCAGCGACAAGCCACCCCTGGTGGTCACGTCGGGCCGTTCGCCAGGCGCGATCAACTCCACCTCGACGCCGAGACCGGCCCGAGAAGCCATACCGAACACCGAGAACGGCCCGACCACGTCCAAGTCGTCCGTGCCGTCGAACACGACGATGCCGACCCGCAAGACCAGCCTCCCTCACCCGTTGACAGTGCGCTGCGCACATCGTCACGGGCCGGACAGGGCGCAGGAAGTGGCCGCCGGGCCAACCTCCGCCAGGATCTCGCCACCGCTGTGGGTGCACTTCAGCGCGTCGCACACCAGTAGTCGTCCGGACGACGCGATCAGTTCCCAGGTTCGCTGAAAAGAGAGTCCACGCTGGACAGTCCAATGTGCGGGCTCATCTGGAAAGGACCTTCGTCGCGTGCTCGACCACAGCGTGTGGAGCGGTGTCCACCGGCCCCGCACTGCTGGGCGGTGCTGTCAGGTCGGCGCGCTGGCCGACCGTCGTGGCAATCCCCATCCCGACGCCGCACCAGCGTCGAAAAGTGCCGGCTAGATCTCCGACACCCTCTCGTCGTAAGCGCGCTGGCACTCCTGGATCTGCGCGCTGTGTTCCACGGTCCAGCCGTAGAGGTGGCAGAACGGCTCGCGCAGGGACGCGCCCATCGGGGTCAGGGAGTACACGACGCCGACCGGCGAGGTGGGCAGGACGGTCCGCACGATCATCCCGTTGCGCTCCAGGCGGCGCAGGGTCTGCGTGAGCACTCGTTGCGTCACACCGTCGAGCCGGCGCTTCAGCTCGTTGAACCGCGTCGGTTGTTCCAGCACCGCCATGACCATCATCGACCACTTGTCCGCGATCTGGTCCAGGATCGGCCGGCTGGGGCAGTCTGCGCTCAGAACGAGGGGCTCGCCCACGGTGGTGTCCTCCGGCATCCCTGGTGTTGTGGAAGTGCGTTCTTGACGACCTTAGCAGCACGATCGACCCTAGGTATGCAATGAATACCTAGAAACGGGGCTAAGTCTTATGACCTTCGGCGACTTCACGACGCTGCACACCGGCCTGAGGGACGGCGTGCTGACCGTCGTCTTCGACAATCCGCCGGTGAACGTGCTCGGCGCCAAGACCATGCGCGAACTGCGTGACCTGCTGACCGGCGTACGGGACGACCCCGGCGTGAAGGTGATCGTGTTCGAGAGCGCGAACCCCGAGTACTTCCTCGCCCACGTGGACATGCACATCCTCGAGGAGCGGGAACTGCTCGAAGAGCTCGCCGCGGCCGCCCCGCCCGGTGTGAACGTCTTCCAGGCCACCGGTGAGTTGCTCAGGCACCAGCCACAGGTGACGATCGTGAAGCTCGCCGGCAAGGCGCGCGGTGGTGGCGCGGAGTTCGTGGCCGCGGCGGACCTGGCCTTCGCCGCCGAGGAGACCGCGGGACTCGGCCAGGTCGAAGCGCTCATGGGCATCACCCCCGGCGGAGGCGCCACCCAGTACCTGCGGGAACGGGTCGGCCGCAACCGGGCGCTGGAACTGGTCCTCGCCGGCGAACTGGTCGACGCCCGGACCGCGGCCGCCTACGGCTGGATCAACAGGGCGGTCCCGGCCGCAGAACTGGACGCGCACGTCGACCGAATCGCCCGCACGATCGCGGGGCTCGCCGACGGTGTGGTCGCGGCCGCGAAGCGCACGATGCCGCCTGCCGACCTCAGTGCCGGACTCGTCGTGGAGAACGACGCGTGGGCATCGCTGATCGGACAGCCCGCCTCCCAGCGACTCATGAGCGAGGCGCTCGCGGCCGGCGCCCAGACGGTGCAGGGCGAACGCGACCTGGAAGCCCTCATGGTGGGGCTCAGGGCGCGATGACTGCTCGCAGGCGGCCGTGGCACCGACCGGTCGGGCAGGTTCCCGCTGTCCTGACCACGAGCGTGGCGTGACAGCCAGAAAGTCCTGACCGGCCGCATCCGCCGAAGCCACCCGCGTCGTACCTCACTCGTCGGAACAACCGAACCGAGGAGGACTGAGTTCGATGCGTGATCGCGTGATCGCCGTCGGTCTGATCTTGGTCGTCGCACTGGGCTGGGGCGCCTTGGCACCCGCCACCGCGGCGGCGGAGGGGAGGACCTCGAGCACGTCGTCGTGGTCCTGGCAGGGCAAGGGCCGGACCGATCTGACGCTCGACCCGGCCGCCGCCGCTGCCCTGACGTCCCTGGGAGTCAAGGTCAAGCCGTTCCTCGCCAGGTCGAGCGGTGGGGTCATCAAGTTCACCATCGTCGGCAATCCTGGCGACGGAACCATCGAGCACATCGGCGGCCTCGTGTTGCAGGCCCACAGGACCTGCCTGTTCCTCACCAACTACACGATCGACCTCAACCGCGGAGTCCTGACCGGCCTGGTCAACTTCCGGCAGCGCGCGGATCTCTTCACCCTCGGCGCCGCCACGCCGCAGGGAGTCACGCTGGCCCTCACCGAAGGGGCGGCCGGCGTCCTCAACTCCACCTTCGGAGTCACCGCGTTCAAGGCGGGTCTGGTCATCGGGTACGGCAACCCCGTTCTCAGCTGAGCAGCCAGGACCTGAAGGGGCTGTCCCGCCTCAGCAAGGAGGCGGGACAGGCCCACACGACAAGCGAAGCGACCGACTGCCTTATAGATTGGCCGAGTGGCACGACGATGGAGGCCGCGTTGACCGCCGGATCGGGCGGAACCAGCACCACCGATGCCGACGATGATCTTCCGGACCGCTTTCGCGCCGGCGAGAGCGGTGCCCTGCGGCATGTTTATCTCAGGTACGCACCGGCCGTCCTGCGGGTGGCGAGCGCCAGCCTGTCCGACCGCGGTGAGGCCGAGGAGGTGGTTCAGGCCGTCTTCGTGACCGCCTGGCAAGCACGTCGCACGTTCGATCCCGCCAGGGGCAGTCTGCTCGTGTGGTTGCTGACCATCACCCGGCGCAAGGCCGTCGACGCCCTGAGGGCCCGCGGGCGGCGCGAACAGGTGGTCCGCGTCCTGCGCACCGCAGGTGGGTCATCAGGTCTGGACGAGTCACCCGACAAGCCTGAGCGGGTCGTCGACCGCCTGGTCGTGCTGGACGAACTGTCGACGTTGCCGGACGACCAGCGACGCGTGCTGATGCTCGCGTTCTACGATGATCTCACCCACCAGCAGATCGCCGTGATGACCGGTTTGCCGCTGGGCACCGTGAAAAGTCACCTGCGCCGAGGGATGGCACGACTACGACAGCGATGGGAGGCAGACGGTGCCGCACGTTGACACGGACCGCCTCACCCTCATCGCGCTGGGCGACCAGAACGCCTACGACGCCGATGCGGACCACTTGCGCGAGTGCGAGACCTGCGCCGCCGAACTCGAAGCGCTGCGGGAGGTCGCGGCGCTCGGCGGTGAAACGGAGTACGAATCGGACCTGCCGTCGCCGTCACCTGAGGTGTGGCATCGCATCGCCGCGGAGACGGGTCAGAACGGCGAATCGCGCGAGGCCACGCCCTGGTGGCGCTCGGCGGCGCTGCGCGTGGTGGCCGTGGCAGCCGTTGCGGCGGTCGCGGCAGGCGCGGCGGTGTACGCGGCCGACAGGGTGAACCGTCCCGTCGAGATCGCCGACCAGTTCGTCGCCGAAGCGAACCTGGTAGCGCTGGAATCGGCTCCCGCCGGAGCATCCGGGCGAGCGCAGGTCCTGCGGCGTGCCGACGCGGTACTGCTACGACTCGACATGGCGGGCATGCCGCGGCCGGAAGGGCTCTACCAGGTCTGGCTCTACGACGGCGCTCAGACCATGATCCCCCTGGGCGTTCTCACCGGCGGCCAGGTGGACATGGCTGTTCCGGCGTCGATCGACATCACCAAGTACCCGATCGTCGACGTGTCCGCACAACGACTCGGGCAGCAGGAACACGGCGTGAGCATGCTGCAGGGCACCCTGCGCTGAAACACAGCGGTTTCGGCGCGAACCCGAGTTCGGACGCATCCGCCGCGAGCGTTCCGGTCGTACCCCTCGTGACCCACTCCCCACGGAGGAGCGACCATGAGGATTCGGTTCGTTCACATCGCGTCCGCCGCTGCACTGATGGTGACAGGACTGGCGCCGGCCGCCGCAGCGGAAGCCCAGGCAGAGTCACAGGTGTCCGTCGTGCACGGCATACCGGGACAGCCGGTCGACGTCTACGTCAACGGGGCGAAGACGATCGAGGGCTTCCAGCCGGCCACCGTGGCCGGACCGTTGAGCCTGGCCGGCGGCACCTACGACGTGGCCCTGACCAAGCCCGGCGAGCCGGTGGCCAGTGCCATCCTGCAGAACAAGACACTCGCCGTTCCCGGAGGCCAGAACCTCACCCTCGCGGCACACCTCGACGCCGCGGGAAAGCCCGTGCTGACCGCGTTCGTCAACGACACGTCCACGATCGCCGCGGGCCAGGCGAGGCTCGTCGTCCGTCACACCGCGGCTGCCCCCGCGGTCGACGTGCGCGCGGGCGGCACACCCGTGTTCAGCGGCCTGACCAACCCCAAGGAGGCCAAGGCAGACCTGCCCGCGGGCACGGTCAACGCCGACGTCGTGCTCGCCGGCACCGCCACGGTCGCCCTCGGCCCCCAGAACGTCGACCTCAAGGCAGGCACCGCGACGATCGTGTACGCCATCGGATCAGCGGAAGGCAAGACGCTCGCACTCGCGGCCCAGACGATCACCGGACTGGGCGGCGCACCCCACGGCGTGCCCGCGGGGCAGGGTGGCCTCGCCCGGGGAAGCGACTGGCGATTCCTGTTCGTTCTTCTGGGGATCGTGCTGCTCGGCGCTGTTCTGACCGGCCGTCGCGTCTCGCGGCACGAAGAGCGATGAGGCGTCGGAGTGGGCTCGTCCTGCTGGTGGCCTCGGCGACCGTCGTCGTCTCGGTGGCGGCGTTCATCTCGTTCACGAGGCCGACCTCGAACTCGACCTCGTTCGGCGAGAGCGCCGCGCGCGGCGTGCAGACCACGGCGACCTCACCGTCCACACGGGACGAGCCCGCTCCGCGCATCTCCACGCAGCCGGCGGTGTTGCCGACGCCGTCCTCCTCCGTGACGCCGACCGGACTGGAGATCCCCGCTGCGAGGATCTCCGCTCGGGTGGCGCCGACCGGAGTCGACGACCGAGGTGAGTTCGCGGTGCCACCCAGCATCGACACGGTCGGCTGGTACCGGTTCGGCGCGTCCCTGGCGAGTGGCGAGGGATCGATCGTGATCGGCGGGCACGTGGACGGCGCGACCGAAGGCCCTGGAGCCTTCTACCGGCTCACCGAGCTCCGTTCGGGCGACGAGATCACCGTCACCGGCGACGACGGTTCCGAGCGGAGGTTCCGTGTCGTGGCGCGCGAACAGGTGTCGAAGAAGAAGATCGACCTGGCGCCGTACTTCGCGGTGACCGGACCTCTCCGGCTGACGCTCTTCACCTGCGGCGGGGAGTTCGACAGCGCGGAAAGATCCTATGTGGACAACGTGGTGGTCACCGCCGTGCCCAGCTGAGCCGAGATCGAAGCGACGCGTGGATGCGCCGGGAACGCGACTCCGCGGTGCCCCGTTTCCCGGCCGTTGAGCGGGCGGGCCGGGAGGCCCTTAGCGTTGGCTCATGTCACTGGTCTACTCGAGCTTCGTGGACGCTCCGTTGGACGACGTGTTCGCCTGGCACGAGCGGCCTGGCGCGATCCACCGTCTGACGCCACCGTGGCAGCCGGTCAGCGTGGTGCGGGAAGCGGACACGCTGTCCGGCGGCCGTGCGCTGCTCGGGCTTCCCCTCGGTCTGCGCTGGGGAGCGCGGCACACGGAGTACCGCCCGCCGCACAGGTTCGTCGACGAACTCGACTCCGCTCCGCTCGACTGGGTGCTGAAGTGGAAGCACACCCACGAGTTCGCGGCAGAGGGTCAGGGCACCCGCATGACCGATCGGGTCGACACAGCGGTTCCCGGCGTGGTGCTCCGGTCGATGTTCGCCTACCGGCACCGCCAGCTCGCGGCGGACCTGGCGGCCCAGGAGGCGGCGAGGCAGGCCGGCGACCACCCGATGACGATCGCGATCACGGGCAGCTCGGGACTGGTCGGCACCGCGTTGAGCGCCTTTCTCGGCACAGCGGGACACCGCGTCGTCCGACTCGTTCGCCACGACCCGAAGACCGAGGACGAGCGACGCTGGGACCCGGACCGACCGGACGTCGCGATGCTGTCCGGAGTGGACGCTGTTATCCACCTCGCCGGTGCCTCCATCGCGGGCCGGTTCACGGACCAGCACAAGCGCGCGGTGAAGGAGACACGCGTCGGACCGACCCGCGAACTCGCCGAACTCGTCGCGGCCGCCGGCGTGCGCGTGTTCGTCACCGCGTCGGCGATCGGCTACTACGGACCCGATCGCGGAGACGAGGTGCTCACCGAGGACAGCGAACGCGGCGACGGGTTCCTGGCCGACGTCGTCACCGCCTGGGAGGAGGCGACGACTCCGGCACGCGACGCGGGCGTCCGAGTCGTGACCGTGCGGACCGGCCTGGTGCAGTCACCCCAGGGCGGCACGCTGAGGATCTTCCACCCGCTGTTCGCGGCGGGCCTCGGCGGCAAGCTCGGTGACGGCCAGATGTGGCAGGCGTGGATCGGCATCGACGACCTGGTCGACGTCTACCACCGCGCCCTCTACGACGAGACCCTGTCCGGCGCGGTCAACGCGGTGGCACCGCGCGCCGTGCGCAACAGCGAGTACGCGACCACGCTGGCGAAGGTGCTGGGACGGCCGGCGTTGCTGCCGGTGCCGGCCATCGGTCCGCGCCTGCTGCTCGGCGACGAGGGCGCCCGCGAACTCGCCGGAGCGAGCCAGCTCGTCCGCCCGGCGGTGCTGACCGAGGCCGGGCACGTGTTCCGCCATCCCGAGCTCGAACCTGCCCTGCGCCACCTGCTGGGTCGAACGCCACCGGAACGCCGCGGAGTCGAGACGTCCTGACCGCATCGGTTCGCCCAGGACGCGGGTCAGCCGCCCGCGATGGTGATGGCGCTTCCCGGCTGAACGCGCTGGGCCGGTTCGACGGACTGGGCGGCGCACGGCGCGTCGTCACCGTTCGGGGACACCGCGTTGACCTGGAGGCCGAGCGCTTGCAGCTGGGCTCGGGCGTCCCGGATCGACTTGCCCCGCACCTCCGGCATGGAGACGGCGTTCGACAGGACCACCGACGCGCTCTTCTGGTCCGGACCGAGCACGGTACCGGCGGGCGGGTCGGTGCGGACCACCCGGCCGCCGTCGACGGCGGCGGAGAACTCCGCCGGTGCCTCGACGGCCTCCAGCCCGTTGCGCTGGAGTTCGGCGAGGGCCTCGTCCTTGGTCATGTTGGTCAGGTTGGGCACGGGCTTCTTGGGTGCCGGGCCTTTGCTCAGCACCAGCGTCACCTGGTCGTCGATCCGCAGTTGCGTGCCCGGCCGCGGTTCCACGGCGACGAGCTTGCCGGGCGGCACGGTGTCGCTGAAGGCCTTCTTCGTCTCGTCCGCGACGGCCTTGAGCCCGCTCGCCTCGATCTCCTTCGTCGCCACGTCGACCTCGGCGCCGGCGGTGAGGAACGGGACGACCGGGCGTCCTCTCGACACGTAGACCGTGATCGAGGAGTTCTCGAGCAGCTCGGTTCCGGTGCTCGGCTCGGTGCGGAGCACGTTGCCGTTCGGCACGTCGTTGCTGGGTACGCGCACCACCTGGGCGCTCAGCGAAGCGTCGCGCACCTGCGCCAGCGCGCTCGTCTCCGTCTGCCCGCCGATCTCCGGCACGGCCGTCCGGCGCTCCGCGCCCAGCCACCACCACGACAGTCCGGCGACCACCGCCACCACCGCGACGACGCTGGTCCCGATGCCGACGCGACGCCTCGTGCGCCGGCGCCGCTGCTCCGCCGGGTCGATCTTCTCGGGTCGCGGTCTGGCCGGGCGCGCCTGCCGCGGACGCGAGGGCGCGCTCGGCGACCTCAGCCGCGCGGTCACCTCGGCCGTCGACGACGCTGCCGCACCGACGGCCACCGGAACCGGGCTCATGATCATCGTGCGATCCTCGTCCGGCGGTGTGCCGGGCAGCGGAACCGGCTGAGGCCGCAGCCCCAACTCGTGCCCGACGCGCTCCAGGTCCTCCAGAAACGCCGTCGCGTCCGCGTGACGCAGCGCCGGGTCGCGCTGGGTCGCCCGGAGCACGAGGTCGTTCAACGCGACCGGCAACACAGGATCCGCCGGGACCTCCGGCCGTTGCCACGGAGCAACGAGTGCGGGGCCTTCGCCGGAGGACAGGGTCTTACCCGTGAGCACCTCGTACAGCAGGCCGCCCGCCGAACACACGTCACCGCGTGCATCGGGGGTGCTGGGAACCGCCTGTCCCGGGGGCTGCCAGGCGACCGCGCCGGCGACGATGTCGCCGCCCATCGCGCGCAGCAGTCCGAACCTGGCCACCTTGACCTGACCGTCTTCGCCGATCAGCACGTTCTCCGGCCTGACGTCGCCGTGCACCAGACCAGCGCGGTGCGCCGCACCCAGCGCCGACAGCACGGGACCGAGCACGCTCAGTGCCACAGCGGGCGGCAAGCCACCGCGCTGGGCCAGGAGATCACGGAGGCTGCCACCCTCGACGAGCTCCATGACCAGGTAGACCTGATCACCCTCGACGCACTGGTCGTGGACCGCGACGACGGCCGGGTGCCGAAGGTGTGCGGCGGCGCGCGCCTCCCGCTCGAAACGGGCGAGGAACGCCGGCGCCGAGGAGACGGGCGAGTTCATGACCTCGACGGCGATCGCGCGGTCGAGACGGACGTCCCGGCCCCGGTACACCGTGGACATCGCACCACGCTCGAGCACAGCGTCCAGCCGATAGCGCCGTTCCAGCAGGAGACCAGACAGATCTGTCACGCTTTCAGGCACGGTCGCAGATGATAGCCGCAGGTACATCGGCGGATCATCGATTCGACCCCGGATGCTGCGCGATCACCGGATCAGTTCGATCAGAGTCCTTCCCCGCCGGTGGACCAGTAGGCCTTCGTGGTGATCGCCGATCGGGGCATCTTGTCGCCTGGGCGGTGCTGGTTCAGCACGAGCCACCGGCGCAGCGCAACGCCCGGCTCTGGTCCAGCGGACAGGACATCAAAGCCTGGCACCAGTTCCTGTGCCGCCAGGCCGGGAGTCCTGGTCGGCCAAGGGCTGAGGACGTTGATCCGGAAGACGTGCGCCTTCGAGCTGAGCGTCCAGCGCGGACACAGAGTCGATGGCGTTTCTGTGCAACAGGACAACGCAGGCCACAACCGCATTCATCTCTGCACCGATCAGCGGACCGGCCGACACTTTCGAATGGAACAGCTCCCCCATCACGGGCACGTTCAGTTCACCGCCACGACAGGCACAGCGCAGAACTGAGCAAGTCACTCGAATGATCGGGGATGATCACCATGAAGAGGATCGCCGGAATCCTGTTGGCACTGGCCTTCGGCGCACTGACACTGAGCTCGCCGGCGTCCGCCTCCGCCGACGCATCGCACGGCGGTCCCGCCGTCGAGGCCGCGAACGCCTGCGGCACCTGGGGTTGCTACCTCGCCGGCACATCGTTCGCCGGCTTCTACCACGTGCCTGGCGCGACGCCGCTGTGCTCGGCCAGCGCGGTGGGTGCGGGCACCGTGTCGTGCGGTTACAACCAGTCCTACACGGTGACCGCCGGGGCCAGCGCGAACATCGACATCACGCTGATCAAGGACCAGCTCGCAGCGAACTTCGGGCTCAACGGCAGCCTGGCGAAGACCATCACCATCACCAACGGCTGTTCTCACAACTTCGGCGCGGCCGGCGGAAGGCTCTGGGGAGTGCCGGAGTACTCGAAGTCGACCTATTCGATCCACCGCCGGGACCTCGGTGGCGGCAGCGGCAACGACCCGCGGATCGGCGACGGCTGGATCGGTGTGCCGAACGGCATGAAGTGCTACTTCGTGACGAACTGACGCCCTCAGTCCTGCGGAGACCACGAACGGCACTTCTGCCGAGGCAACCTCGCGGCGGCAGTTCGAGCTACCGGGTCCTCACCGGCAAGGGCTGACAGCTCGGCGAGTCTAGCGCCACGTCGCACCACCGCGATGACGTTTCGCGGAGCCACAACCGTTTTCTTGGCTGCGAAAGATCTCGAACAAGATCAAGAATCGAACAGGATCGGAAAAACGATGAAGATCAAGCATCTTGCGGCCGCACTCGCGGCCGCAGCTGTGTGCGTGACCGTGCCCGGGACCGCTTTCGCGGACCAAACGTGCAAAACCGGGATCCTGGAGTCCTCGAGCGACTCCTTCGCCTTCAAGTCGATCACCGGCTACTTCGGCCAGGGCTACGTCGCGGTCTCGTTTCAGAATCCCTCGGGCCCGGTCCCGGTGACCGTGTCGATCGTGGACGAGAGCGGCGGGGGCAATCGCACACCGAACCAGACCCCGTCCGAGACGGCGATCGGCATGGGCAGCTCCTACACGTTCGGCTACTGGGGAGGGCTGAACGGAGGAGGAACTCGCAAGTACGACTTCCGGGTGCGCGTCGGCAGCCCGCTCGTCAACGGCATCAAGGTGCCCTACCAGGTGATCAGCAACCGCTGCTGACAACGTCCGGTGCTGCGGGCGGCGGGAGACTCCCCTCCACCGCCCGCAGCACAGGGCTCAGCCCGTCGGGAATCCCACCAAAAGTTCGGAGGGCCCACCGACGCGCCGTCCCGTCACCGCGGCAACCAGTTCGGAATTCGTCAAAGTGGCCACAGTCAGCTCCCTCGGTCAAAACAGAGACCCAGCTGCCAAAGGCAGCCCCGGCCATCAGTCGATGACCTGACGATCACATCGACGGAGAAGTCGTGACTGGTCTCTGGAAGATCACGGTCCAGGACCTGGAGGTCGAGACCGTCTACGCTGGCTCGACCTGTCAGCGGCGACGAGGGGTTGGGGCCTGTGGCTCGGCGTTCGGACTCACCGGTGGTGATCTTGAGCATCCTGCTCGTGCTGTCACTCGCCGGATGGTTCGGCTTCGACTACCTGCACGAACGGCTCTCCTCCTCGAGCTGTGACACGGTCACCACGCTCAGCGTCGTGGCCGCGCCGGGCATCGCCTCGGCCGTGGCGCGCGTGTCGGAACAGGGCGGTGCCGCGTGCTACCGGGTCGAGGTGACGGCGCGGGGTTCCGCTGAGGCCGTCGAGTCGCTCGAGCAGGCCAAACCGGATGTGTGGATCCCGGAGTCGTCCCAGTGGTTGCTGCGCGCCCAGCGGCGGGGTGCGTGGGACATTCCTGTCGCGGGCCCGTCGATCGCGTCCTCGCCCATGGTGCTGGGGCTGACCGAGACGGCCGCGCGGCGGTTCGGCTGGCCGGAGAAAACGCCCACGTGGGCTCAGGTGTTCAGCGGCGAGCCGGCGATCGGGCTTGTCGACCCGGCCGTCGACCCGGCGGGGCTGTCGGCGTTGATCGCCACTGGTGAGTTGACCGCATCCGCTCCGGACCCGGCCGGGTCCTATGCGCTGACGTTGCGCAAGCTCACCAAGCACACCGTTCAGAAGCCCGCCGAGTTGTTCGATCCCGCTCGGCCGCTGGACGGTGTGGTGACGCCGGAGTCGGACTTGGGGAAGCACGGGCTGGTCGGGGTGTACGCCGATCCCGCCGTGCCTTCGCTGGACTACCCGTACGTCGTTCTGCCGGGGTCTGATCAGGGCAAACGTGATGTGGCGCAACAGTTCCTGAGTCGGTTGCTCGACCAGGGCTCTGCCGGGCGGTTCGCCGAGGTGGGGCTTCGCGGGCCCGACGGGCGGGCTCTCGGGGGTTCCAGCGCCGCGGTGGTGCGGCCGGTCGCGCCTCCTGCCGATCCCGACCAGCTGCTCAACCAGTGGGCGGCGGTCAACCGCAGTGCGCGGATGCAGGTGTTGCTGGACGTGTCCGGGTCGATGGCCCAGGTGGTTCCCGCGGCTGCTGCCGACCGGATGACGCTCACCATCCGGGCCGCCGAGTTGGGCATCAGGCTGTTCAAGCCGACCTCGAAGATCGGTCTGTGGCGGTTCTCCACGAACCTCGACGGCGACAAGGACTACAAGGAGCTCCTGCCGGTGCGGCCGGTGGGTGAGCTGCTGGCCGCCGGCTCGCTGGACGAGCTCCGCAAGGTCAGGGCGATCCCCAACGGCGCCACCGGGCTGTACGACTCGGTGCTGGCCGCCTACACCTCGGCCCGGGAGAACTGGGAGCCTGGCCGGATCAACCTGGTGGTGGTGCTCACCGACGGCAAGAACGAGGACCCCCGAGGGATCAGCCGGGAACAGTTGCTCGCCCAGCTGGCCGAGTTGCAGGACCCGAAACGGCCGCTGCAGATCATCGGCATCGGCATCGGGCCGGACATCGACCCGGTCGAGCTGCGGGAGATCTCGCGGGCGACCGGCGGCGACGCGTACACCACCGAGGACCCGACGAAGATCGTCGACGTGTTCTACGCAGCGATGGGCAGGTTGCTGGAGACGTGACCACCACTGACGTGACCACCACCGAACCGCGGCAGATCGTCCTGGCCTGGCCCCGGCCGATCACCCTGGCTGCGGTCGCGATCGGCGTCATCCCGTTCGTGCTCCACGCCTGGATGGCGTTCAACGGCTACTTCGGGCACGACGACTTCGTGATCCTGCACCGGGCGGCGGCCAACGGGCCGTTCGACCTCGGCTACCTCTTCCAGGACTACAGCGGCCACCTGGCGCCCGGCATGTTCCTGCTGGCGTGGTTCATCACGGCGGTCGCGCCGCTGAGCCACGTGGTCGCCGTGCTCCCCCTGCTCGCGATGCTCGCGGTGGCGTCCGTGCTGTTCTGGCGGGTGCTGACGCGGTGCTTCGGGCCGCGCTGGACACTGCTGGTGCCGTTCGCGGTGTACGCGTTCTCGCCCCTGATCCTCTACCCCACGCTGTGGTGGGCCTACGGCGTGCAGCTCTTCCCGTTGCTGCTGACCATGTTCGGCGCGATCCACGCGCACCTGACCTACCTGCGCACCCGCGCCACGAAGCAGGTCGTCATCACCCTGCTGTGGACCGTCGCCGGGCTGGCCTTCTACGAGAAGGCGGCGCTGTTCGTCGCGGTGCTGTTCGGGATCACGGTGCTGCTGGGGGAAAAGGTGCCCTGGCGGGTGTGGCTGGCGCACGGCGCCGTCGTCGCCGGGTTCGCCGTCCTGTTCGTCGCCCTGACCGCCAGCCGGGTCAAGAACGACCTGCCGTCCGCGGACTTCATCGCGCAGTTCGTCGGCAACGCGGTGCTGAACACCTTCCTGCCGGGCCTGTTCGGCGGCCCGTGGACCGGTCCCGCGCCCGGCGCGACCATCTCGACGTCGCCGCTGTGGCTGCGCCTGGCCGTGGCCGCGCTGGCCGTGCTGGTGCTCGTCGGCGCTCTGCTCAGGGCACCCCGGCGCGCGGGGGCCGCGTGGCTGATGCTGGCCGGGTACCTCGCGGTCGACCTGGGGCTGGTGATCGTGACCAGGCTGCCCGAGATCGGGCCGCTGATCGGCAACGACCCCCGGTACGTCGCCGACGCGGTGCCGATCGCCGTGCTCTGCGCGGCGTTCGCGTTCCTCGATCCGGGCGAGCGCACCGGCGGCCTGAAACGGCCGGTCGTGCTCGGCCTGGTGACGCTGCTCGGGATCAGCGCCACGTTCAGCTTCCTGTGGCTCGCACCTGGCCTGCGGTTCGCCAAGTCGGAGCAGTACGTCAGCACCGCGCGTGCCGCGCTGGCGGCGAACCCGTCGATCGCGCTCTACGACACGCAGGTCCCGGACGACGTCATGTCGGTGTGGTTCGTCTACGACGGCCTGGCGTCCAGGGTGGTCGGGCTGCTCCCCCAGCGGCCGAAGTTCGACCAGCCAGCGGAGGAGATGTTCCTGCTGGACGACAACGGATCGCCGCGGAAGATCACCGGCGTCAAGGATCCGGTCGTCGGCAGGAAGGGTCCGGTGGCCGACTGCGGCTACGCGGTCGGCGGCCAGGTCGTGACGATTCCGCTGAGCGGCCGGGTGGAAGGACGCCGGCTGCTGCGGATGGAGTACTACACCTCCGGTGCGGGCCCGGTGCGGCTCGCGCTGGGAACGGTCGTCCAGGAGGTGAACGTGGCCGAGGGCCTGCACGTGCTGTACGTCGCCGTGAACGGCGGCTCGGACCGGCTGGAGATCAACCGCGGCACCGAAGTGGACCCGATGTGCGTCGTGGACGTCCGGATCGGTTCCCCTACGACGTGACCGGACCTACACTCCGCCGAATGACCTTCGACCAGGTGCGCCGCGACTGGACCCGGCTCGGCGAAGCGGATCCGCTGTGGGCGGTGCACGTGGCGCCGGACAAGCGCGGCGGCCGGTGGGAGGTCGACCAGTTCCTCGAGCTGGGGCGGCAGGACGTGGCGATCGCCCGTGAGTGGCTCGCCCGGCTCGACCTGCCGGTGACCTGGCGGCGGGTGCTGGACTTCGGCTGCGGGGCCGGGCGGCTGTCGCAGGCGCTGGCCGAGCACGCCGACGAGGTCGTCGGCGTGGACGTCTCGCCGCCGATGCTCGCCACCGCCGAGAAGCTGGACCGCAGCGGCGGGAAGTGCCGGTTCGTCCACAACGACACGCCGGATCTGCACCGGTTCCCCGACGGCGACTTCGACCTGGTCTACACCGAACTGGTGTTGCAGCACCTGCCGCGCACGGCGATCGAGGGCTACCTGGCGGAGTTCATGCGCGTGCTGCGTCCTGGTGGCGTGGCGGTTTTGCAGTGCACGACGAGTCCGTTGTGGACGCTCAGGGGCGTGCTCTGGCGGTTCGCGCCCTACCGGCTGGTGGCCTGGGGGCAGCGCGTCGTGCTGCGCTACCCGGCGCCGATGCGGATGACCGCGGTGGCGCCGGAGCGGCTCCGCGCGGTGGTGGCCGAGCACGGCGGTGAGGTGGTGGACAGCGTGTCCGAGGACATCCCCGTCAGCCACTGGCGGTCCACGAGATACGTCGTCCGCAAGAGGTGACGCGCGTCAGGATGGCCGTGGGCTTGTACCGCAACCCCACGGCGTGGGTCATGCTGGGTCTCACGCTGCTGTCGTTCCTGCAACGCCCCGGCCGCACGACCTTCGACACCAAGCTCGACCTCGTGGTCGACCCGCTGGCGTTCCTCGGCCGCGCGCTGCACCTGTGGAACCCCGCGGCCAGCGGTGGCGAACTGCAGAACCAGGCGTACGGCTACCTGTTCCCGATGGGGCCTTACTTCGCGGTGTGCCAGGTACTCGGGCTGCCGCCGTGGATCTCCCAACGCCTGTGGTGCGCCCTGCTGCTGTGCGGCGCGTTCGGCGGTGTCCTCGCCGTCGCGCGGGCGCTGGGGATCGGCACCGCCCCGGCGCAGTACCTGGGGGCCGTCGCGTACGCGCTGGCGCCGCGGATGCTCACCGAGATCGGCCCGCTGTCGGCGGAGATGGTCGCCGCCGTGATGCTGCCGTGGATCCTGCTGCCCCTGATCAAGGCCGACCGGATCTCCTCGCCACGGCGGGCGGCCGGCCTGTCCGGGCTGGCGACCCTCGGCGTCGGCGGGATGAACGGCGCGCTGGTGCTCACGGTCCTGCTGCTGCCCGGTCTGTGGCTGCTGACCCGGCAGTGGACCGCGCGGCACGTCCGGCTCGTGCTCTGGTGGTTCGCGGCCGTGGTGGCGGCCGTGCTGTGGTGGTTCCTGCCGCTGGTGCTGCTCGGCGAGTACAGCCTGCCGTTCGTCGACTACGTCGAGTCGGCCGCCAACACCACGGCGCCGACGTCGTTGTTCCAGGTCCTGCGCGGCACCAACCAGTGGGTGGCCTACGTCGTGCAGGGCAGCCCGTGGTGGCCCTCGGGTTTCATGCTGGTCGACAACCCGGTCCTGATGCTGGCCACCGGGCTCCTCGCGGCGGCCGGCCTCGCCGGGCTGGTCCGCCGCGGACTGCCGGAGCGGCGCTTCCTGACGCTCGGCGTCGTCGCGGGCGTCGCCGTGATGACCATCGGCTACGTCGGGGCGCTCGACAGCCCGCTGTCCCACACCGTGCGCGCCCTGCTGGACGGTCCGCTGGCCCCGCTGCGCAACGTGCACAAGTTCGAGCCCGGCCTGCGGCTGCCGTTGATGCTCGCGTTCATGCACGCGGTGTCCCGCGTCCGCGTCCCGGCCGCCGCGGCCACCGCGGTCGCGGGCAAGGTCCGGCTCGCCGTCGGCGTCCTGCTGGTGGCCGTGATGGCCCTGCCCGCGTGGACGCTCACGTTGCGGCCGGGGCCGGGGTGGCAGGAGATCCCGGACTACTGGCGTTCCGCGATGACGTGGCTGGCCGACAACGACCCGCACGCCCGCACCCTCCTGCTGCCCGGCACCGGGTTCGGCGAGTACACCTGGGGCAGGACGGTCGACGAACCCGCCCAGGCGCTGGCCCGGTCGCCCTGGGCGCTGCGCAGCCAGATCCCGCTGGGCTCGGAGGGCAACACCCGGCTGATGGACGCGGTCGAGGACGCGCTCGCCGACGGGCGCGGCGCACCGGGGCTGGCCGACTTCCTCGCTCGGTCCGGGCACAGGTTCCTGTTGGTGCGCAACGACATCGACCGGGTCGCCACCGGTGCGCCGCCGGTCGCGATGATGCGGGACGCGCTGGCCCGCTCCGCCGGGATCGAACGCGTGATGACGTTCGGCCCGGTGGTCAAGCCGGGTGACCAGGCGGTCGTCAACTCGATCGACCTCGACGCCGCGCCCGCGCCCGCGGTGGAGATCTACGAGGTGAAGCGGTCGGTGCCGCGCGCGGTCGCGGTGAACGCCGAGGACCTCGCGACGGTGAGCGGTGGGCCGGAGTCCCTGTTGCCGCTGCTCGACTCGGGAGTGCTGCGGGGAGATCGCCCTGCCGTGCTGGCCGGTGACGGCGGCGCGCCCGAGAGCCGGGACTGGCTCGTCACCGACGGGCTGCGCCACCGGGAGCGCAACGTCGGGCGGGTGCGCGACAACCTGAGCCAGACGCTCGCCGCCGACGAGCAGCCGAGGCTGGACCGGCCGGTGTCCGACATCCTGCCGTTCCCCGGTCAGGAGCACCTGACGGTCGCGGCCTACCGCGGGATCCGCGGCGTCACCGCGTCGAGCTCGGCCGGGTTCGCGGACGCCGTCCGCGCGTCCGACCCGTCGTCCATGCCGTTCGCCGCGATCGACGGAGATCCGTACAGCGCCTGGCAGTCCTCCACCTTCGCCGGACCGGCCGGGCAGTGGCTCGAAGTCGGCCTGGACACGCCGCGGGTCGTCGACCAGGTGACGCTGCGGATGGTCGACGACATCCGGGTCGGCTGGCCGGTCACCCGGATCAGGATCACCACCGACTCGGGCTTCCGCGACCACGAGGTCGCCAGGGGCAGCGCGGAGCAGGTGTTCGCGGTGTCGCCGGGCCTCACGAGCAGGGTCCGGATCACCGTGCTGTCGGTGGCGGCGGAGCTGACCAACGGCTCCGTCGGCATCGCCGAACTGTCGGTGCCCGGAGTGACCGCCCACCGGGCGCTGCGGGTGCCCACCGACGTCCTACCCGGCCCCGGACAGCGGACGACCTTCGCCTTCAGCCGCGGTCCTCAGCCGCGCTACGCCTGCACCGGCACCGACGGCGACCAGCGGTGCGACGTGGGACTGGCCCGCAGCGGCGAGGAACCCGACGGGATCCACCGGCTCTTCCGCACCCGCGACGACGCCAACTACCGTCTCGAAGGGACGGTCCTGCCCACCGTCGGCGGCACCCTCCCCGTCACCGCACCGGGGTTGACCGTCTCCAGCACGACCCAGTTGGCCGGTGACCCCGGCGCGGCGCCGCTGGCCGCAGTCGACGTGAACCCCGCCACGACGTGGATCGCCGACTACACCGACGAGGAACCCACGCTGCGCCTGGCCTGGCCCGCCGCCCGCGACGTGAAGGGCCTGCGGCTGACCACGTCGGCGCTGTCCGGCGCGTCCCGGCCGACCGAGGTGCAGATCACCACCCCGGAGCTGAGCCGGACCGTGCCGGTGTTCTCCGACGGCGCGGTCGAGTTCGCCGCGACCACCGACCGGCTGGACATCACGATCAAGAAGAGCGAAGGGGTGCCCGGCCGCGTGCCGGGACCGGTGGGCATCAGCGACGTGGAGATCGGCGGTGCGCCCGATCTGGTGCGGCCGATCCCGCTGGACACCCCGTTCACCGTGCCGTGCGGCTCCGGCCCGGCCGTCACCATCGACGGAACCGCCTACGCCACCACGGTCTCCGGCTCGCTGCGGGACGTGTTCCAGCACCGTCCGCTGCCGCTGGGCACCTGCCGGGACCTGGTCGAAGGCGTCGATCTCGGAGGCCGGGAGCACGAGGTGAGCACGGCTCGATCGGCCTCCTTCGTGGTGCAGGACCTCACCCTGCGGCCCAGCACCGCGACCGCCACCGAGCCGGCGCCGGGTCGCCGCGCGATCGACTTCGAGCGGTGGGACGCCGCACACCGTGAACTGCGGGTCGCCGCCGGGCAAGCCGCGGTCCTCAGCGTCCCGGAGAACGCCAACGACGGCTGGGTGGCCAAGGTGGACGGCAAGCCGCTCCCCCGCACCAGGATCGACGGGTGGCAGCAGGCCTGGGTGCTGCCGGCCGGTGGCGTGACGACCGTGGTGCTGGACTTCGAGCCCGACACCACCTACCGGCAACGGCTTCTGGTCGGCGCCGTCGCCGCGGCGCTCCTGCTGGCGGCCACGCTGTGGCCGGTGCGCAGACGGGTCCGGATCACCACGTCCCCGGCAGGAAAGCGGTGGGTGCCGGCGGTGCTGGTGGTGCTGCTCGCGGCCGTCGGCGGGATCCTGCCGGTCGTCCTGCTGATCGCGAGCCTGCTCGTCCGCGCCGTGGCCCAGCGGTTCACCGCGCGGTTCAACGTCACGGCCCTGATCGTCGTCGCCGGGATGGCGACCGCCACCGGGATCGCGGTCGTCGGACGCCTGCAAGGACACGGACAGAACTGGGCTTACGGAACAGCCACGCAGGCCGCGATCCTCGTCGCCCTGGCCGCGGCGGTGTCACCGTGCCTTGCGTGGTTCGACCCGGGACCGGAACTCGATCAGGGCTCCGAAGCAGACGAGCAGGGCGGTGGCGGTGACGGCCCCGGCGACGACCTGGGCCGGCGAACCGTGCCACCAGCCGAGCACGAGCACGACCTCGAACCCGACCGCCGGCCAGGTCAGTGACGCGGACCGGCGGTCGGCGCCCGCGATCCTGGAGTACAACAGGATCTGCACGAGCGACAGCAGTGATCCGACCAGGGCGAACGGCCACACCGGAAGACTGCTCGCCGCGTAGGCCGACCCGCCGACGAGCGACACCACCGTGCTCCCGAACACCGCGCACCCCAGCACCACCACCGCGTCCACGGCGGCGCAGACGCCCAGCGCGATCGGCACGATCCGGCGGCGGGCCTTCTCGTCGGCCAGCTTGGGCAGGACGACGACGGCGATCGCGTACGGCAGCCAGTACGCGATCTTGGTGATCACCGAGCCCACCGCGTACTCCCCCGCCTCGTGGGCGGGAAGGCTGTGCCGGGCCAGCACCAGGTCCACGTTCACCAGCAGCACCAGCGCCAGCAACGCCTGCACGGTGTGCAGCACGTCGCGCACGTGCCCCGCGGTGCGCGGGCCGGGCACCGGTCTGCCGCAGATCAGCCAGCCTGCGAAGGCGACGACGACGGACCCCGCGACCGTCCCGGCGAACGCCCCGGCGGGCGTGCGGAACACGAGCAGGCCGAGCAGCGTGCCGCCGACCCGCCCGACCCCCTCGGTCGCGATCAGGCGGGCCATCGACCGGAACCGCTGCGTCCCCTGCAGGATTCCGTGGCACAGGCCGACGAGCGTGATCGGCGCGAGCGAGCAGGCGAGCAGCAGCACCGCCCACGGCCCCGGCAGGTGCAGCAACGCCATCAGCACGGGCGAGACGGCCAGCGCGGTGACCAGGACGGCGGCGCTGGTCATCAGACCGAGCGTCACCAGCGGCCCGCGATCCTGTTCGGGCGCCCGCGCCACCCGCAGGGCGACCACGGTCTGCAGGCCCATCGCCGGCACCGCACCGATCGCCAGGAGCGCCAGCAGCGAGCCCATCTCCCCGAAGACCGGCGGCGCGAGCAGCCGCGCGGCGATCACCGTGAGCAGGTAGCTGGCGACGTTGCTGCCGCCGAAGGCCACCGCGATCGCGATCGCGTCGACGCGGGTCCTGGCCGGAAGTGTGTCCGCCACTGACTTCGTCCCCTAAGTTACCGAAGGGTAATGGTCGGGGAACTATAGTCCCGCAGTCCAGGTTCCGGGACGGCGACGAGAAGAGCGGGTGCGATGCGGCTGGTTCTGCCCGCGGTGTCCGCCGTGCTGGCCCTGCTCGTGCTCACCCCGTTGCTCGGCCGCGGTTTCGTCCTGAACTACGACATGGTGTTCGCGCCGGACCAGTCGCTCCTGCCCGACGGCCTCGGTCTCGGCTCGGCGCTGCCCAGGTCGGTCCCGGCGGACGCGGTGATGGCGTTCGCGACCGCTCTGCTGCCGGGCGACGTCGTGCAGAAGATCGTGCTCCTGGCGGCCTTGTTCGCCGGTCCGCTCGGCGCGGGCAGGCTCGTGCCCACGAACTCGGTGGCGATCCGGGTCGTCGCCGCGGTCTGGTACGGGTGGAGCGCGTACGCGGCCGAGCGACTCTTCATGGGCCATTGGCCGTACCTGGTCGCGTACGCCTGCCTGCCGTGGATCGCGGCGGCAGGGCTCGCGGTCCGCCGAGGAGAACCCAAGGCGCTCCCGAAGCTGATCCTGGCCTGCGCTCCCGCGGTCCTCACCCCGACCGGCGGAATCATCGCCGCGGTGCTCGCGGTCGTGTGCTCGGGCCGTCGCGCACTCGCGGTCACCGTGCCGGTCACGGTCCTGCTGAACCTGCCGTGGCTGCTGCCTTCCGTGCTGCACCCCGGCGGCTCACTGTCCAGTCCGGACGGTGCCGGAGCGTTCGCCGCCAGAGCCGAGAGCTGGGCGTCTCCGGTCACCAGCGTGCTCGGCCTCGGTGGGATCTGGAACGCCGAGGTCGTGCCGGGCAGCCGGGAGATGCCGCTGCTGCCGGTGATCACCCTGCTGTCGGTCGCCGTGGCCCTGGTGGGGCTGCGTTCGCTCGCGCCGCGGTGGGGCCTGGCGCCCGCGCGTTCGTTCGTCGTCCTCGGCGCGATCGGCGTCGCGATCGCGGTGTTCGGCACGCTGCCGGGCGGTGGTGACGTGCTGGCGTGGGCGGTGTCCCACGTGCCCGGCGCGGGTCTGCTGCGGGACTCGCAGAAGTGGGCCGCATGGTGGGCGCTCCCGCTCTCGCTCGGGTTCGCCCTCGGAGTGGAGGCGGCGGGAAAGTACCTGACCGGCAGAACCGCGCTCGTGACACTGGCGGCGCTGCTCCCGCTCATCACGATGCCCGACTTCGCCTGGGCGGGGTGGGGCCGTCTGGAGGTCGTGGACTACCCGGCCGACTGGAGTGCCGTGCGCACCGTGCTGGCGGAAGACGACGGAGCGGGCGACGTGCTGGCTCTGCCGATGTCCGCGTTCCGGCGGTTCTCCTGGAACGGCGACCGGACGCAACTCGATCCGGCGCCCCGGTTCCTGTCGAGGACCGTCGTCATCGACGACGTCGTGCACGTCGGCGGCAGACCGGTGTCCGGAGAGGACGGCAGGGTCGCGACGATTCGCCGGGCGATGGCCCGCAACGACGGTCTCGGCGCGTTCGGGATCGGCTGGGTGCTGGTGGAGCACGGGACCCCCGGCTCGGTCGACCCCGCTGTGCTCAGGGGTCTGCGGGAGGTGTGGTCCGGGCCGTGGCTGACCCTCTACCGGGTGCCGGGGGTGATCGCGCCGCCACCGGCCGGAGCGCCGCGATTGCCTGTTGTCGCAGGAGATCTCGGTGCGTTGGCGGTTGTCGCGTCCGGCCTATTGTGGCTGCTGTTACCAGCCGGTAGATTCAGCCGACCCAACCTCTCGCGGACAGCCGAGGAGTAAGCGTGCGGACATTGATCGGTGTCGTCATCGCGGCCGTCGCCGGGCTCGCGTTCGCCGGTGGCGGAACGTTCGTCCTGGTCAACTCTCTCGCGCCGGACAAGGCCGTCCAGCTCGAGAACGCCCCGGCTCCCAACAACTCCAACCCCGACACCGTCAACTACGGCACGCCGTAAGGTGCCGAGCCAGGCGACGCTGGACCGGTCGATCCGCCTGTTCAAGGCGTTCCGCAACGAGCAGACCGACCGGGACACGTTCTACCGGTTGCTGGCCGAGGACTCCGCGCGGCAGGTCGCCGAGTTCACCTCCCTCGCCGGCCGGAGTGTTCTCGACGTCGGTGGCGGCCCCGGGTACTTCGCCGACGCGTTCCGCGCGGCCGGCGCCTACTACGTCGGCCTGGATCCCGATGTCGGCGAACTGTCGGCGCGCGGCGAGTACGCCGAAGGGATGATTCGGGCCAGTGGCACGCGACTGCCCATCCGAACGTCCTCAGTGGACATCTGCTACTCGTCGAACGTGCTGGAGCACGTGGACGAGCCGCGCACGATGCTCGACGAGATGGTGCGCGTGACGAAGCCCGGCGGGACGGTGTTCCTGTCGTTCACGCCGTGGTACTCCCCCTGGGGCGGCCACGAAACCTCGCCGTGGCACTACCTCGGCGGCCACCACGCCCGCCGCCGGTTCCGCGAGAACCACGGCCAGGAGCCCAAGAACCGTTACGGGGAAAGCCTTTTCGCGGTGTCCGTCGGCTCGGCGCTGCGCTGGGCGCGGAACCACCCGGAGGCGAGCCTGGAACGCGCACTTCCCAGGTACCACCCGTGGTGGGCTACCTGGGTCGTGCGCGTTCCGGTGCTGCGCGAGGTCGTGTCCTGGAACCTCGTGCTGGTCCTGCGGAAGAAGCCCTAGGCGGTGCGGCGGCGGCCGGCGAGCAACAGGACGATGCCGACGGCCAGCAGGACGCCACCCGCGATCCACAGGATCACCGGAAGGCCGGTGAGCAGCCACAGCTTGGACGTGTTCTCCTCGGCCACCCGCACGTTGTTGTCGACCGTCTGCTTGTTGAGCTCCAACGTTCCGTCGAACACCGCGGTGCCCCGACCCGCGTTCTGGTCCGGTGTGCGCAGCTCCTGCTTCACCGACTGACGCACCTTGATGAGCGCGCCGGTGACCGGCTCGACCCACAGCGTCTTCTCGGCCTGGTAGTACAACTTGACCGAGACGGACGGTTCGGTCATGCCGAGCAGCGATCCGGGCACCTCCCGGTCGTCGACGTCGGTGGCCGGCACGGACTGCTTGAACCGGTACACCGGCAGGCCCTGCAGCGTCTCCTCACCGTCGAACCTGGCGTCCACCGGCTTGCCCACCCCGCTGTCGTACCAGGGGTAGGTCCGCTTCTCGGTCTGGAAGGGGAACTTGAAGTTCAGGCCGGGGAACTGAGCCTGGCCGCGCGTGCCGGGGATCTTCGTGTCCTTGCCGTTCTCCGACTTCTCCTTCTGGAGGTACTGCGTGGTGCAGGGCGCGACGGCCTCCGCGGTGAACCGGTCCAGGCACAGCTCACGCACGCTCCCGCTGAGCGTCAGGCTGTCCTCGTCCTCCGTGATCTGGCTGGCCTCGTTCCACACGGTCACGCCGCTGTCGGCCTGGACCTCGGGCGCCCGCAGGTTGCCGGAGACGTACGTGCTCGACGTCAGGCTGAGGTTGCGGCGGATCTCGGGCTTTGCCGGGCCTCCGTCCTGTGGCACGTAGACGAGTGCGGTGACGCCGCTGCCCTGGGCCACCGCGGTCGTCTTGGGGTTGTGCGGGATCTTTGCGAGGGCCGGATAGGCGTAGAACCGCAGCAACAGCCCGGTCGCGATCCCGAACACGCCGAGTCCGAGCAGGACGAAGGTCAGGACGCGTCGCAAAGGTCCTCCTCAGGAACTGGGCCGCCGACGCGGCCTGTGGTTGAACTGTCGAGCAGGCTGGACACCACGGCGACGAACATCCGTCCGCTGGTGGCCCAGTCGAAACCGGCGGCCCAGGCCCGGCACGCGTCGGCCACGGCCGAGGCGTCGTCGGGGCGGGCCAGCAGCGTGAGAGCGTCGTGGATCGCGGCGCCGACGTCCTCGTCGTCCTGCACCAGCCAGCCGGTCTCCTCGTGCCGCACGGAGTCGCGCAACCCGTCGACCTCGCGGCAGACGGTCGGGACGCCGTGCGCGGCCGCCTCGATCACGGCCAGTCCCCAGCCCTCGCCGTCCGACAGGGTGACGTTGAGCCAGGATTCCCGCAGCAGAGCGCTTTTCGTCGAGTCGTCGACGAACCCGTGCACCACGACGGAGTCCGGGAACGGTGCCGCGGCCTCGCGCACCGCGGCCTCGTCCGGTCCACGGCCGATGACGTGCAGGCGCAGACCGGGCCAGCGGCCGCGCAGCGTGCCGACGATCTCGATCAGCCGGTCGACCCGCTTGTGCGTGACGAGCCTGCCCAGGCACACCAGCGAGGGGTGCGGGGACCGTGTGCCGTCCGCGGACGGCGGGTGGTCCGTGCCGTTGGGCACCACGAAGATCCGGCCGCGCCAGGCGAGGCGCTCACGCATCGCGCGCACGGTGGACCGCGACACGGCGACCGTCACCGCGTGGCGGTAGACCTTGTGCGCGGCAGGACCTTCGAGCCAGCGGCCGATCCGGGCCAGCCACGGCGGGAAGTGCACGGCGAACTGGGCGTCGTGCACGTGGTGCATCACCAGCACGACCTTCGTCCACCTGGCGACCACCAGGGGACTGAAGAAGGGGATCCCGTTCTGGCAGTCGATCACCAGGTCGATGCGGCTTCGGTTGCGCAGCAACCACAACAGCGCCCAGAAGTACACCGTCCACCGGCCGCCGCGACGCACGGTCGACTCGTCGCCGCCGCTCTGCCCCTCCCCCTTGGCCGTGAGGAAGGTGACCTGCGCCCCGGCGGCGGTCATCGCGTCCGCCATGCGCGCGGCGTACTCCTCGGCGCCACCGGCGTGCGGATGCCCGCGGTCGCGCCAGTTCACCACTACCACCCGCGCACCGTTGAGCGGTGGCCTCACTCAGGCCACCTCCGCGACGGCGGGCATGACCGAGGCGACGACGGGCGTCTTCTCCGCGCCGAGGATCGACCGGATCCTGGCGAGCGCGGCGAAACTGCGGTAGCCGTCCCGCATCGGGCGGAACGTGGACCCCGGCACGTCCCTCCAGCTCACCGGCAGTTCGACGATCATCGCGCCGATCCGTTGCGCCCTGGCGAGCAGTTCGACGTCGAACGCCCATCCCGGTGTGCGCAGCGGCCAGAAGATCGTGTCGGCGGTGTGCCGGTCGAAGAACTTGTAGCCGCACTGGGTGTCGCCGACGCCGGGCACGATCGTGCCGGCCGCGTACCGAAAGGCCCACGCGCCCGCCTGCCGGACCTGGGTGTGCCTCGCACGCACGATCGAGTTCGGGTGCGACCGCGATCCGACGACCACGTTCACACCAGTGCGCAGGAACCGGAGCGTCGGCGCCAGCGCCGCCATGTCGGTCGCCAGATCGGCATCGCAGAAGCCGACGTAACGGCTGTCGGTCCGCAGCACGCCGGTCCGCACCGCCGCGCCCTTCCCCGGCTGGTCACAGCGGATCAGCCGCACCGGGATCGATCCGTGCCGGTGCTCGCGGGCAATCTCGCCACTGCGGTCGGTGCTGCTGTTGTCGACCACGACGATCTCGCACGGCTCACGGGTGGCCGCGAGCGCCGCCTTGAGCGCGGACAACGTCGCCGACAGCCGCGACTCCTCATTGCGCACAGGCACGACAATCGAAAGCAGTGTCATGTCTTCGCCGTTTTTCCGGGTGCACAGAACCCAGCACGGTGTCGCAAGAGTCCTCCCATGATGTGACGCAGGTCTCAGGACGGCGAAAGTTACCCAACGGTAGTTCCCTGGAAATAAAATGGAAGTGTGATATGTGTCACATGCCCTGCTGAAGTGGCTGAGACCTTCGAACTTTGTACCGTTCAGCGCCAAGAATTGAGCTGTACGGGCTAATCAGATACCGGTGACCAGATGGAGATCCCCCGGCGAACAAAGATCCCGCGAAGAACTGCCGCGCATCCGGCGTTAGATTCGTCGATTGACGAAACACACAGCTCAGAGCATCTGAATTGATCTACCGTCATGTGAAGCAGCACGCCCGGACGCTCCTGGCGCCACAAGTCCACGCACTTGACGGCGCCGTCCCAGGCGTCAGTTGCATATCGGTTCAGGCAGGATCCCGACCGCTAGCACAAAGAAAGCAGCCGACCGATTCAAATAGTTAATGGATACGGTTCGTTCCGTAATAAAAGCAAATGAACCCCGCCGGCACGATCAACGTGTCCGTACACAGGTGAGCGAGCGCCGGTACGCCGAGACGGCCAGGCCTGCTCGGCCCTGTCTTTCAGCCGCCGGGCGAGGGTGAAACCGGGATGGTCGCCCTTGTCTCAGCACCTCGGCCGAGGCGAACGAAGGGTGTCTGTCCGTTCCCGGCCCGTGCCGCGACCTCGCCCGCGCCACCCGAGCTGCTGCACGGACGCGCTGACCGAGATGGGACGCAAGCGCGACGGAGTGCCGGCCGACCGAGCTGAACGCGCGAAGACGCTCGGCTGGAACACGGGCGCGTGAGCTGCCGGCCGGCGCCCCGGGCTAATCGCTGATCATCTGAGACGTGGTGCTCACCGGGCGAACTGCTGGAACACCGGCGGCTCCTCCGCCGCGAGGTCGTCCGGCAGACGCAGGCCCTGCCTGCGCGGCACCAGTTCCGACTGCAGCACTATCGCCGCCGCGCCGATCGCGGACGCCGACGCGGCCGCGGGCGAGAGCCGCACCGAGATCGGGTGCACGTCGCGGGCGATGAACGCCGTGTCGAGCTCGGCCCGCAGCACGGGGAGGTACACCGAACCGGCGATCGCGAAGCTCGGCCCGGTGAGGACCAGCACCTCGAGGTCCAGCAGGTTGGCCAGCGTGCGCGTGGCGGCGGCGACGTACCGGGCGGACCGCTCCAGCAGTGCCACCGCGCGCGCGTCTCCCTGCCGGGCCGCCCTGCCGATGGCCGCGAAGTCCGCCGAGACGGGAGTGCTCGCCTTGCTCCGGCCGCCGGCCAGGCCCGCCGCGCGCGCCAGGGCACGGTCGGCGCGCGCCTGCTCCACCACCGCGGCGGGACCGGCCAGCACCTCCAGGCACCCCCGTCCACCGCACGGGCACCGGGGGCCGTCGACGTCGAGGCACGCGTGGCCGATCTCACCGATGTGTCCGCTCGGGCCTCGGTAGGTCGTGCCGCCGAGCACGACGCCCGCGCCGATGCCGCTGCCCATGTACAGCGCGGCGAACGTCGAGGTCGCGCCGACTCCTCCGGACCAGTGCTCCCCGATGGCGGCGGCCGTCGCGTCGTGGTCGAGCAGCACCGGCAGGCCGGTGGCCCGCTCCAGTGATCGTCCGACGTCGTGCAGGGCCGACGGCCGCGCGGACACGAGGCCCAGTCCGAGGATTCGATCGCGTTCGACGCCGACGCTGTCGACGACCGCGTCGACCTCGCGCGCCACCCTGCCGACCACGGCGTCGAGGTCGTCGCCGATGGCGCCGGCCCGCGAGATCCTGGCGACGACCGCGCCGCCGAGGTTGGTCAGCACGTAGGTGATCCGCGCGTCGTCGAGGTGGACGCCGACGGCGTAGCGGGCGAAGTGGTTGAGCTGCAACATGACCCGGCGTTTGCCGCCAGTCGACTCGGCGTGCCCGGTCTCGGCGACCAGTCCCTCGTCGATCAGGCCCCGCACCACCGTGGAGATCGTGCCGCCGGTCAGCCCGGTGGCGTTGACCAGGCCGACCCGGCTGATCATCCCCGCCGCGCGGATCAGGTCGAGCACGGCCGCCCTCGTGCTGGCGTGGGTCACGCGAGCCGGTCCGCTCACCGCACTCCTTCGTCGAACGACGAACCTGCCTGTCGACCGGCTCGGGATCAGTAAAGCATCCGGAATCGTTGACTTTCTTTGTTTAGTAACTGAAGAATCTCCGCCACGCTCGACCAGCCACGAGGAGGACCAGCGATGTTCCTGCACAAGAGGCTCTGCGCGTTAGGTTTCGCGGTGGTCGTCGGGGCCACCGCGGCCTGCTCCGGCTCCGGTGGTGGCGGCCAGTCCCGCGACACGCTCGTCGTCTACACCGGACAGGCCGGCGACTACCAGCTCAACTTCAACCCCTACGCCCCGACCCAGATCGAGGGTCCCGGCACGATCTACGAACCGTTGTTCTTCTTCAACATCGCCAAGGACTCGCCGCCCAAGCCGTTGCTGGGCACGGCCTTCGAGTGGAACGCCGGCGGCACCGAGCTCTCGATCACGCTCAGGAACGACGTGACCTGGTCCGACGGCGAGAAGTTCACCGCCGAGGACGTGAAGTTCACCCTCGACATGGTCGCCAAGACTCCTGCCATGAACCGGACGGGGTTCAAGGGCACGACCACCGTTGCCGACGACACCCACGTCACCGTGAAGTTCGCCGAACCGTCCTACATGGACGGACCCCAGGTGCTGGGGCAGCTCTGGATGGTGCCGGAGCACATCTGGAAGAACTACGCCAAGCCCGAGACCGAGGTGAACCCGACCCCGGTCGGCACCGGCCCGTTCCAGCTCGGCGACTTCAAGGCGCAGTCGTTCACCCTCAGGGCGAACCCGAAGTACTGGGGCGGCGAGCCCGCGCTCAAGCAGGTCCGCTACCTGTCCCTGTCCGGCAACCAGGCGGGCGTCGACGTGCTCAAGGCCGGATCGGTCGACTGGCAGACCGGCCCCATCCCGGACATCAAGGACGTCGAGAAGAACTACCCCGGCTACAAGGTCATCACCCTGCCGCTCAACCAGGTCGCGCTGTTCACCTGTTCCAACGCGCAACTCAGCTGCCAGGGCGCGCAGACCGACCCGGCGGTGCGCACGGCGATCTACCACGGCATGAACCGCACGCAGATCAACTCGCTGGCGTTCCAGAACACCGCGAGCGAGATGTCGCCCGGCTACACCCTCCAGCCCCGCGACGCCTCCCTGATCTCCGGCAAGCTCACCGACCGCATGGCGCCGATGAACGCCGACGCCGCCAAGGCGGAGCAGATCCTCACCTCGGCCGGCTACGCCAAGGGCGCTGACGGCATCTACGCCAAGGACGGCAAGCCGCTGGCCCTGACGGTGAAGGTCGTCGCCGGCTGGACCGACTACATCACCACGCTGGAGACGATGAGCCAGCAACTGCTGAAGATCGGCATCAAGATCACGCCGCAGCAGCTGTCCTGGAACGAGTGGGCCGACGCACGCGGACGCGGCCAGTTCGAGCTGCTCATCGACTCGGTCGAGCAGGGCCCGGCCCCCGACCCGTACTACACCTACAGCTACTTCTTCTCGACCGCGACGACGGCGCCCGTCGGCCAGGCGGCCAGCCCGAACTACTCCCGCTTCAGCAACCCGGCCGTGGACGCGGCCCTGGCGGAGCTGAAGAAGACCGACCGGGGCGACTCCTCGCGGCAGCCGCACTACGACGTGATCCAGGCGGAGCTGGAGAAGTCGATGCCGTACATCCCGGTGCTGACCGGCGGCGTGCCCACCGAGTACAACGACAAGGCCTTCACCGGCTGGCCCAGCAAGGACGACCTGTACGCCTTCCCCGCCGTGTGGAAGAGGCCCGACGCGTCGCAGGTGTACCTGAAGCTCAAGCCGGCCGGCAGCTGACGATGGGCTACTACCTGCGCAAGCTCGCCTTCTACCTGACGGCGCTGTGGGCGGCGGTGACGCTCAACTTCGTCATCCCCCGACTGCTGCCGGGCAACCCCGTGGACATCCTCATGGCCAAGCTGCAGCAGCGCGGCGGGTCCGTCGACCCCGCCGCGCGCCAGGCCTACGAGACGCTCCTCGGCACCGGCGGGCGCGAGTCGTTCGTCGAGGAGTACTTCGCCTACCTGGGCAACCTGCTGCGCGGCGAGCTCGGGGTCTCGGTCAGCGCGTTCCCGGCGAAGGTGTCCGACGTGATCGGCGACGCCCTGCCGTGGACCGTCGTGCTGGTCGGCCTCGCGACGCTGATGTCGTTCCTGCTGGGCGTAGGGCTCGGCACCGTGGTCGGCTGGAAGCGCGGCACGTGGCTGGACTCGCTGGTACCGGCGACCACGATGTTGTCGGCGGTGCCGTACTTCTGGCTGGCGTTGATCCTCGTGGCGCTGCTGTCGTCCGGTCTCGGCTGGTTCCCGCTGAACGGCGGCTACGACGTCGTCCTGGATCCGGGCTGGAGCGCCGGGTTCCTCGGTTCGGCGATCTACCACGGCGCCCTGCCCGCGCTGACGATCGTCCTCTCGTCGATCGGCGGATGGCTCCTGGGCATGCGCAACATGATGGTGTCGGCGATGTCGGAGGACTACGTGCTCACGGCACGGGCGAAGGGGCTTCCGGACCGCCGGATCATGATCCGGTACGCGGCGCGCAACGCCGTGCTGCCCTCGGTCGCCGGTTTCGCGATCTCGCTGGGGTTCGTGGTGTCCGGGTCGATCGTCACGGAGCAGGTGTTCTCCTACCCCGGCATCGGCTCGAAGCTGCTGCAGGCGGTGCAGAACAACGACTACGCGCTGATGCAGGGCATCTTCCTCGTGATCACGATCGCCGTGCTCGGCGCGAACCTGGTCGTCGACCTGCTGTACGGCCTCGTCGACGCCCGCACGAGGGATCGGAGCACGGTGTCATGACCTGGTCCCCCAAGCTCGGCATCGGCCTCGGCCTCGCGGCGGCGATCGTCCTCTTCGGAGTGATCGGCCCGGTGTTCGTCGGCGACCCGGCCACCATCAGGGACATCGGCCTCACCTCACCGGGTGGCGACCACCTGCTCGGCACCACGATCACCGGGCAGGACGTCCTCGCCCAGCTCGCCCACGCCACACGGGGTTCGTTGTGGATCGGTCTGCTGGTCGGGGTCATGGCGACGGTGCTGTCCGGCTTCTTCGGCATCGTCGGCGCCTACGCGGGCGGCGCGGTCGACGAGGCGTTCTCGTTGTTCTCCAACGTCGTGCTGGTCATCCCCGGCCTGCCGCTGGTCATCGTCGTGGCCGGGTTCGTCCCGGCGGACCAGCGCGGCACCCTGACCATTTCACTGGTCCTCGCGATCACCGGCTGGGCCGCCGCCGCACGGGTGCTGCGTGCACAGACGTTGTCGTTGCGCACCAGGGACTACGTGGCCGCGGCTCGCGTGTCCGGCGAGAGGACGTGGCGGGTGATCGGTGTCGAGATCCTGCCGAACCTGCTGCCGATCGTGGCCGCCCAGTTCGTGTTCGCGGTCGTGCTCGCCATCCTCAGCGAGGCGGGGCTGTCCTTCCTCGGGCTCGGCGCGGCCAACTCCTCGACGCTGGGCACGATGCTCTACTACGCGCAGAACGGCTTCGCGCTGCAACGGGAAGCGTGGTGGTGGTTCGTCCCGCCGGGCCTGATCATCGCCCTGTTCGGTGGCGCACTCGCGCTCATCAACTTCAGCATCGACGAGATCGTCAACCCGAAACTGCGCGACCGCGGCCGGCGCAAGCCCGACGTCGCGGCCACCACCGCGCTGGTGGCCGCGCCGGAACCGGACGCCGTGCTGACCGTCAGCGACCTCAACGTCGTCTACCAGGGCGCCACCCCGGTGCACGCCGTGAAGGACGTGTCGCTCACGCTGAGGCGGGGCGAGATCCTCGGCCTCGCCGGGGAGTCGGGCTGCGGCAAGACCACCCTGGCCTACGCGATCAACCGCCTGCACCGGCCACCGGCCGAGGTCACCTCCGGGTCCGTCACCTTCGAGGACGTCAACGTGCTGGAGCTCGGTCCTGAGCAGCTCAGGGAGTTCCGCTGGGTCAAGCTCTCGATGGTCTTCCAGGGAGCGATGAACTCGCTGAACCCGGTCGCACCCATCCGCTCGCAACTGCGGGACGCGCTGCTCGCTCATCGCCCGGAAACGTCCACTTCGGACTGCGAGGACCGGTGTGCGGAGGTCCTCGAACTCGTCGGGGTGGATCCGGCCAGGCTCGGCTCCTACCCGCACGAGCTGTCCGGCGGCATGCGGCAACGGGTGATGATCGCGATGGCGTTGCTGCTCGAACCGCAGGTCATGATCATGGACGAACCCACCACCGCGCTCGACGTGCTGGTGCAGCGCGAGATCCTCGACGAGATCATGCGCCTGCGCGACGAACTGGGCTTCGCGGTCGTGTTCATCACCCACGACCTGCCTCTGCTGCTGGAGATCAGCGACAGGATCGCGGTCATGCTCGACGGCGAGGTCGTCGAGCTGGCCACGGCGGAAGACCTGTACCTGCGCGCCCAGCACCCCTACACGCGTCGGCTGCTGGCGGCGTTCCCGAGTCTGACCGGCGAGGCGGGAGCACTGGTCACATGACGACGCTGGAAGTCCGCGGTCTGACCAAGAAGTTCCACAAGGTCCACGCGGTCGACGACGTGTCGTTCACCCTGGCCGCCGGCCGCACGGTGGCGCTGGTCGGCGCGTCCGGCTCCGGCAAGTCGACGATCGCGCGCATGATCGCCCGGCTGTCCCGGCCGACCTCCGGAGAGATCCGGTTGACCGACGCCGGGGGCGACCCCGTTCCCGGGCGGCGGTACCGCGACCACGTTCAGATGATCTTCCAGGATCCGTTCGCGTCGCTCAACCCGTTCCACACCGTCGAGCACCACCTCGTCCGGGCGCTGCGGCTGCACGGACGTTCCCGCGACGAGGTACCTCACCTGTTGGAGCGGGTGAGCCTCAGCCCGGATCTCGCCGGCAGACGGCCGCACGAGCTGTCCGGCGGGCAACGCCAAAGAGTGGCGATCGCCCGCGCCCTCGCCCCCGGTGCGAAGGTCGTCATCGCGGACGAGCCGGTGTCCATGTTGGACGTCTCGATCCGGCTGGGCGTGCTGAAGCTGCTCGACCGCCTGCAACGCGAGGAGAACCTCGCGGTCCTCTACATCACGCACGACCTCGCCACCGCACGGCACTTCTCCCACGAGGTGCTCGTCCTGCACCAGGGCCGGATCGTCGAACGCGGTCCGAGCGACGACGTGCTCCTCCGCCCCCAGGACCCCTACACCCGCCGGCTCGCCGCCGCCGCACCGAACCCCGAAGCCCGCTTCCGCCAGGGAGGAACGCCTTGATCCGCCAGAACCTGCACGACGGCTGGCAGTTGACGACGATGACGGCCGAGGTTCCGGACCACATCAGAGACAGGACCGTGCCCGCGACGGTGCCGGGCAGCACCCACCTCGACCTGCTGGCGTCCGGCCTGATCACCGACCCCTTCCTCGACCAGGCCGAGACCGAGCTGGCCTGGACGCATCGCGCGGACTGGCGGTACACCACCACGTTCCTCGCGGCCGCTGCCGGGCAGGACCAGCGGGCGGACCTCGTGTTCGACGGCCTCGACACGGTCGCGACCATCGACCTCAACGGCCGGCACCTCGGCCAGACCGCGAACATGCACCGGAGCTACCGCTTCGACGTACGCGAACTGCTCGTCGACGGCGCCAACGAACTGACCGTCTCGTTCGCCTCGGCCCTGACCCACGCGGAGAAGATCGAAGCGGCTCTCGGCCGGCGCGAGCACGTCAACACGCACCCGTTCAACATGGTGCGCAAGATGGCCTGCAGCTTCGGCTGGGACTGGGGACCCGACCTGCAGACCGCGGGCATCTGGCGGCCGGTGCGGCTCGAACGGTGGCACACCGCCCGGCTCGCCCAGGTCCGCCCCGTCGTGACCGTCACCGGCCCGGACGCGGGCCGGGTCGAGGTGCACGCCGAGATCGAGTGGGCCCGGCAGGAGGACCTGACGTTGCAGATCACGCTGGGGGCGCACGAGCGCACCGTCGTGGTTCCCGCCGGGCAGACGAGGGTGATCGCGCGCCTGGACGTGACCGATGTCGAACTGTGGTGGCCGGTAGGGCTGGGCGCTCAGCCGCTCTACGACCTGAAGGTACTGCTGCGCAACGAATCCGGATCCCTCGACGGCACGGTCAAGCGGATCGGGTTCCGCACCGTCACGGTCGACACGGTGCCGGACGAGCACGGCACACCGTTCACCGTCGTCGTCAACGGCCAACCCGTCTTCATCAAGGGCGCCAACTGGATTCCCGACGACCACTTCCTCACCAGGATCACGCGCGATCGGCTCGCCCGGCGCGTGGACCAGGCCGTGGCGATGCACGCGAACCTCCTGCGGGTGTGGGGTGGCGGGATCTACGAGTCGGACGACTTCTACGACGTCTGCGACGAACGAGGCGTCCTGGTCTGGCAGGACTTCGCTCTCGCCTGCGCCGCGTACCCGGAGGAAGAGCCGGTGCGGTCGGAGCTGGAAGCAGAAGCCCGGGAGAACGTCGCGCGCCTGATGTCCCACGCCTCGCTGGCGTTGTGGAACGGCGGCAACGAGAACGTCTGGGGGTTCGCCGACTGGGGCTGGCAGGAGCAGCTCGACGGGCGGACGTGGGGGCTCGGCTACTACGACGACGTGCTGCCCGGCATCGTGGCCGAGCTCGACCCGACCCGCTTCTACTGCCCCAGCAGTCCGTACAGCCCGGCCGGCGGCGTCCACCCGAACGACGAGAACCACGGCACGCGGCACGAGTGGGAGGTCTGGAACCGGCTCGACCACGGCCACTACCGCGACCACGTCCCCCGGTTCTGCTCGGAGTTCGGTTTCCAGGGACCACCGACGTGGACCACCCTCACCCGCTGGATCCACGACCGGCCGCTGACTCGGGAGTCACCGAGCTTCCTCACCCACCAGAAGGCGGAGGACGGCAACGGCAAGCTCCACCGGGGTCTCGCCGGAAACCTGCCACATCCGTCGCGGTTCGAGGACTGGCACTGGGCGACGCAGCTCAACCAGGCGCGGGCGGTGAGCTTCGGCGTCGAGCACTTCCGCTCGTGGTGGCCGCGCACGGCCGGAGCGATCGTCTGGCAGCTCAACGACTGCTGGCCCGTCACGTCCTGGGCCGCGATCGACAGCGAGGAACGGGTCAAGCCGTTGTGGTACGCGCTGCGCCACGCGTTCGCGCCACGACTCCTGACCTTCCAGCCCCGTGGCGACAGGATGGTTCTCGTCGCGGTGAACGACCACGACGAGGCGTGGGACGCGCACCTCACCCTCGACCGCCAGACGTTCCGGGGAGTCACCCTGGACCTGACTAGACTGCGTCGCACCATCCGGCCCCGGTCGGTCCTCGAACTCGAGCTCCCGGACGGTCTGACGCAGCCGGCGGACGAACACGCGGAGGTGATGGTGGCGACGACGGCGGAAGCCCGCGCGATCCTCCCGTTCCTGCCGGACGTCGAGCTGGCGTACGACCCGAACCCGCTCAGCGCCCGTGCGGAGGCGGTGCCGGGTGGGTACGAGGTCGTGGTCCGCGCCGAGGCGTTCGCGCGCGACGTGACGATCCTCGCCGACAGGGTCGCGCCCGACGCGGTCGTCGACGACGCTCTGGTGCCGATGCCGGCGGGAGAGGTGCGCACCTTCCACATCCGCACGTCGGCCGCCGTCGACCCGGTTGCGTTCACCGACCGCCTGGTCCTTCGTTGTGCCAACGACCTCACCGCGGTGCCCCGTGAGCGGTGACTCGACGGGCGCGGTCGGCCTCGTGCTGGCCCGCCCGGCCCACCTCCTCGGTGTCGAGCCCTTCTTCATGGAGTTCATCGCCGGTATCGAGGAGCGCCTCGCCCAGCGCGACCTGTCCGTGCTGCTCCACGTCGTGGCGGACCACGAGGCCGAGATCGCCGCCTACCGCCGCTGGGCGGCGCGCGGGCTGGTCGACGCCGTCGTGATGGTCAACCCGGTGGTCGACGACCCGCGCCCGGCCGTGCTGTCCGAGATCGCGCTGCCCACCGTCGTCGTCGGTGACTCGTACCTGCCCTCGGTGCGCACGGACCACACCGGTCCGATCGCCGAAGCGCTCGGCCGGTTGCTGGAACTCGGCCACCGGCGGATCGCCCGGGTCACCGGTCCCGGCGCGCTGGCGCACACCCGCGCCAGGACCGAGGCGCTGCTGGCCGGGTGCGCCCAGGCCGGTGTCGACCCGGTGGTCGTCGAGGGCGACTACTCCGAGGAAGCGGGCGCCAAGCTCACCGCCGCGCTGCTGACGAGCCTTGAGCCGCCCACCGCGATCCTCTACGACAACGACGTGATGGCGGTGGCCGGCCTCGCCGCGGCCACCGCGCTCGGCATCGCCGTGCCGGAACAGCTGAGCCTGGTCGCGTGGGACGACTCGACCCTGTGCCGCCTGGCGTCCCCCGCGCTCACCACGATGAGCGTCGACGTGCACCAGTTCGGCGTCTCGGTGGCGGAGTCGGTGCTCGAACTCGTCGACGGTGCGAGCGTGACGCCGCGTTGGTCCCCCACCGCCCGATACCTGCAGCGCGACACGACGGCGCCCCCACCGTCCTCTTAGGGCTTTCCTCATCGCGGTGAAGGAGGGGAAGAAAGCCGCCGAATGACCGGTTCGAGTCGAATCGACCGTCGAAAGTGGACCGAGAATCCCCGCCTGGTTGACCGCCGGCCGCTCCCCTCGGATTCTGGGAGCGCTCCCAGAATCCGAGGGAGTGCGAGCCACGAGGAGATCAGATGAAGCGGCGGCACAGGGTTCTGGGCGCGGTGGTCGCGGCCGTGGTGGCGATGAGCGGGGTGGTCGTGCTGGGATCGGCCGGCCACTCCTCCGCCGTCGCGGCGGGTGGCACGGGCACCGGGTACCTGCACACCAGCGGGAACAAGATCCTGGACAGCACCAACACGACGGTCCGGCTGACCGGCATCAACTGGTTCGGCATGGAGACCGACAACAAGACCTTCCACGGCCTGTGGTCCAGCCGCACGTGGCGCCAGCAGCTCGATCAGATGGCCCAGCTGGGCTACAACACCCTGCGCGTCCCGTTCTCCAACGACGCCCTCAAGCCCGACGCCAAGGCGACCGGGGTCAACGACTACACCAACCCCGACCTGGTGGGCCTGTCGCCGTTGCAGATCCTCGACAAGGTGATCGGGTACGCGGGCGAGAAGGGGATGCGCGTCATCCTCGACCGCCACCGGCCGACCAGCGCCGGCCAGAGCGCCCTCTGGTACACGGCGGGCGTGCCGGAGAGCACCTGGATCAACGACTGGAAGACGCTCGCCCAGCGCTACGCGGGCAACACCACGGTCATCGGCGCGGACCTGCACAACGAGCCGCACGCCGAGGGCACCAACCCCGCCGCGACCGGGTCGTGCTGGGGCTGCGGCGACACCGCCCGCGACTGGCGCCTGGCCGCCGAACGCGCCGGCAACGCGATCCTGGGCGTGCAGCCGAACTGGCTTATCTTCGTCGAGGGCGTGAGCTGCCCGAGCGGCGGGCTGTCGAACGTGTGGGACGGCGACCCGTCCAACGACGAGGACTGCGGCTGGTGGGGCGGCAACCTGTCGAAGGCGGGCCAGTTCCCGGTGCGCCTGTCCGTGCCGAACCGGCTGGTCTACTCCCCGCACGAGTACGCCACCTCGGTCTACAACCAGCCGTGGTTCAGCGCGCCCGACTACCCGGCGAACATGCCGGCGATCTGGGACAAGTACTGGGGATACCTGCACCGGCAGAACATCGCGCCGCTGATGATGGGCGAGTTCGGCACCACCCTCGCCAACCCCGTCGACAAGGTGTGGCTCGAGAACCTCATGGCCTACACGGGCACGGGCGTCAACGGCATCTCGTTCACCTACTGGTCCTGGAACCCCAACTCCGGTGACACCGGCGGCATCGTCGGCGACGACTGGACCACCGTCAACCAGGCCAAGCAGTCCATCCTGCAGCCGTACCTCATCCCGCCCACCGGCGGCGGCCCCGGCCCCACCACCACGACGACGACCACCACCTCGGGCGGAGGCGCCGGTGCGTGCCGGTCGTCCTGGAAGCTCGACAACTCGTGGCAGGGCGGTTTCCAGGGTGCGCTGACCGTCACCAACACCGCGACGAGCGCCGCCACCCCGTGGAAGGTCGTGTTCACCCTGCCCGGCGGAGCGACCGTCGCGAGCGGCTGGAACGGCACCTTCACCCAGTCCGGCAGCACGGTCACCGTGACCGCGCCGACCTACAGCCCGTCCCTCGGCGCCGGAGCCGCGGTGTCGCTCGGGTTCACCGCCAACGGCGCGGCGGGCACCCCTTCGTCCGTGACCCTCAACCAGGCGACCTGCACCAGCTGACGGCGAAGAGAACGGGCCGCCGGCGCTGACCCGCCGGGAGAGCGAACTGGACTCTCCCGGCGGGTTCCGCTTCCTCTCAGGCCCGTGTGCCGTAGTCGACGAGTTCGACCAGCAGGCCGGTCGCCGGCCCGAGGTGGGCGAACGCCACCCGCAGGCCGGGACGTCCGCCCCGGCGGGGCTCCTCGTCGACGAGGATCGCGCCGCGGTCCTGCAACGCGCGCAGGTCCGCGTCGATGTCGTCCACCTCGAACGCCACGTGGTTCAGGCCGGGGCCCAGCCGCTTCAGGTGGCCGTGCACCGCGGCGTCCTCGCGGACCGGCGCGACCAGCTCGATCGAGGTGGTGTCGCCGGGGCACTGCCAGAACGAGGTCGCGACGCCGTACACGTCGACGTCGTCCTCGTAGGTGCACTTCAGGTCCAGCAGGGCCAGGGCCGGCGCGGCCGCCCCGATGTCGGACGTGACCACGCCGACGTGGTCGATGCGCAGGATCATCCCGACTTCTCCTGGGCGCTCGCCACGGCGGCGACGAGGCCGCCGACGTCCTTGATCGCGAAGTACTCCTGGAGGTCCAGGCGCACGGCGAACTTCTGCTCGATCCCGGTGAGCAGGCGCAGGGCGTCGTAGCTCGTCCAGTTGGCGAGCGCGTCGAACCGCGCGTCGGCCGCGATCTCCTCGACCGGCAGGTCGGTGACCTGGCCGACGAGGTCGGCCACCTCGACGAAGACCTCAGACATCGGCGGACTCCCTTTCCACGACGAGGGTGGTCCACTCGGGACCGATCTGCGGCCGCGGGTGCAGCGGCAGGGTGAAACGGCCTCCGGGGCCCTGCGTGAACCCGGCGTCCGGGTAGAACGCGGCGGCGGCCTTGTTGCGGTCGGTGGCGGTGAAGTCCGCCTCCAGCCTGGAGACGCCGGCCGAGAGCGCGCGGTCGACGAGGTGCTGCACGACGGTGTGCTCGACGCCGCGGGTGAAGACGCGGCAGCTCATCACGAAGTTCTCGACGAGCCAGTGGTCGTCGTGCTTCGACACCCACACGCCGCCGACGATGCCCTCGGCGCCGAAGCGGTCCCCCACCTCGAAGACCAGCACCAGGTGGTCGCCGGACGCGGCCATCTCCCTGGTGCGGGCCTCGGCGTGCGAGGTGCCGATCGTGTTGAACTGGTTGGTGCGCTGCCCGAGCTGGACCAGGCGCGGCAGGCTGAACTCGTCGGCCTCCCGCACGGTGACGACGATCTCCAGGCTGCGCAGGTAGTCCTGCACCGAGCTGAAAGAGTCCGCGAACTCGGTGCGTTCGGCGCGGGCCTTGTAGAGCGCGGTGCGCTCGCGGTCGGTCGCCGTCGTCGTCAGCACGTCGAAGGAACCGTTGCGCTGCAACGCCGTCACGTGGTCGGCCGGGTCGCCGTTCAGGTGCACGACGGTGACCTCGGGGATCGAGCCGCGCACGAGCTGCGTCTCGAACGTGCTGTCGTCGGCGAAGACGAAGCTGTCCAGGCCGAGGTTGAGCTGACCGGCGAGCCCGCGGATGTTGTGGTCCTTGGGCTGCCAGTTCACCGCGCGCGCCGCGATGTCGGCGGGGCGGATCACGAGGTCCGGGTGGGTCTCCAGCACCTCGTCGACGATCGTGGCCTCGTTCTTGCTGGCCAGCGCGAGGACCACGCCCTGCTTGCGCAGCTGGACGGCACGCCGCTGCATCTCGCGGAAGGCGTTGCCGGGGTACATCGACCCGATCTGGATGCCGCTCGGGCCGTCGTCGCCGACGACGCCGCCCCACAGCGTGTTGTCGAGGTCGAGCACGAGGACCTTCTTGGCGAGGCCCAGGAACGCGCGGCAGAAGTTCGCGGCCTCGGCGGCGTAGACCTGCTCGACCTCGGGCGTCCAGGCCGCGCTCGCGAACCGGTAGAGGCGCTCGTCGCGCAGCCGGACGGGGGCGTCGACGAGGTAGGCCTCCAGGTCGAGCGCGTGGACCTGGTCGCGGCGCAGCGCCATGCCGAGCAGGTCGCTGTTCAGGTCGCGCCACACCCGGCCGAGCGCCGCCCTGCCGTCGAACGCGACGACGCCGCGCATCTCGACCGGCGACAACGGCACGGTGTGCACCAGGACCGCGCTGCCGGAGCGTTCGGTGAACGCGCCGACGAGGGTGTCGAACATCGACCACCGGCCTCGGATCGCGCTGTCGAGCGTCTCGACGTCGTCCCACTCGGCCGGTACGAACCAGTCGTCGTGCAGCAGGCAGAGCGTCACCTGCGGCCCGAACTCCGCCAGCGGGGACTCGGGGCTGCTCAGGTCGACGGCGAGCTGGTCGAAGCCGGACACGTGGATCTCCGGTGCGATCCCCTTGCCCAGCAACGCGATCCGCAGCAGCGGCGCCACGCCGGACGCGGTGAACGTACCGGTGACCGCGACCTTCAACGGCTTGAGCTTGCCGAGCAGCTCCGCCGGTACCTTGCCGAGCAGTCGTCCGGCTTCGAGCAACGCCGGGATGTCCTTCAGGTGCCCGAGGTCGCCGATCAACGCCGGGTCGGCGGCGGCGCCGGGCTTGGTCAACTGGCGGATCCGCGCCAGGATCTCCTTGGTCTCCACAGTTCTCCCCCTCAGATCGCCAGCAGCGTGCACAGCCAGTGCATGCCGCTGGCCGTGCTGGTCAGTGCCACGACGTCGCCCTCGGTGAGCTCCTCGGTCGCGAGGTAGTGCTCCAGCGACATCAGCTGGTCGGCGCACCCGACGTGCCCGTAGGCCTGCGAGACCTCGGTGTTCGTCCACTCCGGACCGTGGTCGAGGTCCTTGGCGAGCAACGTCATGGCGGGCACGCTGTCGTGCAGGTGCAGCAGCTTGCGCAGGTCGGCGGGCTCGATGCCGGCCCGCTTGCACGAGCGGCGGACGACCTCGTGGTTGTTCGTGCGAATGGTCGAGACGAACTCGAACATCTTGCGGATGTCCCCCGCGAAGAACTCCTCCAGCCGCTTCTGCGGGTTCTTGACGCCCACGTCGTGCTGGCCGGCGAACGGCCGGGCCGCCGCGCCGACGTCCATCATCATGAAGTCGGCGTACCGGCCGTCGCTGATGATCTCGGTGTTGAGCCACCGGTTGCGCGGGTGGTCGCGCTTGACCACGGCCGCCGCGGCGCCGTCGGAGAAGATGCTGGTGTTGATCTCCATCCGGTTCCAGTACGGCTCGCACACCCGGTTGGCGCCGATGATCAGCGCGGTCTGGTAGTCGGGGTGGGTCGCGAACTTGCCGGCGACGACGTCGAACGCGGCCACTCCCCCGCCGCACGCCTGGGTCAGCAGCACGTTCTCCGACCCGTGGGCGCCGATCTTCGCCTGCGTGGCGCCCGCCGCGTCCCAGTACAGGTGCTCTGACAGGTCGGACATGGCGAGCACGACCAGGTCGACCTCGTGCGGCTGCACACCCGCGTCGCCCAGCGCCTTGGCACCGGCCTCAGCCGCCAGGTCGGTGAGCCCGACGCCGTCCTTCGCGCGGTGGAAGGTGCGGAAGCCCCAGCCCAGCACGCGGTCGACGTCGTCGGTGTAGTCCGGTGCGGCGGTGGCCACGTCGACGGGGTCGCCGAGCACGTGGCCGAGCGCCACGACTCCGAAGTGGACGGTCACGGGATCTCCTCGATTCTCGCTCCGGCGTCCGTCAGGAACCCGGCGGTGATCTGGTTGTGCGGGGTGGTGCGGTGGCGGAACACGAGGTCGCCGTGCCCGTCGCGCAGCTTGCGCAGCACGACGTCCTCGACGCCCTTGCCGAGCACGACGCAGGACAGCGAGAACACGTCCACGACGGTCCCGCCGGTGATGCCGACCGCGCCGCTGATCCCGTACTGGCCGAACTTGTCGCGCACGCGGACCGCGAACACCTCGCGGTCCTCGGTCAGGTCGAGCTTCTCGGTGCCGAGCGTGAAGTCCTTGGCCCGCGAGACCACCTCCACGACCTTGGCCGCGGACTCGGGACCGACGGGCTCCAGCTCGACCTCGACGTTCAGGCCGGCCACGAAGTCGTCGAGGGACACGGTCTCCCTGGAGGAGTGGCGAACGCGGCGCGCCGTGCGGTCCGGGGCGGGCAGGCGATCCAGCAGCCCGGATCGGACGAGCTCGTCCCGCCACTGCTCGGGCTTGCCCTCCAGCGTCAGCACCGCGGACTCGACTGGCACGCCCTCCTGCTCGGCCAGATCCCCCAGCCGCAGCAGCACCGCGGACTCCGCCGGCACGCCCTCCCGCGCGGCCAGTTCCGCGATCTCCTCCGAGCCGCGGACCACCAGGCGGGCGCCGGACTCGCGCAGCCACCGCACCGGTTCCTCCAACCCGGCGCCCGACTCCACCACGACCAGCCTCGGGGTCAGCCCGTACACGGCCCGCAGCACCCCGGCCAGTTGCGCTCCCAGCTCGCCGAACACCGCCTCGGTGTACGGGATCTTCGCGAACTTGAACATCGCGGCGTGGTGCGCCTTGGCGGTGCCGACCGCCCGCACGGCCCGTTCGGCGTCGACCACCCAGGCGTCCGGACGGCCCGAGAGCTCGGCCCGGATCGTCTCCCTGACCTCACCAGCCGTCGCGGCCGTCCCCGCGGCCCGCCCGTCGTCCAGCTGCCCGAACGGCCGGTCCTCCGGCACGGCGGGCAGCACGACGACCAGGAACGACCTCCAGCGCCGGGCCGCCGACACCGCGGCGTCGACCGCGGTCAGCAGCTCGTCGCCCAGCTCCTCGAACCGGGGTGCCACGATCAGCACGTCCGGCCTCACCCGCGCCATCTCCGACGCGTCGTCGAGGCACTGCCGCACGATCTGGTTGTACGGCGCGGTGTCGAACGCCACCGGGAGGCCGGCGTCGTGCAGCGCGACGCCGAGGTGCGGCACCAGCGGGTCGATCGTGTAGCTCGCGAGCAGTCCCACGCGCACGACCGGGCGGACGTCGGTCCGGCCGATCTCCTGCCAGCGCAGTCGCGTGTCCATCAGACCTCGACCCCCTTGGCGCGCAGCACTTCCCGGACCTCGCGGACCGTCCGCGCGCCGGCGATCTCCTCGTAGTCGAAGGAGAGCGAGTAGGCCTCCTCCAGCATCACGATCAGCTGGATGTGCCGCATGCTCGTCCAGGTCGACAACGTGTCCTGGCCCGCGTCGTCGGTGACGTGCGCCGGATCGACGTCCAGGGCACCGGCCACCACGTCGGTGAAGGTCATGACCGTCCTCTCAGGCTGAGCGGGCGCATGTCCGTCCACACGCGACCGATGTGCTCCAGGCACTCGTCCTTCGACCCGCTGACGCCCGCGTCCTGCCAGCCGGGCGCGTCGTTCTTGTGGGCGGGCCAGATCGAGTACTGCTCTTCGTCGTTGACGACCACTCGGTGGGTCATGTCGGTCTCCTAGTCGGCCAGCGCGGGCTGGCGGTCGAGCGGCTTGGCCTCGGGTTCCGGCTCGTGGTCCGGGACGAGCGTCTCGACCTCGCGGACGTTGCGGTTGAGGAAGCCCGCGACGCCGACGCCGGCGCCGAGCACGCCCACGACCACGAACAGCAGCCCGATGCCCGAGCCCGGTCCGGTGCCGACGAGCCAGCCGAACGTGTCGGCGAGCGCCGTGTCCCCGCGCATCGCCGGTTCGAGCACCTTGTCCACGAGCGGTCCGGCGGCCGCGAAGCCGATCGGGACCGAGAGGTTCTCGAAGAAGTTGCGGGCGGCGAAGACGCGGCCCTGCACCGCCGGGTCGACCTTCTCCTGCCAGATGGTCTGCGCGAGACCGTCGATGAACGGGATGGTCAGCTCGACGAAGAACATCGCCGCGGCCCACGCGATCAGGCCGTCGCCGACGCCGTAGAGGATGCGGCCGACGATGCTGAACACCAGGATCGCGCCGAGCACCACGAGCATCTTGCGGCGCGGCGGCCTCATGAACGCGAGCAGCGTGCCGCCGAGGACACCGCCGACCGCGCCGATGCTCTGCACCAGACCGAGCGTGCCCTCGTCGCCCAGGGTGCGGGCGAGGACCAGCGGCACGATCAGCGCCCACGCCAGTGCGGCGAGAAGGCTGATGGAGAACAGGACGACCTGCACGGCGAGCAGCGGCGGGCGTTCGACGATGTAGCGGAACCCGAACACGCAGTCCTGCCAGAAGGTGCTCTTCTCGCGGTCCTGGCCGGGCACCGGCGGGATCGTCACCACGAGCACGGTGATGATCGCGACGACGTACGTGAGCCCGTCGATGAACAGGATCAGCTTGATGCCGGTCAGGCCGAGCAGCGTGGCGGCGAACGCCGGCGCGAAGATCACCGGGAAGCTCTTGACCGACCACATCATCGCGTTGGCGCGGAGGAACTTGCCCTTCTCCATCATCAGCGCGATGGTCGCGCCGAACGCCGGACCCTGGATCGCGAGCAACGCGCCGGTCAGCACGTTCACCAGGTAGAGGTGCCACAGCTGCGTCGAGTCCGTGAGGAACAACGCGAGCAGGATGAACGTGACGGCGATCGACCCGATCTCGGAGATGATGATCGAGACCTTGCGGTTCAGCCGGTCGATCAGGCTGCCCGCGAGCGGGCTGAAGAGCACGGTCGACCCGAAGCCGCAGAACATCATCAGCGCCATCGACGTGGCCGAGCCGGTGTGCTGCCACACCCAGATGCTGAGCGCGAAGTTCGTCATGCGGGTGCCGAGGGCGGACAGCAGCTGTCCTACCCACATGATCGTGAACGCGCCGAATCCCGAAGGCTTGGGCATTACCTCATCCTGTTCTGGTCAACGAGCTGGCGGAGCAGCCCTTCGATTTCGCCGAGCATCCGGCGCGCGGTCTCCGGCAGGTACATCTCGGTGCCGTAGTTCATCTCGATGCGGATCCGGCCGTCGACCAGTGAGCCGACGACGTCGATGCGGCCGGGCCACTCGGTCCCCTTGTCCTGCAGGACGCCGAGCTCCTCCTGGCACAGCTCGAACAGCTCGTCCGCGCTGGAGAGGTCGGTGAACCCGAACGCACCCGCGTAGTTGACGGTGAGCTGCGGGTTCGGCGTCTCCAGACGCTGCCGGACGGCGGGGTCCGGGTGGTTGTAGCGGAGCAGGCCGTAGCCGATGCCGTTGACGGGCACCTGCTTCAGCTGGCCGGCGAGCGAGGTGATCGCGGCGGTGTCCACCGTGTCGGGCAGGGTGAGCCGGACCGGGTACATGACCTGGAACCAGCCGACCGTGCGGGACAGGTCGAGGCCGTCGAACAGCGCCTCGCGGCCGTGCCCGGTGGTCGCGATCGTCCACTCCGGACCGCCGAACCGGTCCGAGGCCATCCGGACGGACGCCCACACCAGCAGGTCGCTGACGCCGACGTGGTGCGTCTTGGCCAGCTCGCGCAGGCGTGTGGTGGTGTCGGCGTCGATCGTCGTGTGGATGTCCTGCATGACGCCGAACGTGTTGCGGCCGGGCAGGTCGGGCGTCATGTCCTCGCTGCCGGGTGCCTGCCGCTCCCAGTACCCCAGCTCCTGCGAGGGCTTCGGGCCGCGGGCGTACCCGTCGATCTCGCGTGCCCAGTCCCGGAACGACGTGGTCTTCGGGCCGAGGTCGACGCAGCGGCCGGCGAGGACCTGGCGCAGCGCGTTCTGGAAGTCCTCCAGGATCAGGCTGCGCGAGACGCCGTCGGTGACCAGGTGGTGGCAGATCAGCATCACGCGGTCGGGCTCGTGACCGCCGAGTCCGAAGTGGACGACCTTGGCCAGCGGCCCCTCGGCGACGTCCAGCGTCGGGTGCACCTCGTTCAGGTGAGCCTTGATCGCCTTCTCGCGGTCGACTGCGTCCGACACGTCGAACGACACGAACGGCATCGCGCCGTCGACCGGGCCGTGCGAGGCGTGCCAGTCGTCGCCCTCACGGCGGAACCGCAGGCGCATCCCGTCGTGGTGGGCGACCAGCGCGTTCGTCGCCCGCTCCAGCTGGTCCGGCGTCGCCGGCACGCGGAGGCGCAGGTAGTAGGGGTGGTTGAAGTGGGCGGGCGCGACCATCGACGTCGCGAGCGCCTCGAAGAACCAGCGCTGCGCCCCGGTGGCCGGGAAGTCGCCCTCCACCGGTCCCTGGTCCGCGACCTGCTCCGGCGCGTCCGCGACCAGCAGCGCGGCGATCGTGCGCTTGGCCGTGAGCTGGGCCGGGGTGAACTTGATGCCGGCCTGGTTCGCGAGCCACACCACCTGGATCGCGGTCATGGAGTCGCCACCCAGCTCGAAGAAGTCGTCGTGCGCGCCGACCTCGTCGACCTTGAGCACCTCGCGCCACACCGCCGCCAGCGCCTGCTGCTCCTCGGACATCGGCACGCGCAGCAGTGCGGCGATCGTGCGCTTCGCGGTCAGCTGGGCCGGCGTGAACCTGATGCCGGCCTGGTTCGCGAGCCACACCACCTGGATCGCGGTCATCGAGTCGCCACCCAGCTCGAAGAAGTCGTCGTGGACGCCGACCTCCACGAGCTTCAGCACGTCCTGCCAGACCGCCGCCAGCGCGCGTTCGTCGTCGGTCTGCGGCAGCTCCTTCGCCCACGTCTGCTGCGGCAGCTCGCCCAGCAGCCGGGCGAGCTCGGTGCCCAGCACGACGTCCTGGTCGCCCCGCGCGGTCAGCAGGTCGACGACGCGCAGGGCCGGGAACCGGCGGGCGAGGCGGTCGGCGGCGTGGCCGAACACCCCGGGCCACGGCCTCTCGGTGCGCTCGGACGTGGCCAGGACGGCCAGTTCCCCGCCGGTGCGCTCGGTCCAGCGCTCGACCGCGGTGCAGAGCCGGTCGAACGCGAGCTCGAACGCGGCGACGCCACCGTCGAACAGGTCTTCCCACCTCAGCACCAGTGCGGTCGTCCCGTGGCCGAACCCGGCCGCGGGGTCCAGCAGCGGACGCAGGACCTGACCGGCCGGGGTCGTGCTGACGGTGAGCGGCAGGTCCAGCTCGCCGAGCCAGGAGGTCAGCACCGGCAGCACGCCGTCGAGCGGCCGCGACGACGCGATGCCCATCGTCGGGTGGTCCACAGTGGACGACTCGACCACGATGCGCGTGTCGGGGACCTCGACCAGTTCGGTGAGCTGCGCGACGAACGAGTCGAGCAGCTCACCGGCGCCGTCGGTGCCGAACAGGTCGGCGCTGTACTCCAGCGTCGCGGTCAGCTCGCCGTGCTCGGTCGTGAGCGTGAGGAACAGGTCGAAGTCGAGGCTCGTGACCGGCACCTCCAGCGGTTCCAGCTCCAGCCCCGGCCAGGTCATCGCCTCGTCGGGCAGGTCCGCGTAGTTGAACGCGCACTGGTAGACCGGGTGCCGTCCCCGCCGGCGCGGCAGCACGTGGGCGACGCTGGAGAACGGCACGTCACCGTGCTGGTAGCCGTCGACCATCGCGCGGTGCACCCGCTGCACGACCTGCCGGAACGTGAGGCGGCCCGCCAGGTCCACGCGGATCGGCAGCAGGTCGGTGAAACAGCCGACGAGGTGCTCGACCTCCGGCCGCGGCCTGCCCTGTTGCGGCACGCTCAGCACGACGTCCGGCTGCGCGCTGCGGCGGTACAGCACCACCGCGTACGCCGCGAGCAGCGTGGCGAACGGCGTGCTGCCCTCTGCCCGCGCCAGGTCCTTCAGCGCCGCCGCCACCCTGTCCGGAACGACGGACGACGTGCGCCGGGTCTCGTTGCGCTCCGGGCGGTCCGCGGGCACTTCCAGCTGCGACGGCGCGTCGGCGAGGTAGGTGCGCCAGTGCTCCTGGTGCGGTGCGAGCGCCTCGTCGGTGAGCAGGTCCTGTTGCCACGCCGCGTAGTCCGCGTACTGGACGGTCAGGTCCGGCAGGTCACCGGCCCGGTAGCCGGCGGACAGCTCGGCGAGCAGCACTCCCCACGACGTGTTGTCGCAGACGATGTGGTGCATACCGAGCAGCAGGTGGTGCTCCTGCGCGGACGTGCGCACCAGCCGGACGCGCAGCAGCGGCCCGTGCTCCAGGTCGTAGACGTGGGTGGTGTGCTCGGCGAGGAACTCCTCGGGCGAGCCGACCGCCTCGGGCAGCCAGCAGTTCATGTCCGGGTGCACGACCATGACCGGCCGGCCGTCCTGCTCGGCGAACGTGGTGCGCAGGATCTCGTGCCGCTGCACGACGTTCGTGACCGCGGCGCGCAACGCCGGTACGTCCAGCGAGCCGCGCAACGCCACCGCGAACGTGGTGTTCATCCGTGTGGTGGTGGGGTCGAGCTGGGTCGCGGCCCACATCCGCCGCTGGATCGCCGACAGCTCGAGGGGTTCGTCGCGGGAGACCGGCGACAGCGGATGCCCGGTCTCCTGCGGCTCGTCGACGAGCTCCGCCAGCGCCTCGACGGTCGGGTGGGTGAACAGCGCGTGCAGCGAGACGTCGGCGCCGAACTCCGCGAACACCTTGGACAGCAGCTGCGTCGCGAGCAGCGAGTGGCCGCCCAGCGCGAAGAAGTCGTGCGTGACGCCGACCTCGTCGAGCTTGAGCACCTCGCGCCAGACGCGGGCGAGCCGTTCCTCGGTCGGCGTGCGCGGGGCCACCGGGGGCGTGTCGATCGAGACGGCCCGGACGGCGGGCGCGGCCCGTTCGGCCAGTGCCGCCGGCTCGCCCAGCGCGGTGCCGAGCAGGTGCAGGCGGCCGGCCTCCGGGTGCAGCGCGTGGGTCAGCAGGATCGCCAGCGCGGCGAACATCTCCTGCGTGTAGGGGACGTGGCCGAGCTTGTCGGCCTGCGCGTCGAAGGTGGCGCTGACCGGCAGTGCCCCGGCCCAGTCCGCGAACCACGTGGCGTGCACGCCCTCGGTGGAGTCCGCCAGCACCGCGAGCCGGTCGTCGAGGTGGCCGAACGACCGCTCGGACGGACAGACGACGAGGTGCAGCGGCGCGGCCGACCGTTGCCGGTAGGCCGTGACGGCGGTCTCCAGGTCCTGCCAGTTCGCCTCGACCGCGTCGCCGTGCCGCGTCCAGTCCTCCCAGCGCAGCAGCACGACGTCGGCGAGTCTGCCGTCGTCGCCCTGGAGCAGGTGCCGGACGATCTGCTGGTACGGCGCGAGTTCCACGTCCACGGGCAGCCGGAGCACACCGTTGAGCACGTCCAGCGGTGCGCGGACGGGGTCGGCGGTGAACGTGGCGGCGATCGAGATCCGGTCCCGCTGCGGGAGCGTCCCCTCCGCCAGGTCGGTGAGCACGGCGAGGAACTGCTCGCCCAGCTCGCCGACGGTCTCGTCGAGGAAGAGGTCCGCGTTGTAACCGAGGACGCCGCGCAGCTCACCGTCCACTCTGGACAGCACGACGAAGAGGTCGAAGTCGGTCAGCCCGTTGTCGACCTCGAACGGGCGGAACTCGACACCGGCGGCCGTGCGGGGAGCCGACGCCTCGGTGAGGCTCAGCATGGCCTGGAACAACGGGTTCTGGCTCGGGTCGCGCGGCGGGTCGACCGCCTCCACCACCCGTGCGTACGGCGCGTCCTGGTGGGAGTAGGCCTCGCTGATCGCGCGGTGCGTGCCGCGCACCACGTCGTCGGCGTCGCCGTCCAGGTCCACGCGGAGCACCAGCATGTTCGCCAGCGAGCCGATCAGGTGCTCCAGGCCTGGACGGCCGCGGCCGCTCACCGGCATGCCGAGCAGCACCCGGTCCTGCCCGATCAGCGCGGCGAACCCGCTGAGCACCACGGCGTTCAGCGACACGCCGAGCTGCTGGGCGCGCGCCGCGAGCTTCTCCGTCAGCTCGCGCGGCACGACGAAGTGCCGCCGGCCACCGGTGTGCGTCTGGACGGCCGGGCGCGGCAGGTCGGACGGCACGGTGGAGCGCGCCGGGCTGTCCGCGAGCCTGTCCCGCCAGTACGCGAGGTGCTCGTCCATCACCTCGGTGGTGAGCCTGCGTCGCTCGGCGGCGGCGTGCCGGCCGAACGACGTGGTCAGCTCGGGCAGCGTCTCCCCGCCGTAGAACGCGGCGAGGTCGGCGCCGAACACCTCGGCCGACGCGGCGTCGAACACGATGTGGTGCGCGGTCACGAGCAGCAGGTGCTTCTCCGGGCCGAGCACGACGAGCCGGAACGCCACCAGCGGTCCCGCGCTCAGGTCGAACGCGTGCCGAGCATGGTCTTGTGCGACTTCCTCGGCCCGTTCGGGGTTCTCGGACAGGTCCGTGACCTCGATGGCGATGGACACGTTGTCACGCACCCGTTGCCGCAGCTCGCCGTCGCGCTCGAAGAAAGTGGTGCGCAGGGCGGCGTGCCGGTCCACGACCCGGCCGACGGCCAGTTCGAGGGCGGTGCGGTCGAGCGGCCCGGTCAGCTCCAGCCCGAACGGGATGGCGTAGGCGGGGTTGCCGGGGTCGAGGCGGTCGAGGAACCAGAGCTGCTCCTGGGTGAACGACACCGGCTGCGACCGGTCGGCGTTGCGCAGGCGCAGCGCGAGGAGCTGTCTCTGCTCCTCGGTCAGTGAGCTGGTCAGGTGGTCTGTCATGACTGGGAGATCTCCTGGGCGTCCCGCTCGCGGTCCAGTTCGGCCCGCAGCTCTTCCGGTGACATGTCGCGGATCTCGGCAAGCAGCCGGGCGAACTCGTCGTCCTGCTCCGGCTGGTCGTCGCGCAGCTCGTCGATCCGCGCGGCGAGCCTGCGGGGCGTCGGCGCCTCGAAGATCGCGCCCGCCGGGAGGGTGACGTGGAGCTCCGCCGTGATCCGCGCGAGGATCTGGGTGGCCAGCAACGAGTGCCCGCCGAGCTCGAAGTAGTCGTCGTCCGGGCCGATGCGCGCGATGCCGAGCAGTTCCTGCCAGATGCCGGTGACTTTCCCGAGATCGCCTTGGGGCACAACGACCTCGGCCGGCTGCGGCAGCACCTCGACGACCTCGATCGGCCGCGGCGCCGCGCCGGGCAGGTCGATCCAGTGGCGGGCGCGCTCGAACGGGTAACCCGGCAGCGGAACCCTGCGCCGCCGCTCGTCCGCGGTGAGCGCGCCGAGGTCGACCGGCACACCGGCGATCCACATCCGGCCCGCCGCGGCCAGCATCGTGTCGAGGTCGTGCTTGTCCTCGCGCGGGTGCCGCAGCGACCCGAGTGCGGCACCACCGCGCAGGTCGTGCTGGCGCGCCAGGGTCGTGAGGACGTTGCCCGGCCCGACCTCCAGCACGGTCACCGGCTCGGTGAGCAAGGTCGTCAGCCCCTCGCTGAACCGCACGGCCGCACGGGCGTGCCGAGCCCAGTAAGCGGGGTCAGTCGCCTCCTCCGCAGTGATCCACGTGCCGGAGACGTTGGAGACGAAGGGGATCCGTGGCGCGCGCAGCTCGATCCGGCCCACCAGCGCGGCGAACTCGCCGAGCATCGGGTCGATCATCGCCGAGTGGAACGCGTGCGAGGTGTGCAACCGCCGGCACGCGACACCCGCGGTCTGCTCGAAGCGCTCGATCGCCTCGAACGTGCCGGCGACCGTGCTCAGGTTCGGCGCGTTGCTCGCCGCCAGCGACACGTCCGCCGGCAGGTCCAGCCGGTCGGCGCCGAGCGGCACGGACACCATGGCGCCGCCGGGCAACGCGCCCATCAGCGCGCCGCGTGCCGTGACGAGCTCCAGCGCGTCCGGCAGCGAGAACACCCCGGCCAGGCACGCGGCCACGTACTCGCCGACGCTGTGCCCGAGCATCGCGCTCGGCCGCACACCCCAGTGCTCCCAGAGCTTCGCGAGCGAGTACTCGACGGCGAAGAGGGCGGGCTGGGTGAACTCGGTGCGGGTCAGGCGGTCCGCGTCGGCCAGCACCTCGTGCAGGTCGAACGGGAGGAGGGCGGCGCACTCGTCGAGAGCGGCCTGGAAGACCGGCTCCTCGGCGGTGAGGTGGGCGGCCATGCCCGCGTACTGCGAACCCTGGCCTGGGAAGAGGAAGACGACGTCGCGCCGGTCGCCGGAGCCGGTCCAGGCTTCGGAGAGCGCCGTGTTGGTGGGCGTGGTGGTGGTGACGGCGGTCGCGGCGCCGGGCGTGGCTGCGCCAACAGCGGGCGCGGATGCGAAGCCCTCCCCACCGCCGCCCACCACCGCGGCCAGCCTGTGCCGCAACGTCTTCCGCCCCGTCCGCAACGTGTACGACACGTCCGCGAGCTCCTGACCTCCACCGGCGAGGTGCACGGCCAACCGCCCCCGGCTCTCCTCCAAGGCCTCCTCACTCCCGGCCGACAGCACCACCAGGTGCCGCGACCGGACCGGCGGCATCGGTTCGGGCGATGGCGGCTCCTCCAGCACGGCGTGCGCGTTGGTGCCGCCCATGCCGAACCCGCTGACCCCGGCCCGGCGCGGGCCCTCCAGCGGCCACGGCGCCGCCTCGCGGTTGACGAAGAACGGGCTGTCCGGAAGCCCCGTCTCGGGGTTCGGCGCGGTGAAGTACGGGCTGGGCGGTACGACGCCCTCCCGCACGGCGAGCGCGGCCTTCACGAACCCGGCGACGCCGGCCGCCGCGTCCAGGTGGCCGATCAGCGCCTTGACCGACCCCAGTGCGCAGGCCTGCGGCGGGTGCACGAACGCCTGCGTCAGCGCGGCCACCTCGATCGGGTCGCCCAGCGGAGTGGCGGTGCCGTGCGCCTCGACGTAGCCGATCGTGGAGGAGTCCACTTCGGACAGGTCGTGCGCGGCCCTGATGACCCGCGCCTGACCGGTGACGCTCGGTGCGGTGAAGCCGACCTTGCTCGCGCCGTCGTTGTTCACGGCGGTGCCCTTCACCACGGCGTGGATCGTGTCGCCGTCGGCGAGGGCGTCCTCCAGGCGGCGCAGCACCACGGCGGCGACGCCGTTGCCCGCGACCACGCCGTGCGCGTCCGCGTCGAACGGAAGGCAGCGGCCGTCGGCGGCGAGGATGCCGCCCTCGGTGTGCTGGTAGCCCTCGTGCACCGGCGGCCGGATCGACACGCCGCCCGCCAGGGCGACGTCGCAGTCGTGGCCCAGCAACGCCTGGCATGCCACGTGGATCGTGACGAGCGACGACGAGCACGCCGTCTGCACGGTGATCGCGGGACCGGTCAGGTCGAGGTGGTAGGCGACGCGGCTGGCGAGCGTGTCCTTGTCGTTGGCCAGCAGCAGGTCGAGCGGCTGCAGGCCGCCCGGCACGGCGGGGTTGCCCCACAGGTGCCGCAGCAGGTACGTGTCAACGCTCGCCGAGGCGTAGACGCCGACCTCCCGCCCGCCGCCGAGGTGGCCGGCGTGCTCCAGCGCGTGCCAGGCGCACTCCAGGAACACCCGCTGCTGCGGGTCCAGCACGGCCGCGTCGCGCGGGCTGTAGCCGAAGAGCTTGGCGTCGAAGAGCTCGATGCCGTCGAGCGCGCCGCCCATGGGCACGAACCCCGGCTCCGCGCGTCGTTCCGCCGATACGCCGGCCGCGTCGAGCTCCTCGTCGGTGAAGCGGCGCACGCCGGCCTCACCGGCGAGCACGTTGTCCCAGAACTCGTCCACTGTGGACGAGCCCGGGAAGCGGCCGGCCATGCCGACGACCGCGATCTCCAGTCCGGTGTACTCCGTCACGACTTCCTCCCCCGAGCCAGCAATGCCTTCCTGCCACCGGCGGACCGCGTCTCCACCACGCCGCCGCCGTCGAAGTGGGCGGCCAGCGCCCGCACCGTCGGGTAGGTGAAGAGCGTCACCGTCGGAACCTCCCGTGCGAACAGCTCCGCCAGCCGGCTGCGCGCCTTGACCAGCAGCACCGAGTTGCCACCGAGGTCGAAGAAGTTGTCGTCGGCGCCGACACCGTCCATCCGCAGCACCTCGCGCCAGACGTCGGAGATCGTCCGCTCGGTCTGGTTGCCCGCGGGCACCACGACCCGTTCGGAACGCACCGACTCCGGCTTCGGCAACGCGCGGTGGTCGAGCTTCCCGTTGGGGTTGCGCGGGATCGTCGGCACCGCGACGAACGCCGACGGCACCATGTACTCGGGCAGCCCGCGCCGCAGCGAGGAACGCAGCTCCGCGGCGTCGATCTCGCACCCGTCGGCGGCCACCGCGTACGCGACCAGCCGCACGTCGCCCGGCACGTCCTCGCGGGCGATCACGACCGCCGCGCGCACCGACGGGTGCGCGCACACCGCGGTCTGGATCTCGCCCAGCTCGATCCGGTAGCCGCGCAGCTTGATCTGGTCGTCCATCCGGCGCAGGAACTCGACCTGGCCGTCGGGCCGGAACCGCGCGAGGTCACCGGTGCGGTACAGCCGCCCGCCGCCGAACGGGTCGGCGACGAACCTCTCGGACGTGAGCTCCGGCCGGTGCAGGTACCCGCGCGCCACCTGCACGCCACCGAGGTGCAGCTCCCCCGGCACGCCGACGGGCAGCGGTTCGCCCTGTGCGTCCAGCACGTAGGCGGTGCTGCCGGTGATCGGGCGTCCGATCGGCAACGGGCTCTCGGTGCCGTCGCACTCCGCGGCGGTGATCCAGATGGACGCCTCGGTGGGCCCGTAGACGTTGAGGAACCGCCGGCCCACGGCCCACGCGGCCGCGACCTCCTCCGGGCAGGCCTCGCCGCCCGCCATCAGCGTCCGCAGGCCGGGCACGGCGGCGGGGTCGGTCAGCCGCAGCACGGTCGGCGGCAGGCACGCCACGTCGACGCGCTGGGCGTTGATCGTGCGGGCCAGGTCGGGGCCGGGCTGCAGGTCGTGCTGCGCGGCCAGGACGACCGTGGCACCGGACCGCAGCGTCACCATGATGTCGGCGACCGACACGTCGAAGCTGAACGACGCGAACTGCAGCATCCGGTCGCCCGGCCCGATGCCGAGCATCCGCGCCAGCTCGTCCGCGAGGTTCACGACGCCGCGGTGCGGCAGCATGGCGCCCTTGGGCTTGCCGGTCGACCCGGACGTGTAGATCACGTACGCGAGGTCGTCCGGTTCCACGGTCCGCGCGAGCCGTGCCGCGGGCACCCCCGAGAAGTCGGTCTCGTCCAACGGGAGCGTGGCCACGCCGGGGAAGCGCGACGAGAACGCCGCCAGCGTCACGACCACGCGCAGTCCGGAGTCGGCGACCATGTACGCCAGCCGGTCCGCCGGGTACTCCGGGTCGAGCGGCACGTAGGCGGCGCCGGACTTGAGCACACCCTGTTGCGCCACCACGAGGTCGAGCGACCGGGGCAGGCTGATGCCGACGAAGTCGCCCCGGCCGATGCCGCGCGACCGCAGCAGGTGCGCGAGCCGGTTGGCGCGCTCGTCCAGTTCCCGGTAGGTCAGCTCCTGGTCCTCGAACACCAGCGCCACGGCTTCGGGGGTGCGATCGGCGGACGCCTCCGCCAGCTCGTGCACCAGGACGCCGTCGAGCCGGGCCGCCGGAACCGGGTTCCAGTCGTGGAGAATCTGCGCGCGCTCGGCTGGAGTGATCATGGTCAGACGGCCGACCGGGCACGACGGGTCGGCGAGCCCGGAGGCGAGCAGGGTCTCCAGGTGGCCGAGCAGTCGGCGGGCGGTCTCGGGTTCGTACAGCGCGCTGTCGAACTCCAGCAGGCCGGTGATGCCACCCTCGGTGGACGTGACGCCCAGCTCCAGGTCCCACTTCGCGGTGCCGGAGTGCGCCGGCACGCGGGAGATCTCGACGCCCGGCAACGACAGGAGCGAGTGCTGGCCGTCCTCCATGCCGACGATCGTCTGGACGACGGGCTGGTGCGCGGTGCTGCGCGGCGGGGCCAGCGCCTCGACGACGCGTTCGAACGGCAGCTCCTGGTGCTGCTGCGCGGCCAGCGTCGTGTCGCGGACCTGGTGCAGCAGCTCGATGAAGCTGACCTCGGCGTCCACCCGGTTGCGCAGGGCGACGGTGTTGACGAAGAAGCCGAGGGCGTCCTCGATCTCGGCCCGCCGGTTGCCCACGTTGGTGCCGACCACGATGTCGTCGGCGCCGGAGTACCGGTGCAGCAACACGGTCCACGCGGTCAGCAGCACCATGAACGGCGTGACCCGCTCGGCGAGGCAGAACGCGTCGAGCCTCTCCTTCAGCGCGGCGGGCCAGGCGAACTCGACGGCACCGCCCCGCATCTTCATCACGGCCGGACGCGGGTGGTCCGACGGCAGTTCGAGCACCGGCGGCACCCCGGCGAGCTGCGTGGTCCAGTACTCCAGCAGCCGCGCGCCTTCGGGACCGTCGAGCCACCCGGTCTGCCAGCGGCTGAAGTCCAGGTACTGCGCGGGCGCGGGTCCGAGATCGCGGGCCGAGTACGCGGCCTCCCACTCGGCGAACAGCAGCTGGGTGCTCCACCCGTCGCAGACGATGTGGTGCATCGACACGAGCAGCAGCGCGTCGGTGGCGTCGAACACCACCAGCTCCGCCCGCAGCAACGGCCCGTCGGCGAGCGAGAACGGCTCCCCCGCCACCTCGGCGGCACGCTCGGCGGCGAACGCGTCGCGGTCACCAACGTCCACATGCGACACCGCGAGCGAGAACTGCGGCTCCGGCAGGATCACCTGGCGCGGCTCGCCGTCGAGGTCGAGGAACACGGTCCGCAGCACCTCGTGCCGCAGGCCGACCTCCAGCAACGCCCTGCCCAGCGTGTCGGCGTCGACGGTGCCGCGCAGCCGGAAGGCGTACGGCACGTTGTAGACGGCGCTGCCGGGGTGCAGCTGGTCGAGCAGCCACAGCCGGCGCTGCCCGGACGACACCGGGTAGACGCCGAAGTCCTCACCACGTTCGGCGAGCTGCGCGAACACCGCCGCCCGCTTCTCGGGGTCCAGCGCCTTCAAGCGCCGCAACACGTCCTGCACGACTTCCCCTCCAGTCACAGATCGAGCAGGTCGGCGACCGAACGCGAGGCCCTGGCCTCGGCTCGGATCACGCCGACGGGTACGGGTGTGGTGTCGCGCAACCGGTCGACCTCGGTCGCGATGCCGGCGACGGTCGGGTGGTCGAAGAGCGACCGCATCGGCAGCCGGACACCCAGTTCGCTCTCGACGCGGGCGAGGATCCTCGCCGCCTTCAGCGAGTGGCCGCCGCAGTCGAAGAAGTTGGTCTCGCGCCCGACGGACTCCGTGCCGAGCACCTGGCGCCACAGGTTCGCGACCGCGACCTCGGTGAGCGTGCTCGGCTCGTCGAGCTCCTCCTCGGCGGCGATCTCCGGGTCGGGCAACGCGCGCACGTCGAGCTTCCCGTTGCGGGTCAACGGCAACGACTCCAGCGGCACCAGCGCGGACGGCACCAGGTAGGCGGGCAGCGCGGCGCGCACGTACCGCGCCAGTTCGTCGAGCTGCTCGTCGCCCGCCTGTTCCAGCACGACGTACCCGACCAGGCGGACGTCACCGGCGGCGTCCGGGAGCGGCACGACCACGGCCTGACGCACCAGCCCCGACGAGTGCAGGCAGGCCTCGACCTCACCGGGTTCGATCCGGAAGCCGCGGATCTTCACCTGGCGGTCGGCCCGGCCCAGGTACTCGAAGGTCCCGTCCGGCAGCAACCGCGCGAGGTCGCCGGTCCGGTAGAGCCGCGCGCCGGGCCTGCCGCCCAGGTGGTCCGGGACGAACCTGTCGGCGGTCAGCGCGGGGTTCCCGACGTAGCCGCGGCCGACGCCGTCACCGCCGATGCACAGCTCGCCCACGGCCAGCGGCGGGACCGGCTCCAGGTACTGGTCCAGCACGTAGAGCTGGGTGTTGCTCAGCCCGCGCCCCAGCGGGATGCGGCCCGGCACGCGCTCGCACTCGTGGCTCGACGCGAAGGTCGTGGTCTCGGTGGGGCCGTAGCCGTTCACGACGTGCCGGGGACCGCCGGGGTGCGCGATGAGCGCGGCGACCGCGTGCTCGTCCGGCTGCTCGCCGCCGAACACGAAGTAGCGCAGGCCGGACAACGCGCCCGGCAGCTCGCGTGCCACGTGCATCGCGACGGACGTGGTGAGGAACAACGTGTCGATCGCGTTGGCCCGCAACCACTCCCCCAGCGCCGCCGGGTCGAGCGCGACGTCCTTGGGCAGGCCGACCAGCCGGCCGCCGTTCAGCAGAGCGCCCCAGATCTCGAACGTCGCCGCGTCGAACGTCGTCGTCGAGGCCTGCGCGACCCGGTCACCGGGTGCGAAGTCGACGTAGTTCGTGTCGCGGACCAGCCGGACCACGTTGCGGTGGCTGACGCCCACGCCCTTGGGCATGCCGGTCGACCCGGACGTGTACATCACGTACGCGAGGTCGTCCGCGACGAGCGTCCGGTGTGGACGGTCCGCCGGGCAGGTGAGGACCATCGCCGACAGGTCGACCAGCTCGACGTCCAGCTCGACGGCGCGGCCGGTGATCACCACGGCGGCGGAGGCGTCCTCGCACAACGACTGCAGCCGGTCGAGCGGGTACTCCGGGTCGAGCGGCAGGTACGCGCCACCGGCCTTGAGCACGGCGATCGCGGCGACGATCCAGTCCACGCCGCGTTCCAGCAGGATGCCGACGGGCTTTCCCGCGGCCACGCCGAGGGTACCGAGGTGGGCGGCGAGCCGGTTGGCCCGCTGGTCGAGTTCGGCGTAGGTGAGCCGCACGCCGCCGAACTCGACGGCGACGTCCGCGGCGAAGCGGTCGACGGTCTGTTCGAACAGCTCGACGAGCGTCGCGTCCGCCGGGTACGCGGTGGCGTTCGCGTTGAGCTCGCGGACGATCCGGCCGCGCTCGTCGCCGGAGAGCAGCGACAGGTTCGACAGCCGCGTGTCCGGCGCGCTGGTGAGCTGGCCGAGCACGGTGGCGAAGCGCTCGGTCAGGTCGACGACGTCGGCGCGCCGGTACAGCGCCGTGCGGAACTTGACCCAGCCGCGCATCTCGCCGCTGCCGGAGTCGGGCAGCTGCAGTTCGAGGTCGTAGAGGCTCTGGTCGCTGGTGCCCTGGACGAACGTGAACACGCACCCGCCGGCGGCCAGCGGACCGGACAGCGGCGGCGGGGACGCGAAGACGACCTGGAAGACCGGGTGCCGGTCGCCGTCCCCGGTCTGCCCGAGCGCGGAGCAGACCTCGTGGAACGGCGTGTCGCGGTGGTCGAGCGCGTCCAGCACGGAGCCGCGCACGACGTCCATCACCTCGCTGAACGTCGGGTCCCAGCCGAGGCGCACCCGCAGTGCCAGCATGTTCACGAAGTAGCCGGCCAGCTCGTGGGTGTCGGCGTGCTCGCGGCCGGCCGACGGTGAACCGACCACGAGGTCCGACGAGCCGGTCAACCGGTGCAGCAGCACGGAGAACGCGCTCAGCAGCACCATGAACGACGACGACCGGTGCGTGCTCGCCGCTCGCCGAACCGCGTTCGCCAGGTCCTCCGGTACGACGAGGGGCAACGACTCGGCGGCGAAGTCCGGCGGCGCGGGACGGGTGCGGACGGCCGGCAGCTCCAGCGGTTCCGGCAGGTCGGCCAGCTCGGTGAGCCAGTGCTCCACGCCGCCGGCGAGCGGCGCGATGTCGCGGTAGGCGACCGCGGGCCGGGGCAGCGCGACGTCCCCTCCGTCGACCGCGGCCTGGTAGCAGCGCGGCAGCTCGTCCTGGATGACGGCGACGGACGCGCCGTCGATCGCGATGTGGTGCACCAGCAGCACGAGCTGGTGGCGGTCGTCCTCCAGGCGCAGCAACACGATTCGCAACGGCAGCCCCGACGTGATGTCGACGCGGCGGGCGAGTTCGGCCGCTACCAGCGCTTCGGCGCGTGCCGCGCGTTCGGCCGGTGCGAGGTCACGGAGGTCGCGTGCCGCGATCGACACGTGGGCCTCCAGCGCGACGGACGCCACGAGGTCGTCGCCGTCCAGCCGGTAGCTGGTGCGCAACGGCTCGTGCCGGTCGATCACCGCGTTCAGCGCGGCCGCGAGCGCGTAGGTGTCGAGCTCGCCGGTGATCTCCACGTGCACCGGCACCGTGTTGAAGGTGACGTCCGGCGCGAGCTGGTCGGAGAACCAGATCTGCTGCTGGCCCCGGGTAGCGGGGAACTGGTCGGTCACTGCACACCTTCCCTGGCCGCGAGCGACCGCACGACGCTCGTCACCGCCGCCGGATCGTCTTTGAGGTAGAAGTGGCCGCCCGGCCGGACCACGAGGTCGAAGCCGGCGACGGTGTGGTGCCGCCAGGCGGCGACGTCGGCCACGGTCGCGAGCGGGTCGTCGGTGCCGGAGAACGCGGTGACCGGCACGTCGACGACGTCGTGCGTGCCGTGGAACCCGGCGCACACCGACAGGTCGGCGCGCAGCGTCGGCAGGATCAGCGCGAGCATGTCCTTGTGCACCACCAGGTCTGCGGGCACGCCGCCGAGCGTGGTCATCCAGTCGAGCAGGCCCGCGTCGTCGAGCAGGTGGGGTGCGCCGCCGAACGCGAGGTGCGGCGCCTTGGCCGCGGACACCACGAGGTGCTCGACCTGCTCACCCAGGCGCCGGGCCACGTCGAACGCGAGCAGCCCGCCCATGCTGTGGCCGAACAGCACCACCGGTGCCGCGATCTCCGCGCGGATCGCCTCGGCCAGCGGTCCGGTGATCGCGGCGGCCTCGGTGAGCGCGGGTTCGCCGAAACGGCGTTCCCTGCCCGGCAACGCCGCGACCCACACCTCGACCGACTCGCCCAGCAGGTCCGCCCAGTCCCAGTAGGCCGACGCGCCACCCCCGGCGTACGGCAGGCACACCACCCGCAGTGCCGCGGCCGGCCTCGGCTTCGGGCGGACGAGCCAGCCGCTTCCCCCGTTTTCGTTCACCAGACGAAGCTACGAAGCGGGTCTTAGCGCACCCTTCAGGAAACCTGACGGCTCTCTTATGCCTGTCCTGCCAGCACAAACGCGGCCGGGGCCGCCGTTCGCACCAGCGCGGCGCGAACGACGGCCCCGGCCGTCACGACAACGGGCTCAGCCCGCCCGAAGAACCTCCGAACCCTGGCCACCGAACAGGTCCGGCTCGGCGGGCCGGACCCCGATGTCGCGCATCTGCTCCAGGTACACCTGGTACCGCCGCCGCGCCTCGCCGTGCCGTCCGGCCGCCCGCAGCGCCCGCACCAGCCGCACGTGCGCGCTCTCGTCGTAGCGGTCGAGCTCGAGCATCCGGATCAGGTAGCCGACCTGCACATCGGGATCGCGGACCAGCCGCACCAACGCCCGCAGCACGGCCGTGTACCGCGCGCCGACCTCCTCGCGCACCTGGACCGCCCACTGCTCGTAGGGCTCCTCGGCCAGGAACTCGCCGAGGTACAGCTCGTCGGCGTCGGTCAGCAACGAGGCCGCGGCCGGGTCGCCGCGCCGGTCCGCCACGAGCGCGGTGCCCGCGGCGTCCAGGAACCCGGCGACGTCGAGGTCCACGAAGGACAGGTCGAGCGACACCGTGTCGCGGTCCGCCACCAGCGGTTCGGCGTCGGCCGGCAGGCCCGGCACCGACAGCACGGCCCGCAACGTCGACAGCAGCACGGACAGCCGGTTCGCCGTGCGGTCCGAACGGTCGTCCGGCCACAGCAGCTCCACGAGCTGCGGCCGCGGCACCGCCCGTCCCCGGTTCGCCGCCAGGATCTTCAGCAGGTCGCGCGCCTTCTTCGACTGCCACGACGCGGCCGGCACCGGGACGCCGTCGCGCAGCACCTGGAACCCGCCCAGCGTCCGCACGGCGATCCGCGCGCGCCGACGCGTTCCCACGCCCAATACGTCGGCCATCAGGACGTCGGTGCGCACCCCGTGCGCCCGCAGCTCGTTCTCGAACGGCGTCGTCTCGGCACCGGTGGAGCGCGCCAGCGCCAGTTCCGCGGTCACCGCGCCCACCGGGTCGCCCGCCGCCCGCCACACCATCGCGGCCTCGGCCAGCAACGCCGGACCGTCGGCCGAGGTCACCGCCGCCAGCTGCAACGCGTCCGCGAGACCCGCCCGGTCACCACGCCTGCCCGCGAGCGACCGAGCCGTCGCCGCGTCCGCCCGCGCCGTCTCCCGGTCCCCCGCGAGCACCGCGACCCAGCCGCGGGCGAGCAGCGCGGGCACCTCGCGCACCCGCAACACCTGGCTCGTGGCAACGGCTTCCTCGGCCAGGGCCCGCGCGGCCACCGCGTCCTCGCCCGCGACGACCCGCGCGAGCGTCGCCCGCACCAGCGGGTCGCCACCGGGCAGCGCCAGGGCCTCGTCCAGGAACGCCTGCGCCTGACCGGGTTCCCCACGCCTGCGGTGCGCTTCCGCCTTCACCACCAGGTTCTTCGCGCACCCGCCGGCGTCGCGCAGGGCGTCGTCAAAGCGTCCCAGCCGGACGGCCGCCAGCGCCCGGACGCCGCGGCAGTCCTGCTCGTGGCCGGTGAGCCCGGCCTGCCTGCCGAGGACGAGCAGCTCGTCGACCTCGGCGAGCGCCTGCTCCGGCCCGAACTCGTCCGCGAGGAACCGCGCGCGCTCGCACCGGATCGTGAGCTCCAGCATCCGGCAGCCGGCCCGCCGCGCCCGGTCCGCGGCCCGGCCGTAGTGCATCTCGAACGCCACCCGGTCGCCACCGAAGCCCGCGAGCACCCCGAAAGCCCTGCTGCTCCAGGCGAACGCGCCGTGCCCGCCGCACCTCTTCGCGGACTCGGCGCACCGCTCGGCCAGTTCCTCCGCGCGCTCGATGCGCCCGGTCTCCCGGAACCAGCGCACCGCGAGCGACAGCAGCCGCACCTCGTCGAGGGACGCGATGTCGTCGAAGACCGTGCGCTCGAACACCTCGACGGCCTGACCGGTCTGGCCCGCGAGCGCGTGCAGCTGCCCGCGGCGCCACGACGACCGCACGGTGTGCTCGCCCGCCTGCTCGTAGCAGTGCAGCGCGCCGAGCCAGTCCCCCTTGTGCTGCAGGGCGAAACCCCAGACCAGGTACAACCGCGAGTCGTCGATCTCCAGCTGTTCCAGGGCGGCGAGCACCGCGTCCGCGTCGCCGCCGGCCACGATCTGCTCGTCGCGGCGCAGCAACAACCGCGCGACCAGGTCCCACCTCCGCACGGCGACCAGGTGCGCGAGCGCGTCGGCGTGCGCACCGGTGCGTTCGCAGAACACGGCAGCCTTGAGCCGGATCTCCTCGTCCTCCAGGCCTTCCTGGCGCAGCACGTCCGCGACGGGTTCGAGGACGCGCCAGTCCGGCCCGGTGACCAGTCCCCGCCCGGCCAGTCCGGCCAGCGTCTCGCGCACGTCGGAGAACCCGAGCGCCACGCAGAGCGCCGTGGACGCCTTGCCGAGCAACGCGATCGCCCGCACCAGGTCCTGGTTCCGCTCGGGTTCCGCCGCCAGCACGGACGCCGCCATCTCCTCGGTCATCTCGCCGTGGCACACCGCTGCGGGCCAGCCGCCGGTGCGCGCCAGCACCTCCCCCGCGTCCCCGCCGACGAGCGCGGCGATCTCCTGCTCGGAGAAGGCGAGCTCGCGCGCGCCGACCTCGGCGGCCGGTCCGGGGTCGAACGCCAGCGCGCCGCGGGTCAGCAGCACCAGGCCGAACCGGTCGGGGCTGTTGCGGCACAACGCCTCCAGCAGCCGGGCGCTCTCGCCGCGCACCGCACCGGCGTCGTCCACGACCAGCACCAGGGGTTCGTCGAGGTGCACGTCCAGCAGGCCGCAGATCAGGGCGGCGACCGTGTCGGCACCCTGGGCCGTGGTCGTGATCAGCTCGGCGGGCAGACGCGGTAATCGCTGTCTCAGCGCGCGCAAAAGCCCGCGCGACAGGCGTTCCAGCGACACGTCGGCGGCGTCGAGCCACGCCGCCCTGCGCGTGGCCGCCCACCCCGCGACCGAAGTCGTCTTCCCCCAACCGGGCCCGGCCGACACCACGACCACCTCGTGGGCGGCCGCGGCGTCGAGCGTCGCGGTCAGCGAGGGCCGATCCACCAGCCTTGCGGGTAACGCGGGCTGCAGCATCTTCGAGCACCACTTCCTACCTGTACGACCTGTCGGAAGCAGTGCACCAACGCCGTGCATCCGTGCCGCATCGATGACCGATGCACGGATGTCGTCGCTGGTCAGCTCACTTTCGCGACCTCGCGCACGACCGTCAGCGTGCGGGGCGCGGGTCGTCCGCACGCGCACCGCATGCAGCCCGTGCCGGTGCCGGCCAGGTGCGCGCGGGCGTTGTCCGCGTCCACCGCGCCGTCCGGGTAGAGCTCGACGGCCCGTTCCCAGTGCGTGCGCGCCCACTCGTGCTCACCGCGGCGGGCCGCGACGTGGGCGAGTCCCTCGTGCGCCCGTGCCCACACCATCGGCAGCACGCCCGCTTTCGCCAGTTCCTCGGCGTCGCGGAACATCGCCTCGGCCTCGCGCACCCGGTCGGCGGCCAGACAGGTCTCGCCGAGCCCGTTCAGCGCGTCGCCCTCGGGCTCGCGCAGGTCCATCCGCCGCGCCGACTCCAGGGCCTCCCGCCCGAAGGTGAACGCGTCCGCGATCCGGCCCTGCCTGCGGTAGGTGACCCCGAGCCAGGCCAGCGAGATGCACTCACCCCGGCTCATGCCGATCTCCCGGCTGAGCCGCACGGCGCGTTCGAGCGCGGTGGCCGCCTCGCCGTCGCGGCCGCGCAACTGGGCGAGCCAGCCGAGGTTGATGAGCACCACGACCTCGCCGCCGGAGTAGCCGCTGCGCTGGTGCATCGCCAGTGCGGCGCGGAACCGGGCGTCGGCCTCGGCGTGGCGGCCGAGGTTGCAGTCGACGAACCCGAGGTCGATGGTCGAGTTGACCTCGGCCCGTTGGTCACCGACGGACCGGGCGAGCTCGACCGCCTCCGCGAAGCTCCCGGCGGCGTCGGTCAGCATGCCCGCCTGCACCTGTGCGGCGCCCAGATCGCGCAGACCTCCCACGGCCGCGGGCAGGTCGCCCAGCTCGCGGCTGATCGCGATGGCCCGGCCGAGGAAGTCGAGCACCTCGCCGTGGCGGCCCTCCTCCCGCAACGCGAACGCCATGTTCGTCAACGCCATCGACTCACCGCACCGGTCGCCGAGGGCCCGCGCGGCCTTCAACGCGTCGCGGGACAGCTCCAGCACGCCGGACCGCAGGCCCACGCGGGTCAGGTAGGGCATCAGCAGGCACGGCAGCTGCCACGCGTGCACGTGCCAGCCGTGCGCGCTCGCGTACCCGGCCACCGCCACCATGTTCTTGTACTCGGCCCGGAGCTGGCGCACGTCGTCCTCTTCGGACTCGGAGGCGGGCAGTTCCGGTTGCCACGTCAGGTCCGGCTCGAAGCCGCGCCGTCCCGGCAGGGAGCGCCGGCCGCGCACGTCGGCGAGGTGCAGGTAGTAGTCGAACAACCGGTGCCGCGCGGTGTCCAGTTCGGACGGTGTGCCGGCGCGGTCGGCGAGGTCGAGGGCGCAGTCGCGGACGAGGTCGTGCAGGCAGTAGCGGCCGTACCTGCGCTGCATCAGCAGGTTGCACTCGACGAGCTCCTCCAGCACGTCCTGCGCGTCCTGCACCGGCACCCCGGCGAGCGCGGCGGCGGCGTGCGCGTCGAAGTCGGCGCCGGGCACGAGTGACAGCTTCCGGAACAGCTCCTGCCGGTCGGCCGGGAGGTGCTGGTACGACAGGGTGAGCACGCCCGCGACGCTGACGTCGTTCGCGGTGAACGCACGGGCGCGGCGCTGCCGGTCGCGCAGCTGCTCGGCGAGGTGGGCGACGCTCCACGGCCGCCGCCGGAAGCGCGAGGCGGCGATCCGGATCGCCAGCGGGAGCCCGCCGCACAGGGAGATCACGTCCGCGACCGCCTCGGGTTCGGCGTCCGCCCGGTCCTGGCCCGCGATCCGGCTGAACAACGCCACCGCGTCGGCCGCGGGCAGCACGTCGAGCGACACCGGGACGGCCCCCTCGATCGACATGAGGTGGCACCGGCTCACCACCAGCACGACGGAGCGGGACGCGCCGGGCAGCAGCGGCCGGACCTGGCCCGCGTCGGCGGCGTTGTCGAGCACCACCAGCAGGCGGCGGCCGGACGCCTCGGTCAGCCACAGGTCGCGGCGCGCGGCCGGGTCCACCGGGATGCGCTCCGGTGGCACGCCGATCTGGCGCAGCAGCAGTTCGAGTGCGGCGGCCGCGACCAGCGGCGCGGTGTCGGCGGTGAACCCGCGCAGGTCGACGTAGCAGAGCCCGTCGGAGAAGCGGTCCGTCAGCCGGTTCGCCACGTGCACGGCCAGCGCGGTCTTGCCGATGCCGCCCATGCCCTCGATGGTGACGACGGCGCCCGCCCGGTCGCCGATCGCCCCGACCAGTTCGTCCACTTCGGACTCGCGGCCGGTGAAGTCGGGGATGTCGAACGGGAGCGGCGACCGGCGGGGCTCCGCCACCGGAACCGGTCGTGCGCGCAGGAACTCGGCGTGCAGCCCGGTCAGCTCCGGTCCGGGATCGGCACCCAGCTCGTCGGCCAGCGCCCGGCGCCCCTGCTCGAACACGGTCAGCGCGTCGCCGCGGCGCCCGGCCCGGTCCAGTGCCCGCATCAGCGTGGCGCGCAACGACTCCCGCAACGGGTGCTCGGCGACCTGGCCCATGAGCTCTCCCAGCAGCGAGGTCACCTCCCCCAGTTCCAGTCGCAGCTCGGCGAGCCGCTCCACCGCCTGCAGCCGTTGCTCCCGCAGGCTCTCGGCCTCCGCGTCGATCGACGGGGACGTGAGCCCGGTCAGCACCGGTCCCCGCCACAGGTCGAGCGCGCTCTGCAGGAACGCCACGGCCTGCGCCGGTTCTCCCCTCCCCGCGAGGACGTCCGCCTCGTGGATCCGGGCGCGGAACAGGTCCGCGTCGAGGCTGCCCTCCGGCAGGTCGAGACGGTAGCCGTGGGGGGTGGTCGTCAGGTGGCCACCGCCCCACGTGACGACGCGGCGCACCGCGGCCGCCGCGTTGCAGACCTGGCGGCGGGCGGTCTGGGGCGGGTCCTCCCACAGTTCGTCGATCAGCCGGTCGAAGGACACGACGGTCCCGGCGCCGAGCAGCAGGAGCGCGAGCAGCTTGCGCTGCCGTTCCCCGCCGAGCCCGCCGGGGCGCCCCGCGGACCGCAGTTCCAGCGGGCCCAGAATCCGATAATCCATTCAGCCGCACGCTTTCCGTCTCGGAGTACGCCAGTGTGGGCCGTCGGCGGACATCGGTGGCACCGCGGCGAATACAGGAGATATCACCTTTAAGAGCGGGCCAGTGGCGGAAAAATACCGTGGGATTTCTGTACCGATTCAGCCTCACGTGGAATCACGCAGCGGAGCCGCTCGAACACACCACGTAACCAGTTGACGAAGTGGACAAACGCTGCCATATTCCCCTCCGCAGTGATGAGGAAGGGAGGTTCCTCATCACATCCAGGAGGGGATCAAGAAATGAGAACCGCGGGTTTCTTCGGCGCGCTGTTGGCGGCTGCGGCACTGGCCGCGATCACCATTGCCAGCTCTGCTTCGGACACGGCGCCTGTCGATTCAGGCAACCAGACGGCACTCATCATCGGGCCGTGCACGACAGGCGAGTGCTGAACCGACCGGGATTTCCGGTCCGATGTCCACCGAAATGGACACCCAGGCCCGTGCCGCGAAAGGCATGGCCTTCACCGGCGCCGCACTCGGCGTGATTCTGCTCGCGACCACCGCCGCCCAGTTGCCCGCCGACGTCGTCGGACCGGAAATCAGCGCCCAGCGAGACGCGTTCCGGTTGTTCTGGCCCGTCGGAATGCAGCTCTTCACGAATGCGGCGGGGCGCGAGTTCACCGTCGTGTACCGCCACGACAAAGCCGCCGGCACGTTCGTCCCGATCACCCGGACCGCGGGTGACCGGGACTACCTGGGCGGCCTCGACCGCGGTGCCTACGCGGACCTGGTCCGGCTGCTGGCCCTCGCGCGGGAGCTGCCGGAGGACCGCTGGCGGGACTGCGCGGGACCGACCGCGGCCGACTGCGCCGCCGTCGTCTCCACGACCCCACCAGTGATCCTGACCAGCTATTTCACCGATCCCGCGGCGTGCGGGCCCACCGTTTTCGCCGTCGAGAGACCCAGCCGGAACGGCACCGCCCGGCACGTCGTCCGAGTCGTCCCCGTGGAACTCACGTGCGCACCCCGGTAGCCCGCGCGCTCGCGTTCGAACCCCGCACGCGCACCCTCGGCGCCGCTCGGTCGCTGGTCGCGATCGCGGAACTGTCCGCTCTCGTGTTCACCTCGGACACAGACTTATTCCCCGCTGTGCCGAATGGACCAATCGGCCCCCGATGCGACGGTCTGCGCGCCCTTTCGCTCTGGTGCGCGGACACTTCTCCAGCCGCGCAGACCGTTGCCCGACTGGTCACGATCGCCGCACTCGTGCTCGCGGCCTCGGGATACCGGCCGCGCTGGACGTGCATTCCGCAGTGGTACGCGACCTTCAGTCTCGCCGCCGCGATGCACGTGCCCAACGGCGGCGAGAACGTGGCCCGCATCGTCACTCTCCTGTTGATCCCGTTGTGCCTCGCCGACGATCGCGTCTGGCATTGGAGACGTCCGGACACGCCATTACCGGCGTGGTGGAGCGGCGCTTCCTGGATCACCCACTGGGCCGTTCGCGTGCAGGTCGTGGTCGTCTACGGCCAGGCGGTCTGGATCAAACTCCAGGAACCGGAATGGCGCGACGGCAGCGCGATGCACCATGTGATGCAGGACGCGTATTTCGGAACCGGTTCGCTACTCGTACCGTTCGCGGATTCGGCACTTCTGTCCCCTGTGATCACATGGGGAACGATCCTGCTCGAATCGGCCATCGTGATCTGCGTGCTCGGGAATTCCCGATCGCGCCGCGCCGCCCTCGCGTTCGCCGTCGTGCTGCACGGCGGGATCGTGCTGGCGCTCGGCCTGGTGAGCTTCGGCCTCGTGATGATCGGCTTCGTGGCCGCCGCGAGCAGCGGCCGGACGGAACCCCAGACGAGGACCAAGCCGAACCAACTCGCCCTGGATGCCTTCACCCCCGCAGGACGAGCAGCGGTTCAGGGCCGCCCGAACAGCGCCGCGGTTTCCCCGACCGCGATCAACTCGGCTGGCCGGTCTGCTCCGGTCCGACCACGACCACGGTGATTCCCTTACCGCGCAACCGTTCCACCACGGCGGGGTCGGCGTCGGAGTCGGTGACCAGCGTCCACGGCAGGGGCAGCCGAGCCCAGGCGTGGAAGGGGCGCTGGTCCAGCTTCGCGGCGTGCGCCAGGACGTAGACGTGGTCGGCTCGCCGGGCCATCAGTTCCTTGAGGCGGGTCTGGCGCAGGTCGGCCTCGCAGATGTCGCCTGTCGCGTTGATGCCGTCCGTGCCGAGGAAGACCCGGTCGAACGTCATGCGTTCGAGCGCCGCTTCGGTGAGCGGGCCGACGAACCCCTGGCTGAGCGGGCGCAGGGTGCCGCCGAGGCATTCCACGTGGACCGACTCGACGTCGGCGAGCTCCTGCAGCGCGGTCATCCCGGTGGTGGCCACGGTGAGGTACTCGGCCCGGCGCAGTTCGTGGGCCAGGGCGCCGATGGTCGAGCCGGCGTCGAGCAGGATGGTCTCGCCGGCGTGGATCTGGTCCGCCGCCCAGCGGGCGATCGCCTGCTTGGCCTCGAAACCCTCGCCGATGCGTTGGCGCAGCGAGGATTCCGGGTGCGCGTTCACCGCGATGGCGCCGCCGTAGGTGCGCGCGAGACGCCCTTCCGATGTCAGGCGCGCCAGGTCGCGGCGGATGGTCGACGGGGTGACGTCGAACATCCGGGACAGCTCCTCGACGTTCGCCAGGCCGGTCTCGGTGGCCAGCCGGACGATCTGGTCGCGGCGCTCGCGCGTGCCGACGGCGGATGTCATCGTGCTGCGGTCTCCTGGTCGGGGTCGGGAGCCACGGCCAGTTCGGCCGCCTGGCGGAGTGCTTCGACCATGCTACGGGCGTCCGCCTTGCCGGTACCGGCGATGTCGAACGCCGTGCCGTGGTCGACCGAGGTGCGGATCACCGGGAGGCCGACGGTGAGGTTGACGCCCGCCTCGATGCCCAGGACCTTGACCGGGCCGTGGCCCTGGTCGTGGTACATCGCGACGATGAGGTCGTAGTCGCCGCGGCCCGCGAGGAAGAACGCGGTGTCGGCGGGCAGCGGGCCTCGGGCGTCGATCCCCTGCTCGCGCAGGACCTCCAGGGCGGGGACGATCTTCTCCTCTTCCTCGCCGTAGCCGAACAGGCCGTTCTCGCCGGCGTGCGGGTTGATACCGCACACACCGATCACCGGTGTCTTGTTGCCCGCCCTGACCAACGCCTCGTGGCCGCGCCGCACCGTGCGCTCGACCAGTCCCGGTTCGATCCTCCTGACGGCGTCGAGGAGCCCGATGTGGGTCGTCACGTGGATGACCTTGACCTTGGGGGTCGACAGCATCATCGACACCTCCTCCACTCCGGTCAGGTGCGCGAGGAGTTCGGTGTGGCCTGGGAACACGTGCCCGGCCGCGTGCAGGGCCTCCTTGTTGAGCGGGGCGGTGCAGATGGCCTGGACCGCGCCGCTCAGCGCAAGCTCGGCGGCGAGGCGCACGTACTGGTAGGCGCCTTCGCCGGCAACGGGTGAGAGTTCGCCCCACGGCAGGTCCTCGGGGAGCAGGCCGAGGTCGATCACGTTGACCCGGCGTCCGCCGAACTCGGCCTCGTCGGGTCCGGCCACGGCGACGACGTCGGCCTCGACACCGACGATGGTCGCGGCCTGACGCAACCGCCGCGCGTCACCGATCACCACCGGGCGGCACACGGCGAGGGTGTCCGGGTGCAGCACCGCGGGCACGATCACCTCGGGGCCGATCCCCGCCCCGTCACCCATCGTGAGAGCGACGACCGGGAGTGCGCTGACTGCGTTCACGGAAACTGCCTTTCGGTCAGGGCTCGCACGATCTGCGCGAGGGAGTCCGGTCCGCCGAAGCTGCCCGGTCTGGTCACCACGACCCGCCCGTCCCGCGTGCGCGAGCGGACGGCTCCGTGGTGGATCTGGTCGAGGGGTTCGAGTTCGTCGACGCCGAGAGCGTCGAGAACGCGGCGGCCGGTCTCGCCGCCGATGAGGACGAGGTCGGGTGTGCCGGCGACCGCGGCGACGACGCGGGCGAGCGCGGCGGAGACGTCGGGGACGAGGCCTTTGGCCGGGCCGACGCGCAGCACGGTGACCCCGTGCACCGGCGGGACCGGAACCTGCCCGGCGAGGAGGGCGTCCACGTCGAACGTGTGCACGGAAGATCCGGAGAGCAGCGCGACCTGCTGTGCCGCAACGGGTTCGGCCGTGCCGACGACGACCAGAACGGCTCCGCCCGCAGGTGTGGCGACGAACGGCGACGTGGTCGTCCGCATGCGGCCCAGCGCGGCGGCGAGAGCACCCGATCCCGCCAGGGCGAGGTTCGCCGGTGCCCGTACGGCGGCCGCCGCGATGAGGTCGAGGTCGCCGTCGGTCTCCGCGTCGCACACGACGGCGACGCGCGCGTCCGCGGCCTTCGCCAGCGAATCAGCGAGTGCGGGCCCGCGCACGACGTCCAGCCCCAGTGTCAGCGCGGACGGCATCACCTCGCGCGGAGTTGCGCAGTTCGCGCGCCAGCCGCTCTCGTCCACGCGCAGCACGCCGTCCACGACCGTGCGTCCCGCAATGGGCAACGCCGGAGTCACGACCACACCGAAACCGTGGGACACGAGGGCGCCGATCTCGGCGGAGACGTTGCCGCGGAGCAACGAGTCGATCTTCTTGAACACCCGGTCTCCCGGACGTACCGAGGTCAGCGCGGACGTCACCGCCGCGGCCGCGGCACCAGGTGGCAGGGCGCGGGAGTCGGTGTCGACCACGACGACCTCCGCAGAGCTGTCCCGGGCCTGCAGGAGGACCACGCTGCGTGTTCCGCGCACACCCAGCGCAACCGCGGTCTCCGCCGCGCCTGACAGGTCATCAGCGACCGCGAACACGGGAAAGTCGTCCATTCCAGCCTCCCCTCTCCGCGTGGTCTCCGTCGCCGACTATGCCACAGACTGCGCGTTCTGCGCGATAGCTGTTGCGCGTTTCGCGCAGACGTGTCAGTGTGGCCCACGCAACTCCTGCTCGTCCGGGCACACGGAAGAGGTCGACGATGACCCAATTCGGCAGCGGCGCCGTGCTCAGCCGCCGCTCTTTGCTCCGCGCCGGCCTCGCCGCCGGAACCGGCCTGGCACTGGCCCCGCTCGCAGCCTGCGCCGGTCCGATCGGCGCCGCCGCCCCTGGTTCGCTGGCCCTCGGCCTCAACCGGTCCCTGGTGAGCCTCGACAACAAGCTGCTCCAGTTCGACGCCGCGGTCACGGTGCAACGCGCGGTCCGCCAGGCGCTGACCCGCATCGACGGTTCCATGAAGGCGCAACTCGTGCTCGCCGAGCGGTTCGAGCAGACCGCGCCCACCCAGTGGACCGTGCGGCTGCGCCCCGAGGCGCGCTACTCCGACGGCAGCCCCGTGACGGTCGAGGACGTGGCCACCGCGCTGAAGATGTACCCGCAGGTCAACGGGTCCTTCGTGATGGGCCTGTTCCCCGAGGTGCCGTCGGTGTCCAAGGTGGACGACCACACGCTGTTGCTGGAGACGGCCCGGCCGGTCCCCATCCTCGACCTGCTGATGGCCAACATCCTGATCACCCCGGCCGCGGCCAACCGGCCGGAGGAACTGGCCACCGGCATCGGCTCCGGCCCGTACGTGGTCGCCGCCGCGAACAGCGGCACCGGTGAGTACACCTTCGAGCGCAACCAGAACTACTGGGCGGCACCACCCTCGGTGGGCACGGTCAGGGTGCGGTTCGTGCCGGAGGAGTCGAGCCGGGTGATCGCGCTGCGCAGCGGCGAGCTCGACGTGATCGACTCGATCACCCCGGACTCGGCGGAACAGCTGGCTGGACTGCCGGGCGTCGCCCTCGAGAACATCACCGGTACGCGGCTCAACCAGCTCTTCTTCAACTTCCGCAAGCCCGCCGGGCACCCGTTGGCCGACGCCCGCGTGCGGGAGGCGCTGACGTACGCGATCGACGGCAGGGCACTCGTCGAGGACGTGCTGGTCGGCTCCGTCACCCAGGCGGAGGGCGTCGTGCCGCTCGCCCTGTCCGGGGCGGTGCGGACCGGCACCTACACCCACGACCCCGCGAAGGCCCGCGCCCTGCTGGATTCGCTGGGCGTGCGCGACCTGAAGTTGAAGATCATCTGGGAGACGGGCGAGTTCCCCGCCGACACCTCGGTGATGGAGGCCGTCGTCGAGATGCTGCGGGTGGTCGGCGTGAGCTCCGAACTGCAGCAGTTCGAGCCCGGTGGTGACATCGGGAAGTGGCGGCAGGGCCGTGGCGGCGACTGGGACGTGCTCGGCAACGGCTACCCCGGCCCGACCGGGCAGGCGGTCACCACGCTGCTCGGCATGTACGGAGGCACCGCCGAGAAGGAGAGCACCCGCGACACCTACCACGGCTACGTCAACCCCCCGATCGCCGACGCGCTCGCGTCGGCGGCGGCGGAGACCGACGTCGACCGGCGCACCGAGCTGCTCACCTCGGCCCAGCAGGCGATCTGGGCGACGTGGCCGTGTCTGTGGGCGTTCGTGCCGAAGGTGCTGCTCGCCCGCCGCACCAGGGTGCAGGGCGTGGGCCTGCAGCCGATCAACTCCTACGACCTCAGCGCTGTGCGCGTGGAGGGCTGAGCCGTGATCACCTACCTGGCGCGCCGCGTCGGCCAGAGCCTGCTCACGATCTTCCTGACGGTGTCGACCGTCTTCGTCCTCGTCCGCCTCGCGCCCGGCGACCCCGCCGCGGCCTACGCCGGTCCGATGGCCTCGCCGGACGACGTCGAACGGGTGCGTGAGCAGCTCGGGCTGAACGAGCCGCTGCTGTCGCAGTACTGGATCTTCCTCAACGGCCTGCTGCACGGTGACCTGGGCACGAGCTTCGCGTTCCGCGCACCCGCCTTCGACGTGGTGCTCGGCCGGCTCCCCTACACGATCACGCTCGCCGTCGCCGCGATCGTGCTCACGACACTGGTGGCCGTGCCGCTCGGCGTGTGGATGGCGCGCCGGGCCGACACGCGCCGCGAGATCGGCGTCAACGTCGCGACCATCGCCGGGCAGTCGATGCCAGACTTCTGGACCGGGGTCATGCTGCTCACCGCGTTCGCTGTCCTGCTGCCGGTGCTGCCCGCGTCCGGCTTCACCACCTGGGGCGGTCTCGTGCTGCCGGCGGTCACGGTGGCGATCCTGCAGATCGCGTTGATCTCCCGGCTCGTCCGCCGGGAGATGGGGTCCGCGCTGGGGTCGCCGTACCTGACGGTGGCCCGCTCGCGCGGCATCTCCGAACGCGTGCTCGTGTGGCGGTACGCGATGGGCAACTCGGCGGTGCCGGTGGTGACCGCGCTCGGCACCCGGTTCGCCGCCCTGCTCAACGGTGTCGTCGTGGTCGAGGTCGTCTTCGCCTGGCCGGGCGTCGGTTCTCTCGTCGTGCGGGCGCTCGAGACCCGCGACTACCCGGTCATCCAGGCGACGGTCCTGATCACCGCCGCACTGGCCGTCGCGGTCCAGCTGCTCGTCGACCTCTCCTACCCGCTCCTCGACCCGCGTGTGCGCCTCGGAAAGGCGGCCTCCCGATGACGACCACCACGCAGCCATCCCCTCCGAGGCCCAGCGCGGTCACGCCGGAGGTGCTCGCCGCGGCGCCCGCGACCCGGCACCGCGCGGCGAACCGGTTCAAGCTGTGGGCCGGCTCGATCTGCACGCTCGTCGTCGTGTTGCCGATCCTGCTCGCGGGCTTCCTCCCCCTGCCCGGTCCCGACGCCCAGGACCTGGGACGACGGCGCCTCCCGCCGTTCACCGACGGCCACCTGTTCGGCACCGACCAGCTCGGGCGCGACCTGCTGTCCCGCGTGCTGCACGGCGGCCAGGTGTCGCTGACCATCGGCGTGCTCGCCGTGCTGGTCTCCGGCGTCATCGGCGTGCTCGCCGGTGCGGCCGCGGGCTACTTCGGCGGCTGGGTCGACACCGCGGTGTCCCGGCTGCTCGAAGCACAGCTCTCGTTGCCGTTGCTGATGATGCTGCTGCTCGTGGTCGCGTTGTTCGGCCCGTCGGTGCCGGTGATCACGTTCGTCATCGCGATCGCCCAGTGGCCGGAGATCGCCCGGCTGACCCGCTCGCTCGTGCTGGTGGAGCGGGAGAAACCGTACGTCGCCGCGGCCAGGGTGCTGGGGCTGCACCGGTTCACGATCCTCGCCCGGCACGTGCTGCCCAACGTCGTGCGCCCCGCGAGCCTCGTCGTGCTGCTCCTGCTGGCTCAGGCGGTGCTGCTGGAGAGCGCGCTGAGCTACCTCGGCGCCGGTCCGCAGCGCCCGTTCGCGACGTGGGGCCGGATCATCTCCGACGGCCAGGACTACATCACCACGTCGTGGTGGCTGATCACCCTGCCCGGCCTCGTCATCGTGCTGCTCGTGGTCGGGGTCAACCTGCTCGGCGACGCCCTGCGGGACCGCACCCGCCGGACCAGGAAGGCGGACGCGTGATGCCCGCACCGTTGCTCGAGGTCGAGGACCTCCAGATCGAGCTGATCACCCCCGCCGGTGTCGTGCGCGCGGTGGACGGCGTCAGCTTCACCGTCGGCCGCGGCGAGACGGTCACCCTCATCGGCGAGTCCGGATCGGGGAAGTCGACCACCGCGATGGGGGTGCTGCGGCTGCTGCCGGACCGTCTCGCGGTCCTGTCCGGTTCGGTGCGGCTCGACGGCACCGACGTCGTCGCGGAACCGTCAGCGGTCGTCCCTCTGCGCGGCCGGTTCGCCGCGCTCGTCCCGCAGGACCCGATGACAGCGCTCAGCCCGGTGCACACGATCGGTGCCCAGCTCGGCGAGGCGCTGCGGTTGCGCCATCCCGGCCTGTCGCGAGCCGAGATCCGGCAGCGTGGAATCGCGTTGCTCGAACAGGTGCGCATCCGCACGCCGGAGACGCGGTGGGGTGCCTACCCGCACCAGTTCTCCGGAGGCATGCTGCAACGGGTGCTGATCGCCATCGCGCTGGCGTCCGAGCCCGCGTTGCTGGTCGCCGACGAGCCGACCTCGGCGCTCGACGTGACGGTGCAGGCCGACGTGCTGGACCTGCTGCTCGAACTGCAGGAACGCACCGGCATCGGCATTCTGATGATCACCCACGACCTGGGCGTGGCCCGGCTCGTCTCCGACCGCATCCACGTGATGCGCGAGGGCCGGTTCGTCGAGTCGGGTGAGGTGGAGCAGATCGTCGAGGATCCACGTGACCCCTACACCCGCGCGCTGCTCGACGCGGTTCCCCGCCTGGGAGTTCTGGAGGTGACCCCGTGACGAGCGCACTGCTGACGGTCGAGGACCTGGTCGTCCAGTTCGGAACGCTGCGGGCGGTCGACGGCGTGAGCTTCACGCTGGACCGCGGCCGCACTCTCGCGGTGGTCGGCGAGTCCGGCTGCGGCAAGTCCACCATCGCCGGGTCCGTCGTCCGGCTGATCCGTCCCACCTCCGGCCGGATCGTGCTGGACGGCGATGACATCACCGCGATGCCGGAGAAGCGGCTCCGGCCGTTGCGGCACAAGATGCAGATGATCTTCCAGGACCCGTACGGCTCACTCGACCCGCACCTGACGGCGTTGCAGATCGTCGCCGAACCGCTGCGGTTGCGCGGACGTGACCGCACGGCCTGCGCGCGGGAGGCGGCCGCGTTGCTCGACAGGGTGAAGCTCCCCGACAGCTCACACGACCGCAGGCCCGCCGAGTTCTCCGGTGGCCAGCGGCAACGCATCGGCATCGCCCGCGCGCTCGCCAGCGAACCGCAGCTCCTGGTGTGCGACGAGGCGACCAGCGCACTGGACGTCTCCGTGCAGGCGCAGGTGCTCGACCTGCTGCGGGAGATCCAGCGCGACACCGGCGTCGCCTACCTGTTCATCTCGCACAACCTCGGTGTGGTCAGGGAGATCAGCGACGACGTGGTCGTGCTGCGCGCCGGACGCGTCGTCGAGGCCGGTCCCACCAGCCGCGTGCTCGGAGCACCGGCCGAGCCGTACACCCTCGCGTTGCGGCGCGCGGCGCTCGACCCGGCGACCATGCGCGGCCGCAAGCCCCGCGCGCTCGTTTCCGCCTCCGCAGAAGGGAAGCAGTCGTGACCGACGTGAAGCTGCCGGGCGTACCGGTACCGCTGTCCCGGCTCGTGCTCGGCACGATGACGTTCGGCGACACCGTGGACGTCGCCGCGGCGAAGTCCATCACGGACGCCGCGCTCGACGCGGGGATCACCGGTGTCGACACCGCGAACGCGTACGCGGGCGGGAAGACGGAGGAGATCCTGGCGGGCCTGCTGCACGGTCGTCGCGACCGGGTCGTGCTCGCCACCAAGGCCGGCATGCCCCACCCGGACGCGGGCGAGCACAGCCCGCTCTCCCCTGCCGCGTTGCGCGCGTCGCTCGAGGGCAGCCTCCGGCGTCTCGGCACCGACCACGTCGACCTGTTCTACCTGCACCAGCCGGACCGCGCGACGCCGATCGCGGACACGCTCGGTGCCGTCGCCGAGTTCGTGGACGAGGGCAAGGTGCTGGCGCTCGGCGTGTCGAACTTCGCGGCGTGGCAGATCGCCGAGCTCACTCATGCGGGCGGGCCTCGACCCGTTGTGGCGCAACAGCTCTACAACCTGCTCGCCCGCCGCGTCGAGGAGGAGTACCTGGAGTACGCCCGCACGAGCGGCCTCGTGACGATGGTCTACAACCCGCTCGGCGGCGGCCTGCTGACCGGCAGGCACCGGTTCGGCGACGAACCCGGCACCGGCCGGTTCAGTGACTCGCGGCTGGCCGGGATGTACCGCGAGCGGTACTGGGACCCTCGCCTGTTCGCCGCCGTCGAGCGCCTGACCGCGATCGCGGACGGCGCCGGGATCGGCCTCGTCGAGCTGTCGCTGCGCTGGCTGCTCGGTCAGCCCGGCGTCGGCTCGCTGCTGCTCGGCGGCTCCCGCGTCGAACAGCTCCACGCCAACATCGCGGCCGCCGCGGCCGGTCCCCTGCCCGGCGACGTGCGCTCCGCGTGCGACGAGGTCGGCGCGGACCTGCGCGGACCGATGCCCGCCTACAACCGATGACCAAGGAGACACCCGCATGACCTTCGCCGTCCGGCTGCGCGACCGTGAGCGGATCCTCGGCTACTGGTCGGTGCTCGACGCCCCGGTCGCGACCGAGCGCATCGCCCGCCTCGGCTACGACTACGTCTGTCTCGACATGCAGCACGGCCTCGTCGGCTACTCCGGGCTCGTCGCGTCACTGACCGCGATCGACGCGGGCGGGGCGTCCGCCGGCGTGGTCCGCGTGGAGGCCAACGACCCCACACCGATCGGCCGGGCGCTCGACGCCGGCGCCGCCGCCGTCATCGTGCCGCTGATCGACAACGCCGACGACGCCGCGAAAGCCGTTGCCGCGACTCGGTATCCGCCGCTCGGCCGCCGCTCGTACGGTCCGATGCGCTCAGCTCTGCGGTTCGGGCCCGAGCCCGCGCAGGCCCACACCGACACCGCGGTGATCGCCATGATCGAGACGACCGCGGGCCTGGCCGAGGTGGAGGCGATCTGCGCGACGCCGGGACTCGACGGGGTGTACGTGGGTCCGTCCGACCTGCGCCTCGCCGTCGGCGGCGCGCATCCCGCGGACCGCTCGGTCGACGACGCGTTCGAGGAGGCGGTGCGCAGGATCTGCTCGGCGGCGGAGACCGCCGGGATCGCGGCGGGCATCCACACCCCGGACGGCGCGAGCGCGGCCAGGAGGCTCGCGCAGGGGTACACGTTCGCCTCCATCGCGTCGGACCTGGTGCACCTGGAGAACGTGGCCCGCGACCACCTGAAGGAGGCCGGACGATGACCGCGCTGCTCACCGACGGCGTCGTTCGCGACCGCGCCGAGGCGTTCCTGCCCGCTCCTGCCGTGCAGAACCACGCCGCGAACCTCGCCGTGCTGCCCGGCGGCGACCTCGGCTGCGTGTGGTTCGGCGGCACGCAGGAGGGCGTGGCGGACATCTCGGTCTGGTTCTCCCGCCTGGCCGCCGGCGTGTGGAGCGAGCCGGTGCGGCTGTCCGACGACGACACGCGCTCCGAGCAGAACCCGGTGCTCGCCACAGGCCCGGACGGCGACCTGTGGCTGTTCCACACCGCGCAACGGGCCGGGAACCAGGACACCGCCGAGGTCCGTTGCCGCACCTCGTCCGACGGCGGCAAGACCTGGTCCGCCTCCCGCACGCTGTTCCCTGCAACGGAATCGGGCGGGGTCTTCGTCCGCCAGCCACCGGTCGTCCTGCCGTCCGGCCGCTGGCTGCTGCCGGTGTTCCACTGCGTCTCAGTACCCGGCAAGGCATGGGTGGGCGATCACGACACCAGCGCGGTGATGATCTCCGACGACGGCGGCACGACGTGGCGGGAACGACCGGTGCCGGCCAGCACCGGCTGCGTCCACATGAACGTGCACGCACTGCCGTCGGGGGACCTGCTCGCACTGTTCCGCAGCCGCTGGGCCGACCACGTCTACCGCAGCGTCTCCGCCGACGACGGCGAGACGTGGTCCGAACCGACGCCCACCTCGTTGCCCAACAACAACTCCTCGATCCAGTACGTGCCGCTGCTCGACGGCAGGCTCGCGCTGGTCTACAACCACAGCAGCAAACTCGACGCGACCGGCCGCCGCGTCTCGCTGTACGACGAGATCGGTGACGACGGCGTGGCCGAGCAGGAAGTCTCCGAGGTGGTCGGTGACGCCTTCTGGGGAGCACCCCGCGCACCGATGAGCCTCGCGGTGTCGTCCGACGACGGGCTCACGTGGACCCGCGGCGACCTCGACACCGGCGACGGCCACTGCCTGACCAACAACTCCCGCGACAAGCTCAACCGCGAGCTCTCCTACCCGTCGATCACGCAGACCCCGGACGGCACGCTGCACATCGCGTACACGTACTTCCGCCAGGCCATCAAGTACGTCCGCGTGCGGCCGCAGTGGGTGAACGGTGGCTGACCACGCGATCGTCACCGGCGCCAGTTCGGGCATCGGAGCCGCGATCTGCGGACGGCTCCTGCGCGAGGGCTGGGAGGTGACCGGCATCAGCAGGCGCCGCCCCACCGAGGTGACCTCCTGGCTGGAAGCCGACCTCACCCGCCCGGACGAGTTCCGAGCGGCCCTGGCGGACGTGCCCGCCCCTCGTGCGGTCGTGCACGCCGCCGGACTGCAACGGTCGGCACCGCTCGGCCAGCTGTCCACAGAGGACGGGGCGCGGATGTGGCGCGTGCACGTCGAAGCCGCCACGGTGCTGCTCGACACGCTCGAGTCCCGCCTACCGGACGGCGCACGGGTGGTGCTCGTCGGCAGCAGGACCATGACCGGCGTACCGGGCAAGAGCCAGTACGCCGCGACCAAAGCCGCCCTGCTCGCCCTGGCCCGGTCCTGGGCCGCCGAACTCGTCGGGCGCGCCATCACCGTGAACGTGGTCGCGCCGGGCCCGACCGACACCCCGATGCTGTCCGACCCCGGCCGGGTGCGCACTCCCCCGGCGCTCCCACCGCTCGGCCGGCTCGTCTCACCCGACGAGGTCGCGGGTCTCACCGCATTCCTGCTCGGGCCGGACGCAGGGGCCATCACCGGGCAGCACCTCGTCCAGTGCGCGGGCGCGTCGCTCTGAGCGAACTGTCCGCACAGCTTCGCTCAAAGCTTTCGCAGCGGCAGTTCTGCTTCGGCGGCGTAGTCACGCAGGGCCGCTGTCAGATCCTCCAGAAAACCGAGAACCGTCACGGCCTGGTCGTCGTCGAGACGGTCGGTGATGGTGGTGATCTCGCGCAGCAACGGCGTCAGCGCCTGCCGCACCTCGCCGCGCGCGTGATCGGTGGCGCTGAGCACGACGCGGCGGCGGTCGTGCGGGTCCGGAGATCGGGTGAGGTGTCCGGCACTGACCAGGCGGTCCACCAGGACCGTGGCGGACGCCGACCGGATGCCGAGCCGGTCGCCGAGCTCGACCGTGCCGAGGGGCGAATCGGCCGACACCACCTGGTCGACTGCCTGGACGTCGGTGATGCGCACACCGAGACGACGTGCCATCGCGGCCTGCATCTCGCGTCCGGCCTGCAGCATCCGTCGCACCGCCAGAGCGACCTCGCGAGGTCTGTCGTGATTCACCCGGTCATGGTAGCTAGATTTTCTAGCTAGAGAGTATCGTCGAGGAGGTGACTAGAAGTTCTAGCGAACTCAACGCGCAGATGATCGAGCAGATCCTGGCCAACCCGGCGCAGGCCGTGGCCGACGGCGGCTACGGCCTGCGGGTGGTGGAGATGCGCGGGCGGCGGTCGGGCAGGCCGCACCGCACGCCGCTCGGCTTGACCCAGGTCGGCGGCCGCCAGTACCTCGTGTGCCCGGACCGGGAACGTGACTGGGCGCGAAACCTCCGTGCCCACGCCGAGTGCACCCTTCTGGCCGGTGGCGAGCAGCAGTCGAGAAGTGCCGTTCCTGTCGACGGCGAGGAGGCTGCGATCGTGGTGTCGGTCTACCTGGCCGCGGTGAAAGCGCCGTGGGCGTTGCGGGCCTTCCCGGTGGCGCCTGGCTCTTCCACGGCCGAGATCGAACGCCATCTCGGCGCGATGGCGGTGTTCCGGCTGGACGGCGGCTCATGACGGACTGCGTGATCGCCGGTGGCGGACCAGGCGGCATGGTGCTCGCCTACCTGCTGGGGCGAGCGGGGATCTCCGTGACGCTGCTGGAGAAGCACCGCGACTTCGACCGGGACTTCCGCGGCGACTCGCTGCACCCGTACACGTTGGAGCTGCTCGACCGGCTCGGCCTCGCCGAGCGACTGCTGTCGTTGCCCCATCACAAGGCTCGCCTGTTCCGGTTCCACGTTCCCGGAGCGACCATCACCGCCGCGGACTACGGCAAGCTCCGCTCACCCTTCAACTACGTGGCGCTCATGCCGCAGGCGCGGTTCCTCGACTTCCTCTCGGAGCAGGTCGAGGCGTTGCCCGGCTGCCGGGTCATGACCGGGTGCACCGTGACCGATCTGCTCACCGCCGAGAACGGTGAGGTGCGAGGTGTCCGATACCGCGACAGCGCGGGCACCCACGACCTGCCCGCCGCCCTGACCGTCGGCTCCGACGGCAGGTTCTCCCGGTTGCGCAAGCTGGCCGGACAGCCCGCTCACTCCCTGGGCGCGGCCACGGACCTGCTGTGGTTCCGCCTCCCGCGGCACGACACCGACCCGCCCGACGCGGACGTCGACCTCTTCTTCGGCCGTGACCACTACGTCGGCCTGCTCGCCGGCACCGCCGGGTGGCAGGTCGGCTACACGCTGCCCAAAGGCGGGTATCCGGCTGCCAGGAACGACGGGGTCGAGCCGATCCGCCGCTTCGTCGCCGGCCAGATCCCGTGGCTCGCCGACCGCGTCCACCTGCTGGAGGACTTCTCGCAGACCACCCTGCTCTCGGTCGACATCTCTCGCGTCACGTCCTGGTGGAAGCCCGGCCTGCTCCTGATCGGCGACGCCGCGCACGTGATCTCCCCGGTCGGCGGCAACGGCATCCTCATGGCGATCCAGGACGCGGTCGCCGCCGCCAACCACCTCGTCCCGGCACTCCGCACCGGCCGCCCGGCGTCCGGCGAGGTGCTCGCCGCGATCCAGGCCGAACGCGAGCCCGCGATCCGCCGGGTCCAGGCACAGCAGGTGCGCACCGAACGACGGATCGCCGCCGCCCGGACCAAGGGCAGGCCGATCGCCCCGCCCTCGTTCCTGCGGTACGTCACCGCGATACCGGGCGTCCGCCGGATCCTCGCTTCCGCCAACGCCTACGGTCCTCGGCCACCGCGACTGCTGCCGCTGCCGTCGCGACCGGACCCCACCGGGTCCTCCTGACGGGAGAACCGCCTCAGGGTCGGGTTCGCGGTGGCGTACAGGGTGAGCAGGCCGGCACCCGCAGCGCACGTGAGGATCGCCTGCGCTGGAGTCAGGAACTCCACCAGCAGACCGCCCACCGCGGGGCCGGAGACGGCCGCGACTCCGAGCGCCACTCCCATGACGCTGCTCAGCCGGCCACGCAGCTCGTCCGGTGTCAGCAGCAGCTGGTAGGTGGTGATGGTCGTGTTCGCGGTGGGCGCGAGGAACGCGGCCGCGGCGAACAGGAAGCCCGTCTGGATTCCGGGTTCCACGAACAGCGCCACCGGGATCAGCGCCGTGATGGCCCAGAACACGCCGACGATGGCCCGGTGCGGGCGGAGCACCCGGTGCAACCACGGGGCGGCCAGGGATCCGAGGATGCCGCCGGCACCGAGCATCGCCGCCATGACGCCGATCTGCCCGGCGGACACGCCCTTCTGGTGCGCGATGGCGATCATCAGCAGGTAGAAGGCCTGGAAGAAGAGGTTGAGGCCCACCGCGCAGAAGGCGACCACGCGCACCACCGGCTGCTTCCACACCCAGCGCAGGCCCTCGCCGATCTCCCGGTGGAACCGGCTGACCGGCGCCGGTTCCCGTTGCCGCGCGGGAACCCGGATGAACAACAACGACAGGAACGTCGCGAGGTGCGTCACCGCCTCCACCGCGAACGGCAGCCAGCGTCCGAGTCCGAACAGGACACCGCCGAGCGCCGTACCGGAGAGCTGTCCCAGATAACCGCGTGCGGCGTTCATCGCTACCGCGTCCGAGAGCTGCTGCTCGGGCACGATCGCGGGCAGCGCCGCCTCCTCGGCGGGCTCCGACATCGCCCGGCAGACTCCGAGCACGATCACCACCAGGACGACGTGCACCACCTCGACGACGTGCCACCACAGTCCCAGCACCAGCAGTCCCACGGCCAGGGCCTGGACCGCTTCGCAGACCAGCATCACGGTCCTGCGGTTCCACCGGTCGACCAGCGCTCCGGCGGGCAGCCCGACGACGAGCTGCGTGGCGGCGGCGACGCCCAGCACCAGGCCGGACGCCGCGGCCGAGTCGGTCAGCGTGAGCACGAGCAGGGGCAGCGCGATGATCGACGCGCTGGAACCGGCCTCGGACAGCGCCTGGCCGACCCACAGGAGCCGGTAGTCCCGGTTGCGGGACAACGACGTCATCGGTCACCCCGGCAGTCCGCGGCGATGTCGCGCAGCGCGCCGGCGAAGTGCTCCGCGATCCGCCGCACGGTGGCCTCGTCGTGCCGATCCGGCTGGTAGTGCCAGGTGAAGCGGAGTTCACCCGCCGCGACGCCACCGACCACCTCGAGCAGGTGCGGTCCCCGATCGGCCGGGTCGGCGTCCTGTCCGGCGGGGTCGAGAACGGTCCGGTACAGACCGCCTTCGGCGTCGTCGGCGGTGCTGCCCGACTGGCCGAGGTAGTTGAACGCGATCTGCGGTCCCGGTGCGGCCAGACGCTTCTGGGCGTCAGGTGCGCCCAGGTAGCGCAACGCTCCGAAGCCGAACCCGTTGCCCGGCACGGTGCGCAGCTGCCGGCGCACGGCCTTGACCAGGTCGCGCCACGTCGAAGCGTCGTTCTCCGGCAGGGTGAGGCGGACCGGGTAGAGCGTCGTGAACCAGCCGACCGTGCGGGACAGGTCCTCGCCGAGCACGTCCTCGCGGCCGTGTCCCTCCATGTCCACGGACACCGTCCGCTGGCCGGTGAACCGGGACAGCGCGTGGGCGAGTGCGGCGAGCAGCACGTCGTTGATCCTCGTCCGGTACGCGGTGGGAGCGCTGTGCAGCAACGCGTCGGTGTCCTCCGCGCCGAGCACGACCCGCACCTCGGCGGCCGGAGTGCCCGAGGTCGGCTGCTCGTGGTCCACGGGCAGGGGCGCCGCGTCGAGTGCCGCCTCCCAGTGGTCCAGCTCGTGGTCGAGGGCTCCCCCGCCGACGTGCCGGGCGAGGCCTGCCGCCCAGTCGCGGAACGACGTGGACTTGGCGCCCAGATCCACCTTCTCGCCGCGCACGGCCTGCCGGTACGCGGTGTCCAGGTCGTCGAGGAGGATGCGCCAGGACACCCCGTCCACCACCAGGTGATGCACGGTCAGGAACAACATCGTCTCGTCGGCGTGGAACAGCACGACCCGGTACAGCGGTCCCGCGGTGAGATCGAAACCCGCGTGCGCGTCATCCGCGATCTTCACCAGGTGGGCGTGCCGTTCCGGTTCGCTGATCGAGGTGAGGTCGTGGCGTTCCAGCACGGCGTCCGGCCCGACGGGGGCGTTGTGCTGCCGCCACTCGCCGTCCTCGTGCACGAACCGCATGCGCAGCGCGTCGTGGTGGGCGATCACCGCGGCCAAGGCCTTCTCCAGTGCCTCCTCGTCCACTCCGGGGGTCAGCTCCAGCAGCATCGACTGGTTGAAGTGGTGCGGCGCACCGGTGCGGGTGGCGAAGAACCACTGCTGGATCGGGGTGAGCGGGACCTCGCCGACGACCTCGGCCGTGTCCGCCGGCGCGGACTCGGACTCGGTGACGAACGGGGCGAGCGTCTCGATCGTCTGGTTGCGGAACAACGACTTCGTGGTGAGGGTGAGCCCCGCCTTCCTGGCACGGGACACCACCTGGATCACCAGGATCGAGTCGCCGCCCAGCTCGAAGAAGTTGTCCCGGATTCCGACGCGGCCGACGCCCAGGACCGCGGCCCACACCTCGGCGAGCAGGTGCTCCACAGGCGTGCTCGGCGGCACGTAGCTCGACACGTCCTCGGCGATCGGCTCCGGCAACGCGGCCCGGTCCAGCTTGCCGTTGGGCGTCACCGGCAGGACCGGCAGCGGCACGAAGGCCGACGGCACCATGTACGACGGCAGGTGTCCGGCCAGGAACGCGCGGAGCTCAGCACCGTCCGCATCGGCGACGAAGTACGCGACCAGCCGAGTCTGACCGGTGCCCCTGGCCACCACGGCGGCCGCGGTCACGCGGGAGTGGCGCAGCAGCACGGACTCCACCTCCCCTGGCTCGACCCGGTGACCGCGGATCTTGACCTGGTCGTCGATGCGGCCGAGGTACTCGACCACGCCGTCCGCACGCCTGCGCACCAGGTCACCGGAGCGGTACATCCGCTCTCCCGGACGTCCGAACGGGCAGGCCACGAACTGCGCCGCGGTGAGGCCCTGCCTGTCCAGGTAGCCCCGCGCAAGTCCGTCACCCGCGATGCACAACTCGCCCGGGACGCCGACGGGAACCGGCCGCAGCAGGTCGTCGACCACGTAGAGCCGGGTGTTCCAGGCCGGGCGGCCGATCGGCACCGGACCGGGTGCTAGTCGCTCACCGGGTTCCACTCGGTGCTCCATGCAGCCGACGGTCGTCTCCGTCGGGCCGTACTCGTTGACGACGGTGGCGGTGGGGTTCGCGCGCCGCCACTCGTCCAGCGGCGCGCTCAGCAACTGCTCCCCGCCGACCACCAGGTCAGTGCTCGGCGACAGCGCGGGCGGGACAGTGCCCAGCAGCGGGAGGTGGCTCGGCGTCGCCTTGACGAAAGCCGCCTGCCCCAACGGAACCGCGTCCTCGTCCAGGTCGCTGACCAGCACGCGGCCGCCGACCAGCAACGGCCCGAAGAGGGTGGTGACCGTGAGGTCGAAGGACACCGGTGAGTGCAGCACCGCCGCGTCACGCAGACCCGGGTACACCTCGGTGGCCCAGGACAGGTAGTTGACCACGGAACGGTGCTCGACGACGACGCCCTTGGGACGGCCGGTCGATCCCGACGTGTAGATCACGTACGCCGGGTCGCCTGTGGTCAGCGGTGCGGTCCGGTCTGAGTCGGCGGGGTCGTCCTCCCTGCCACCGGCGACGCGGACGAGATCCGGGTCGTCCAGCACCACGACGGGCCGCGCGTCGTCGAGGACGAAGGCGATCCGGTCCGCGGGCTGGTCCGGTTCGACCGGCACGTACGCGGCACCCGCCTTGAACACCGCCAGCACGGCCACGAGCAGGTCCGCGGAGCGAGGGAGCGAGATCGCGACGAACGTACCGGGGCCGACGCCCTGCGCGATCAGCCCGTGGGCCAGCCGGTTGGCGCGGGTGTTGAGCTCCGCGTAGGTGAGCACGCCACCGGAATCGACGACCGCGGCGGCGTCCGGCGTCCTCACCACCTGGGCCTCGACGAGGCCGGTGACGGTGGCGTCCGGCACGGCGTGGCGGGTGTGGTTCCACGCGTGCAGGACGTGCTGCTCCTCCTGGGCGTCCATCAACGGCAGGTCGCCCAGCGGCCGGTCGGGAGCGGCGACGACGCCCTCGATCAGCACGCGCAGGTGCCCGGCCATCCGCTCGACGGTCTCGGCGTCGAACAGGTCAGTGCTGTAGTTGATCGCCGCGTGCAGAGCCTCCTCGGTCTCCTGGAACTCCAGGGTCAGGTCGAAGTTGGCCGCCACCGCCGGCAGCGGCAGGTCCTCGACGTGCAGGCCGGGCAGGTCCGCGGCGGGCTCGGGCACGTTCTGCAGGATCACCATCGCCTGGAACAGCGGGGTGCGGCTGGTGTCGCGTTCCGGCCGCAGCTCGTCCACGACACGTTCGAACGGCACGTCCTGATGCGCGAAGGCGTCCACGGTGGTGCCACGCACGTCGCCGAGGAACTCGCGGAACGTGCGACGATCGTCCACTTCGGACCGCAACACCACCGTGTTGACGAAGAACCCGACCAAGGACTCGAGTTCCGCGCGGTCCCTGCCCGACGTCACCGTCCCCACCGCGATGTCGTCCTGACGAGACCAGCGGGCGAACAGCACCTGGCACGCGGCGACCAGCGCCATGAACAGGGTGCCGTCCTGGTGACGTGCCAGGGTCTTCAGGCCGTCCGCCACGTCGGCGGGCAAGGTGAACAGGTGCAGCGCGCCACCGTTGGTGCGGACCGCGGGCCGTGGCCTGTCGGTGGGCAGCTCCAGCGGGGCGACTCCGGCGAGCGTGTCGCGCCAGAACGCGAGCTGGCCGTCCAGCAACGGACCGGTCAGCCGATCCCGTTGCCACACCGCGTAGTCCGCGTACTGGATCGGCAGGTCAGGCAGGGAGCTCCCGCGGTAGAGGTGGTTGAGCTCGGCGGTGAGCACGCCGTTGGACCAGCCGTCGGTGATGATGTGGTGCGCCAGCAGGAGAAGGACGTGGTCGTCCTCCGCGACGCGCACCAGCACCGGTCGCAGCAGAGGGCCCCGGCCCAGGTCGAACGGCCGGGTGCTCTCCCGCGCCAGCACCTCGGCCAGACCGCCTTCTCCGCCGGGCACCTCGATCACCGGCACCTCGACCGGCCGGGCCGGGTGCACGACCTGCACGCCATGCCCGTCGACGGTGTCGAAGGTCGTGCGCAACGACTCGTGCCGCGCGACCAACGCGGTCAGTGCCCCGTTCAGGACGTCGAGATCCAGGCGGCCCCGCAGCCTCAGCAGCGACGGGGACAGGTAGTCGGTGCTGCCCGGTTCGAACTGGTCGAGGAACCACAGTCGCTGCTGCGCGAACGACAGGGGCAACGCTCCGTCGCGCGGAACGCGGGGAATGGACACGTGGTCCTCTCCGCCGCCGGCCCCGATCTCCTGGATCAGCCGGGCGACCGTGGGCGAGGTGAACAGAACCCGAGGCGACACCGGCACGCCCAGTTCGGCGCGCAGCCGGGAGACGACCTTGATGCTGAGGATCGAGTCGCCGCCCAGCTCGAAGAAGTTGTCGTCGAGCCCGACCCGGGGCACCCCCAGCACGTCGGCCCAGATGCCGCAGACCTGGTGTTCCTCAGGACTGCTCGGCGCGCGGTAGGCCGACGTCTCGGCCCTGAGGTCGGGAGCGGGGAGCGCGCGGCGGTCCACCTTTCCGTTGGCGTTCAGGGGAATCGCGTCCACCGCGACGAACGCGGACGGCACGAGGTAGTCGGGCAGGCGGTCGGCCAGCCAGGCCCGCAGCTCGGGCTTTCCGCTGGTCGTCACGTAGGCGACGAGCCGGTGGTGACCGTCGTCCCGCCGGACGACGACAACGGCTTCCCGCACCTCCGGGTGCCGGGTCAGCACCGCTTCGACCTCACCCGGTTCGACGCGGAAGCCGCGGATCTTGACCTGGTCGTCGGTCCGCCCCAGGTACTCCACCGTCCCGTCCGGCAGCCACCGAGCACGGTCCCCGGTGCGGTACATGCGTTCGCCCGGTCCGCCGAACGGGTCCGCCAGGAACCTGGACGCGGTGAGCCCGGGCCGGCCGAGGTAGCCGCGGGCGACCTGGACACCGGCCAGGTGCAGCTCCCCCGGTACGCCGACGGGCACCGGACGCAGGTTCTCGTCCAGCACGTAGGCCCGTGTGTTGAGCAGCGGACGCCCCACCACGACCGGGGAGCCGGGCGCGATGCGACAGGACAGAGCGTCCACCGTGGCCTCGGTCGGGCCGTAGAAGTTGTGCACGTCCGTGCCGGGCACGTCGGACAACCTCTGCCACAGGGACGCGCTGATCGCCTCTCCGCCCAGCATCAGGACCTTCGGCCTGTGCGGGCCGTCGAGCAGTCCGGCTTCGAGCAGCTGGCTCGCGTAGGACGGCGTGAGGTCGAGGAAGTCGATCCGGCGGTCCACCACGTAGCGGACCAGCGCGGGCGGGTCGAGCCGGACGTCCTCGTCGAGGACGTGCAGCTCGTGGCCGTCGGCCATCAGCACGACGCCTTCGAGCGAGGTGTCGAACGAGAACACGGCGGACAGCGCCACCCGCAACCGGTCACCCCGGACGAAGTCCTCGCGGTGGTTCACGAGCAGGTTCACCAGACTGCGGTGCTCTACCAGCACTCCCTTGGGCGTGCCGGTCGATCCGGACGTGTAGATCACGTAGGCGGCGTGGTCGGGCCGCAACGGAATCAGATTCCCGGATGGCTGGTCGTCGGACGGCGGCAGGGATCCGCGCACGACCAGCACGGGGTCGGCGTCCCGCACCAGGAACTCCACCCGGTCCGCCGGCAGGGAGGGATCGATCGGCAGGTACGCGCCTCCCGCCTTCCAGATCGCCAGCAACGCCACCACGAACTCGACCGAGCGCGGCAGGGACAACGCCACGACGCGCTCGGGGGTCACCCCGGACTCCTTCAACACCCGAGCGAGCCGGTTCGCCCACGCGTTCAGCTCGGCGAACGTCAGCGACCGGTCCCCCACCACCAAGGCGACGGCGTCCGGTGTGGTGCGCGCGTGGTCCTCGAACACCTCGACCACCGTCTTCTCCGCTACCCGGCGAGCGGTGGCGTTCCAGTCGACGAGCACCCGTTGGCGTTCTTCCGCTGTCAGCAGCGACAGTTCGCCGAGCGTGCGGCCCGGATCGGCCGCGATCTCCTCCAACAGCAGCACGAGGTGGGAGGCGAGACGCTCTGCGGTGGCGGTGTCGAACAGCCGCGGGTCGTAGTCGAGTTCGAGCCGCAGGCGGTCGCCGAGGTGGGCGCTCAGCGCGAGCGGGAAGCTGGTGGTGTCGTCGCCCTCGACGTCGAGCACCCGCACTCCCTGCTCGGCGTCGAGCAGCTCGTCGACCGGGTAGTTCTCGAACACCACGGCGCTGTCGAACAGCGACGAGCCCGCGGGGACGTCGCTGAACGACCGCAGGTCCGCCAGCGAGACGAAGTCGAACCGCCGGGACTCCAGCTGCTCCGCCTGCACTTCGCGCAACCACGGCAACACAGAGGCATGCGGGTCGACCCGGACGCGGGTGGGCACGGTGTTGATGAACATGCCGATCATCGTTCCGACCCCGGGCAGTTCTTCCGGCCGGCCGGACACCGTCGTACCGAACACGACGTCGGACTCACCGCTGCAGCGCGACAACAGCAGGGCCCACGCACCCTGGACGACCGTGTTGGCGGTCAGTCCGGCCGCACGGGCGACCCGGTCCAGGTCAGCCGACCGCGCCTTGTCGAGTTCACAGTGGACGGACGCGCTGGACTCCGCCCGGTGCGCCTCCAGCGGTGGGCGGTCCCACGGCAACGGGGTCGGGGCCTCGACGCCTGCCAGCACCTGCCTCCAGTGTCGTTCGGCCGCCTCGGTGTCCTGGCCGCCCAGCCAGCGCAGGTAGTCGCGGAACGGCCGCCGCGCAGCGAGTTCCGGTTCCACGCCACGCGTGAGGGCGGCGTACTGCTCGCAGATCTCGGCCAGCACCTGGGCGAAGCTCCAGCCGTCGAGCAGGACGTGGTGCGCGGTCCAGAACAGCGTGACCTCGTCGTCAGTCACGCGGGCGATGGTCAGGCGCAACAGCGGCGGGGTGGTGAGGTCCAGCTCCTCGCCGCCCGCCGAGTCGTGGGCGATCCGCTGTTGTTCAGCGGACAGGTGCCGCCAGTCGTGCTGGGCGATCGGGAGGGTGACTCGGTGGCGCACGACCTGAACCGGCGCCTCGACTCCCTCCCACACCACGCCGCCGCGCAACACCGGTGTGCGGTGCACGACGCGGCGGCAGGCCTCGGCCAGCGCGTCCGGGTCCGACACACCCGAGAGCCGGAGCCGGAACCGGTTCGAGTAGGCCGTGGACGTGTCGTCGACCAAGGTGTGGAACAGCATTCCGGTCTGCAACGGGGTCAGCGGGTAGATGTCCTCGACCTCGTCACCCGCCCCGGTCAGCCGGTCGACGGTTGCCTGGTCCAGACGTGCCAACGGGAAGTCCGACGGTGTGCGGCCGCCGGCGCCCGGTGTGGCGCAGTGCGCCACGATCTCCTCCAGCGCACGCACCACCCCGTCGGCCACGGCCCGCACGGTCGACTCCTCGTGCACCTGCTCGGAGTAGAACCAGGACAGGACGAGTTCGCCGTCCTCGACACCGCCGACCACGTCGAGCAGGAACGGGCGGGTGCTCTCCGCGTCGGCGTCGGCTCCGATGCCGTCGAGACGAGCCCGCACCGGGCCTTCCGCGGACGCTGCGGTGTCCCAGCGGCCGTGGTAGTTGAAGCTGATCCGCGGCAGCTCGGTGCCGGCCAGACCGGGAGCCTGGGCGAGCTGACGCAGTGCCTCGAACCCGAAACCCCGGCCCGGCACCGCGCGCAGCTGTTCCTTCACCGACTTGAGCACCGCTCCCCAGTCTCCCGAGGGCACGGTCAGCGCTACCGGGTACTGCGTGGTGAACCAGCCGACCGTGCGCGAGAGGTCGGCGCCGTCGAGCACGTCCTCGCGGCCGTGGCCCTCCATCGTCACCGCCACACGTGCCGAGCCGGTCCACTCCGACAGCGCGTGGCCGACAGCGCTCAGCAGCACGTCGTTGATCTGCGTCCGGTAGACGTCCGGAACGCGGTGCAGCAAGGCGTCGGTGGACTCGGGTCCGAGTCGCACCGACAGCACACGCGCTGAGCCTGAAGTGTTGGGCCCGTCGTGGTCGACGGGCAGGTCCGTCGTCTCACCGACCGCGGCCTCCCAGTGCGGCAACTCGGCGTCGAACGCGCCCGACCGCACGTGTGCGGCGAGGTGGTGCGCCCACTGCGTGAACCGGGTGCCGACCGGGGCCAGTTCCAGCTCCTCCCCCGTCACGGCCTGGCGGTAGGCGGTCTCCAGGTCGTCGAGCAGGATCCGCCACGACACGCCGTCCACGACGAGGTGGTGAACGACGAGCAGGAGTCGCTTGCGGGAGAACAGCAACGCGCGCACGACCGCACCGCGGGTGATGTCCAGCCCGCGCCTGGCCGCCGCGACCGCGGAGTCCACATCGGACAGGTCGTGCTCCTCCAGCTGGACCTCGACGTCGGTGACTTCCTGTACCCAGACTCCGTTCTCGCGGAAGAAGCGCGTGCGGAGACCCTCGTGGTGCGTCACGACCGCGTGCAACGCCCACGCCAGGGCGGCCGGGTCGACGTCCTCGGACAGCTCGACGTAGGTCGACATCGTGAAGTGATGCGGGTTCGAGCCGTTGGCGTCGAGGTACCAGCGCTGGATCGGCGTGAGCGGAGCCGGTCCGGTGATCTCCGGCAGCGGGGCGGCCGTGTCGTCCTCCGCGCGCACGACCGTGGCGAGCTCGGCGATGCTCTGGTGGGTGAACACGTCCTTGGTGGCCAGTTCCAGGCCCGCCTGGCGGGCGCGGGACACGATCTGGATGCTCAGGATCGAGTCGCCGCCGAGGGCGAAGAAGTTGTCGTGCACGCCCACCCGGTCGACCCGCAGCGCGTCGGCCCAGATCCGCGCCAGCTCCCGTTCGACCGGGGTGCGCGGCGGCACGTGGTGGTGTTCGGCACCGCTCGCGTCAGGTGCGGGAAGGGCACGACGGTCGACCTTGCCGCTGTCGGTCGTGGGCAGTTCGTCGAGCACCACGAACAGCGACGGCACCAGGTGGTCCGGCAGGTGCCGCTTCAAGCCGGTGCGCAGGTCCTCCCCCGCGGTGGTGCCCACGACGTAGCCCACGAGGCGGTGCAGGCCGGGCTCGATCTCCTGCGGCACGACCACGGCCTGCGTCACGCCGGCGAGCCGGAGCAGCGCCGCTTCGATCTCACCGGGCTCGACCCGGTAGCCCCGGACCTTCACCTGGTCGTCCGTCCGCCCTCGGTACTCCAGCAGTCCGTCCGCGGTCCAGCGCACGAGGTCGCCGGTGCGGTACATCCGGCTGCCGGGCTCGCCGAACGGGTTCGCCACGAACCGGTCCGCGGTCAGGCCGGACCGGCCCAGGTAGCCGCGGGTCACCTGGTCGCCGGCGAGGTGCAGTTCGCCGGGAACGCCGACCGGCTGCGGCCGCAGGTCGTCGTCGAGCACGTAGGCGCGCAGGCCGCGACCGGGCGTGCCGATCACCGGCCGGGCGCGGTCGGTGATCTCCGTCCAGACGGAGTCCACGGTGCACTCGGTCGGGCCGTAGAGGTTGACCCCGGTGACCCCGTCGGTGTCGGCCAGCGTGCGCCACAGCGCTTCGCCGACCGCTTCGCCGCCCAGCGCGATCAGGCTCGGCCGGTGCCGCCCCTCGTCCAGCAGTCCCTCGGGCAGCAACTGCTGGAAGTAGGACGGGGTGCAGCTCAGGAAGTCGATCCGCTGCCGCTCGACGTACCGCGCCACCTCGCGGGGTTCGAGCCGGACCGACTGGTCGAGCAGGTGCAGCTCGTGGCCCGCGGCGAGCAGGAGCAGGCCTTCCCAGGAAGCGTCGAACGTGTAGGCGGCGGTGGCGATGCCGCGCACCGTCCTGCCGTCGCCCGGCAGCAGCCGCGCGTGGTGGTCGGCGACCAGGGCGGCGAGGTTGCGGTGCTCGACCACGACGCCCTTGGGACGGCCGGTGGAGCCGGACGTGTAGATCACGTACGCCGGGTGCTCGGGGAGCAGCGGAGCCGTGCGGTCGGCGTCGGACGGGTCGGTGGCGGGCTGTCCGTCCACGGTGGACTCGTCCAGCCGCAGCCCGTCCAGCTCGCTGTCAGGCGAGGTCAGCACGAGCGCCGGGCTGGCGTCGTCGAGCAGGTGCGCGATCCGCTCGGCCGGGTGGGCCGGGTCGAGCGGCAGGTACGCGCCACCCGCCTTCAGCACGGCCAGGACCGCGAACACGAGGTCCGGCGACGCGGGCAGCGCCAGGGCCACCACCGACTCCGGCCCGACCCCTTCCGCGATCAGGCGGTGGGCGATCCGGTTGGCGCGGGCGTTCACCTCGGCGAAGGTCCACGACCGCGCACCCTCGACCAGCGCCGTCGCGCCGGGCGTGCGGGCGGCGCGGTCCTGGAAGACCTCGTGGTAGGCCGGTGCCGGGCCGGCCGTTCCCGTGTCGTTCCACTCCTCCAGCACCTGCCGCAGTTCGCCGTCGCTCAGCAGCGGCAGGTCGGCCACTGGGAGGCCGGGGTCGTCCGCGGCACCGGCCAGCACCCTGCCGACGTGCGCGACCATCCGCTCGGCGGTGGCGGTGTCGAACAACGCGGTGTCGTAGGTCAGCACCGCTTCGAGGTGGTCGTCGACCTCCTGGAACTGGAAGGACACGTCGAAGCCGGCGGCGACCGATGGCGGCGGCAGTTCCTCGACGTGCAGGCCGGGAAGGTTCAGGCCGTCGTCGGGGGTGTTCTGGAGGACGACCATCGCCTGGAACAGCGGTGTGCGACTGGGATCGCGCTCGGGGTGCGCCGCGTCCACGACCCGTTCGAACGGCACGTCCTGGTGGGCGAACGCGTCCAGCACCGTCTCCCGCACCTGGTCCAGCAGATCGCCGAAGCCGTGGTGCGGATCGACGTCCGAACGCAACACCACCGTGTTGACGAAGAACCCGACCAGACCTTCCAGTTCCGGCCGGTCGCGCCCCGAGACGGCCGTGCCGACGGCGACGTCGCGCTGCCCGGACCACCGGGCGAACAGCACCTGGCACGCCGCCACCAGAGCCATGAACAAGGTGCCGTCGTGCGAGCGGGTCAGCGCCTTCAACCGGCGAGTGACCTCGGCGGGCACCTGGAAGTGCACGAGCGCGCCCTGCTTCGCCCTGACTGCCGGGCGGGGACGATCGGTCGGCAGTTCCAGCGGCCGCAGGCCGTCGAGCGCGTGCCGCCAGTGCGCCAGATGCGGCTCCAGCGCCTCCTCGGTCGAGGTCTCTCGTTGCCACAACGCGAAGTCCGCGTACTGCACGGGCAGTGCGGGTAGCGAGGCGCTGGTGCCGGACCTGGCGGCCTCGTAGCAGGCTCCCAGCTCGGCGAGCAGCAGACCGTTGGACCACCCGTCGGTGACGATGTGGTGCAGGACGAGGGAAAGCACGTGGTCGTCCTCGCCGAGCCTGGCGAGCAGCACCCGCAGCAGCGGGCCTCGGCCCAGGTCGAACGGCGTGGAGGTCTCGCGGGTCAGGACCTTTCGGAGCTGCTCGTCGGTCACGTCGAGCACCGGCAGATCGACCTCGTAAGGCGGGTGCACGACCTGCACACCTCGCCCGTCGACGGTGTCGAACGTGGTGCGCAACGACTCGTGCCGGGCCACCAGGGCGGTCAGGGCGCTCCTCAGGGCGTTGACGTCGAGGGGCCCGCGCAACCGCAGGATCGACGGGGTCAGGTACTCGACTCCGCCCGGTTCGAGCTCGTCCAGGAACCACAGGCGTTGCTGCGCGAAGGACAACGGCAGCGCGCCGTCACGGGCCACCACGGGAATGCCGGTCGGCGCTGTGCCAACGGATTCCGCGACCAGCGACGCGATCCCCTCGACGGTGGGATGGGCGAAGAGTGCGCGCGGCGACATCTCGACGTCGAAGGCGGCGCGCAACCGGGAGATCACGCGGATGCTCAGGATCGAGTCGCCACCGAGGTCGAAGAAGTCATCCAGCACCCCGATGTCCGCGACGCCCAGGACCTCCGACCAGATGCCGGCCACGGTCCGCTCCGCGTCGGTGCGCGGCGCGACGTGATCGGCGCGGTCGCCTCCGAAGTCGGGTGCAGGCAGCGCGCGGCGGTCGACCTTTCCGTTGGTGTTCAGGGGAATCGCGTCCAGCGTGACGAACGCGGACGGCACGAGGTAGTCGGGCAGGCGTTCGGCGAGCCACGCCCGCAGGTCCGGTACCCCGCCGGTCGTGACGTAGGCGACGAGTCGTGGGTGACCGCCGTCCCGGCGGGCGACCACCACGGCCTCGCGGACCTCGGGATGGCGAATCAAGGTCGCCTCGATCTCACCCGGCTCGACGCGGAAACCGCGGATCTTGACCTGGTCGTCGGTGCGGCCGAGGTAGTCCAGCGTGCCGTCGGCCGTCCAGCGGGCACGGTCCCCCGTGCGGTACATCCGCTCGCCCGGCGCACCGAACGGGTCGGCCAGGAACCGGTCCGCGGTCAGACCTGGACGCCCGAGGTAGCCACGCGCCACCTGGGCACCGGCCAGGTACAGCTCTCCCGGCACCCCGGCGGGAACCGGGCGCAGGCGTTCGTCCAGCACGTAGGCCCGCACGTTGCGCAACGGCCGCCCCACGACCGGTCGTCCCTCGCCGGAGACCCGGCAGGACAGCGCGTCCACAGTGGACTCGGTCGGTCCGTAGAAGTTGTAGCTCCTGGTGCCGGACGTACAGGCCAGCCGTCGCCACAGGTCCGCACCGATCGCTTCTCCGCCCAGCATCAGCACCTTCGGCCGGTGCTCACCGTCGAGCAACCCGGCTTCCAGGAGCTGTCGCGCGTAGGACGGGGTCAGGTCGAGGAAGTCGATCCGGTGGTCGGCCACGTACCGCACGAGCGCGGGCGGATCGAGTCGCACCTCGTCGTCGAGGACGTGCAGCTCGTGCCCGTCGGCCATCAGCACGATGCCTTCGAGCGAGGTGTCGAACGAGAACACCGCGGACAGGGCGGCCCTGAGCCGGTCGCCGGCGACGAAGTCCTCGCGGTGGTTCACCAGCAGGTTGAGCAGGCTGCGTTGTTCGACCACCACGCCTTTGGGCTTGCCGGTGGAACCGGACGTGTAGATCACGTACGCGGCGTGGCCGGGGTGGACCGGTGCCAGGTCACCCGCCGGGAAGTCCCCGGCGTCCGGCAGCTCGTCGCGGACCACCAGCACCGGGTTCGCGTCCTCCAGCAGGAACTCCACGCGATCGGCCGGCAGGGCGGGATCGACCGGCAGGTACACCCCACCCGCCTTCCAGATCGCGAGCAGGGCCACCACGAACTCCACCGAGCGCGGCAACGACAGCGCCACCAGCCGTTCCGGACCGACGCCCGACGCGGCGAACGCTCGCGCCAGCCTGTTCGACCACGCGTCCAACTCCGCGAACGACAGCGACCGGTCGTTCACGACGATCGCGGTGGCCTCCGGAGTCGAACGCGCACGTTCCTGGAACAGGTCGACGACCGTCGCGTGCGGCACCTCGGCGGCCGTGTCGTTCCACTCCACGAGCACCTGGCGGCGCTCGTCGTCCGTCAGCAGCGACGGTTCGGTCTCCTCGGCGATCGCGTTGATCACCAGCACGAGACGATCGGCGAGGCGGCGGGCCGTCGCACCGTCGAAGAGGTGCGGGTCGTAGGCGAGGTCCAGGCGCAGCCGGTCGTCGAGCACGGCGCTGAGGGTGAGCGCGAACGTGGTCGTGTCGCGTGCCCGCACCTCGGTCGCCCGGATGCCGCCGACCTCGGTGACGTCGTTGAGCGGGTAGTTCTCGAACACCACCGCGCTGTCGAACAGCGGCGACCCGGCGGGCACGTCGCTGAACGACCGGAGCTCGGCGAGCGAGACGAAGTCGAACCGCCGCGCCTCCAGCTGGGCCGCCTGGACTTCCCGCAGCCAGGCCACGACGTCGAGGTTCCCGGGCACGGTGACCCTGGTCGGCACGGTGTTGATGAACAGGCCGACCATCTGCTCCACGCCGGGAAGTTCGGCGGGACGTCCGGAGACCGTCGTGCCGAACACGAGGTCGGACTCGCCGCTGTGGCGGGCGAGCAGCAACGCCCACGCCCCCTGCACCACGGTGTTGACCGTCAGACCGTGGCGGCGGGCGGTGCCGCGGAGCCGTTCGGTCTGCCCGGCCGTGAGCGCCACGGGTGCCACCGCGGAGGACTCCGTCGCGTGACCTTCCGCGGGTGAACGGTCGTAGGGCAACGTCGTGGGAGCCGAAAAACCGGCGAGCACCCCTCGCCAGTGCCGCTCGGCCTCGGACCGGTCCTGCGTTCCCAGCCAGCGCAGGTAGTCGCGGAACGGCCGCCGGGTGACGACCGCCGCCGGGCGTCCGTCCGCGATCGCCCGGTACTGCTCGCACACCTCGGTGAAGACCTGCGCGAGACTCCACCCGTCCAGCAGTACGTGGTGGAACGTCCAGACGAGCAGCACCTCGTCCTCGTCCATCCTCGCCAGGTCGATCCGCATCAGCGGCGCCTGGCGCAGGTCGAGGGTCATCGCGCCCAGTTCGCGATCAAGGTCCTCTTCGGACAGTCCACTCCAGTCGTGGTGCTCGACGGGCACCCGCACGTGGGTGCGGACGACCTGCACCGGTCGCTCGACGCCTTCCCACACGAGCGCGCCGCGCAGTGCCGGCGTGCGGTCGACGACGCGCTGCCAGGCGGTGGCAAGCGCCTGCTCGTCCTCCACTCCCGTCAGGCGAAGCCGGACCTGGTCGAAGTAGGCCGTGGACGACAGGTCGGCCAGGCCGTGGAACAGCATCCCCTCCTGCAGAGGGGTCAACGGGTAGACGTCCTCGACCTCTCGGCCGTCGCTGGCCAGGAGGTCCACCGAGGCCTGGCTCAGCGCGGCCAGCGGGAAGTCCGAAGGCGTGCGTCCGCCCGCTCCCGGCGCGGCGCAGTGCGCCACGATCCCGGCCAGGTGGCCCAGCACCGCGTCGGCCACGGTCCGCACGGTCGACTCGTCGTGCACGCGCCCGGAGTACAGCCAGGTGAGCTCGAGCTGTCCGTCCTGCACCAGACCCACCACGTCGATCAGGTACGGGCGGGTGTTGCCGGGAGCCGTGTCCCGGCCGAGGGGCGCACACCGCGCCCGGTAGAGCCCGCCGTCCTCCGGCGCCACGTCCCACTGGCCGTGGTAGTTGAAGCTGATCGCCGGGTGCGGGTCGTCGCGCAGGGCTGCCGAGGAGCCCAGGTAGCGCAACGCCGCATAGCTCTGGCCCCGGCGCGGCAACGCCCGCAGCTGCTCCTTCACCGACTTGAGCACGTCGCCCCAGCCCCCGGCCGGTACGTGCAGGGCGAGCGGGAACTGACTGGTGAACCAGCCGACGGTGCGTGAGATGTCGAGGTCGTCGGGCACGTCCTCGCGCCCGTGGCCCTCCAGGCCGACGAGCACGCGGTCACGTCCCGTCCAGGCTGCCAACGCCCGGCCGAGCGCGCTGAGCAGGACGTCGTTGACCTGCGTCCGGTAGACGCCCGGAACGTGGTGCAGCAGCGCGTCGGTGTCGGCGCGCCCGAGCCGGACGGTGACCGATCGGACGTCCTCGCCCGGGTCACCGTCACCGTGGTCGACGGGGATGTCCGCGGAGGCAGACCCGGCGAACCCGGTCCAGTGCGCGAGGTCGGCGTCCAGCTCGCCCGCGCGCACCCGGTCGGTGAGGCGGTGCGCCCAGGTGGCGAACGCGGTGGCCACGGGTTCCAGCTCGACCGGCTCGCCTCGCGTCAGCTTCTGGTAGGCCGTGCCGAGGTCGCCGAGCAGCACGCGCCAGGACACCCCGTCCACGACGAGGTGGTGCACGGCCAGGAACAGCCGCGAGCGTCCCTCACCGAGACGGAACAACACCGCTCGCACGAGCCGGCCGGCGCCGAGGTCGAGACTCGACTGGGCGGCGAGAGCCTCGGCGTGTGCGGATTCTTCGCGTTCCCGTTCCTCGAGCCCGGACAGGTCGCACACCCGCAGGATGCCACTCGGTGGAGCGGCCGCCGGTTCCTGCCTCCACCGCTCACCGTCCTGCGTGAAACGGGAGCGCAGCGCGTCGTGGTGCGCGACGACGGCGTCAACTGCCTTGGCCAGCGCCTGCTCGTCCAGGTCCGGCGCCAGCTCCACGTGCGTGGACATCGTGAAGTGGTGCGGACTCGCGAGCGCGGTGTCGAAGAACCACTCCTGGATCGGAGTCAGCGGGGCGGGGCCCGCCGCGGGCGCCGCCGGTGCCTCGCTGCCGGTGACCTCCGTGACGGCCCTGGCCAACTCGGCGACGGTGGGGTGCAGGAACACGTCCTTCGACGACAGCCTCAGCCCGGCGCGCCGGGCCCTGGCGACGAGCTGGATGCTGAGGATCGAGTCGCCGCCGAGTTCGAAGAAGTTGTCCTCGATCCCCACTCGGTCGACGCGCAGCACCTCGGCCCAGACGCGGGCCAGTTCCCGTTCGACGGCCGTGGTGGGCTCGACGTGACGACTCGTGCTCACCTGAGGTGCGGGCAGCGCGCGCCGGTCGACCTTTCCGTTGCCGCTCAACGGAAGCGTCTCCAACCGCACGAACGCCGACGGCACCATGTAGTCGGGGAGTTCGCGCTTGAGCCACGTCCGCAAGTCGGCGTGGGACAGCTCCGCGGTCGACACCAGGTAGGCCACCAGCTGTTTGCGGCCGTTCTCGGCACGGGCCACGGTGATCGACTCGGCGACCGCGGGGTGACGCACGAGCAGAGCGTCGATCTCGCCGGTCTCGACGCGGAAACCGCGGATCTTGACCTGGTCGTCCGTGCGGCCGACGAACTCCACGGTCCCGTCCGCGCGCCAGCGGGCGACGTCACCGGTGCGGTACATCCGCGAACCGGGCGTACCGAAGGGGCTGGGGAGGAACCGCTCGGCGGTCAGGCCTGGCGCACCGAGGTAGCCGCGCGCGACTCCGGCACCCGCGAGGAACAGCTCGCCCGGCACGCCCACGGGCACCGGCCGCAACCCCGCGTCGAGCACGTACGCCGCCATCCCGTCCAGCGGACGTCCGATGGGGATCACGTCGGGCACCGAGCCCGTCATCGGGAACGAGGTGGCGAACGTCGTCGTCTCGGTCGGACCGTAGCCGTCGACCACCGTCAGACCGGGGCACGCCTCCAACGCCCGGCGTACCGCGGCGGCGGGCACGACGTCACCACCGGTCCACACCTGCCACAGACCGGCGAAGGCCTCCGGCGCCTCCTGCGCGATCAGCCGGAAGAGCCCGGCGGTCAACCAGATCGCAGTCACCCCGTGCGCGGTGACGGCGTGACGAACCGCTTCGGCATCGACGTCACCCGGCGGTGCGATGACGACCTGGCGGCCGCGCAGCAGTGGCACCCACATCTCGTAGGTGGAGGCGTCGAACGCGGACGGGGAGTGCAGCAGCACCCGTTCGTGTGCTCCTCCGTCGAAGCGGGAGTCCAGTGCCAACGCCACCACGTCGCCGTGCTGCACGGCGACGCCTTTGGGCTCGCCCGTGGAGCCCGAGGTGTACATGACGTAGGCCAACTGGCCGGGGCGCACGACCACATCGGGATTCGCGGCGTCCGGCACGGAGCCGTCGAGCACCACCGTTCGTCCGTTGTGGACGGATCGTGCGAGGGTCTCGTTGACGAGGTCGGTGATCACGACTGCCACCCCGGACCTGCCGAGCACACGCCGGAGACGTTCCACCGGTGCTCGACCGTCCAGGGGCAGGTACGCCGCCCCTGCCTTGACCACGGCCAGTTCGGCCACGACGAGATCGGCGGAGCGCTCCACCAGCAGACCGACCGGGTCCTCCGGCCGGACACCGAGCTCGATCAGCCGGTGCGCGAGACCGTTGGCGCGCGCGTCGAGTTCGGCGTAGGTGAGCACCGCGCTGTCGGTGATGACCGCCGGCTCGTCCGGTGTCAGGCTCGCCTGGGCCGCGAACAGACCCGTGATCGTTCCCTCGACCAGTGCGCCACCGGAGTCGTTCCAGGTGTTCAGCACGTCGTCTCGTTCGGCGTCCGACATCCACGGCAGCTCGCCCACCGGTCGCTGCGGGTCGGTCGCCACACCTCCGAGCAACCGCACGAGGTGATCGGTGAACCGGGCGACCGTGGTGGCGTCGAAGAGGCCGGTGTTGTACTCCACCAGCCCTTCCAGGAGGTCGCCGCGCTCCTGGAACTCGATGGTCAGGTCGAAGATCGCGTCCCGCCGGGACAGGCCGACCCGCTCGACCTCCAGCCCCGGCAGGCTCGGCGGCGTGCGTTCCGCGTTCTGCAGCAGCACCATGACGTCGAACAACGGGTTGCGGCTGACGTCGCGGTTCTCGCTGACGGCGTCCACCAGGTGTTCCAGGGGAACCTCGTCGTGGGCGAACGCCTCCTTGACGTTCTCCTTGACCTGGTCCAGGAACGCGGTGAAGCCGGTGGCGCTGTCCACAGTGGAGCGCACCACGACGGTGTTGACGAAGAACCCGACCAGTCGCTCCAGACCGGGCTGGTTGCGCCCGGTCGTGACGGTGCCCACGGCCACGTCCTCCTGGCCGGCGTACCGGGCGAGCAACGCCTGGCACCCCGCCATCAGCACCGAGAACAGGATCGTGCCGCGGTCGCGTGCCAGCTCGCGCAGGGCGGCGGTGACCGGGGCGGGCACGGTGAAGGCGTGCACGGCACCGCCGGTGGTGCGCACCGGCGGCCGAGGCCGGTCGGTGGGCAGCTCCAGCGGGGCGATGCCGGTGAGTCGCCGGGTCCAGTGGTCGAGCTGGCCGCGCAACGCGTCACCGGACAGCCGCTTCCGCTGCCAGCTCGCGAAGTCGGCGTACTGGAACGGCAGTGCGGGCAGCGACGCCTCGCGCCCCTGCACCGCCGCGCCGTACAACTCCCCCAGCTCCTCGGTGAGCACGCCCATGGACCAGCCGTCGGTGACGACGTGGTGCGCGGTGACGAGCAGCACGTGCTCTTCCTCGGTCAGCCGCACGAGGAGCGCCCGCACCAGCGGCCCGCGCCGCAGGTCGAAGGGGCGGCAGTACTCCTCAGCCAGCAGGTCGTCCAGCCTGTGGCGCTCCCTCGCTTCGGCCACGGGCAAAGCGAGTTCGAACGGCGGGTGCACGATCTGCACACCCACGCCGTCGACCTCGTCGAGCGTGGTGCGCAACGACTCGTGCCGGGCCACCAGCCCGGTGAGCGCGGTGCCCAGCGCGGTGACGTCCAGCTTCCCGTTGAGACGCAACGGGATCGCGCTGTTGTAGCCCGAGCCGCCGGGCTGGAACCGGTCGAGGAACCACAGGCGCTGCTGCGGGAACGACAACGGCAACGACCCGTTCCGGTCCACCGGCGCAATCGCGTCGGTCCGCGTGGACCGGCCCGACAGGCGGCGGCGCATCTGCTCCCGGAGGTGCGGGGGCAGTGCGGCGATCCGGTCCTCCATCGACGACGACATGGTGTGGTGTCTCCTCACAGGTCGGGGTGGGCGCCGTCGAGGGCGACTCGTTCGAGTTCGAGCAGGACCTTCTCCTCGACCAGCCCCGCCAGTGCGGCGACCGTGCGGGCGGTGAGGACGTCGTGCGGGGTCAGCGAGACGTCGAAGGCGGACCGGCAGCGGGACGCGACCAGCAGGCTGCGCATCGAGTCACCGCCGAGTGCGGCGAAGTCGTCCTCGACGCCGACGCGGTCCAGCCCCAGGACGTCCGCCCAGATCCCGGCCATGACCTCTTCTGTGTCAGTCGCGGGCGGCACGTACCGGGCGGCGGGCACGGGAGCGGACGGGACCGGCAGCGCGGCCCGATCGACCTTTCCGTTGGTGCTCAAGGGCAACGCGTCGAGCACGACGACCACCGCGGGCACCATGTAGTCGGGCAGGCTCCGCGCGGCGAACGCGGAAACCTCGACGGGATCCGGGGCGCGACCGGTCTCGGCGGGAACCAGGTAGGCGACGAGTTGTTTGCCGCCCAGCTGGTCTTCCCGGACCACCACGACGACACCGCCCACGTCGGGGTGACGGCCGAAGACCGCCTCCACCTCGCCGAGCTCGATCCGGAACCCGCGCAGCTTCACCTGGTCGTCGGCTCGCCCGGCGAACTCCAGCACGCCCGTCGGCAGCCACCGCACGACGTCGCCGGTGCGGTACATCCGCTCCCCCGGTGTCCCGAAAGGACAGGCGGTGAACCGGGACGCGGTCAGACCGGGACGGTCGAGGTAGCCGCGGGCCAGGCCGGCGCCCGCGAGGTACAGCTCGCCGGGCACGCCGACCGGGACCGGCCGCAACCTGGTGTCCAGCACGTAGGCCGACATCCCGTCCAGCGGTGTGCCGATCGGCACGGTGTCGGGTACGTGCTCCAGTCCGGTCATCCGATAGGTGCTCGCGAACGTCGTGGTCTCGGTCGGTCCATACCCGTCGACCACGACCAGTCCTGGACACGCCTCCAGCACGCGCCGGACCGCAGCGGCGGGCACGACGTCACCGCCGGTCCACACCTCCGCCACGCCCGCGAAGCACTCCGGGGAGTCCTGGGCCAGCACGCGGAACAGCCCCGCGGTGAGCCACAGCGCGCTCACGCCGTGGTCCGCGACGAGCTCCTGGAGCTTGGCGGCGTCGAGGTCCTCGGGAGGGGCGACGACCACTCGGCCACCGCGCAGCAACGGCACCCACAGCTCGTAGGTGGAGGCGTCGAACGCCAGCGGGGAGTGCACGAGCACGGCGTGGTGAGCCGGGCCGTCGAACCGCGAGTCCAACGCCAGTGCCGCCACGTCGCGATGCCGGACGGCCACCCCCTTGGGCGTGCCGGTGGACCCGGAGGTGAACTCGACGTAGGCGAGCCCGTCCGCGTGCGTGGTCACAGCAGGCCGGTCCGCCCGGCCGTCACCGGGATCGCACCCGAGCACGACGATCTGATCGCCCGCGGCGACATCGCGATCCGTGATCAGGATCCGGCATCCGGCCTGGTCCAGGACCTGACGGCGGCGCTCCTCGGGAGCCCGCTCGTCCAGGGGCAGGTAGGCACCGCCCGCCTTGAGCACCGCGAGCACCGCCACCACCACGTCGGCGGACCGGCGCACCAGCAGCCCCACCCGGTCTTCCGGGCGCACGCCGAGCGCGATCAGCCGGTGAGCCAGGCGGTTCGCGCGAGCATCCAGCTCCGCGTAGGTGAGCGAGACGCCGGCAGCGACGACGGCCGTCGCGTCAGGCACCCGGTCGGCCTGTGCCGCGAACAGCTCGGTGATCGTGGCCTCGCGAACGCCGGAGCTGAAGCGTTCGGGGAGGACGAGCCGGCGTTCGGCGTCGGTCAGGACGTCGATCTCCCCCACCGCACGGCCGGGGTCGGCGGCCAGACCGGCCAGCGCGGCGGTCAGGTGTCCGGCGATGCGCTCGACCGTGGAGAGGTCGAACAGCGCCGGGTCGTAGCTCACCCGGATCTCCAGCTCGTCGCCGGGACGGACGCCGACGCTGAGCGGGTAGTTCGTCGTCTCCACGGCGTCGAGGTCGCGCACGGTGACGCCGTGCGCCGCGGCCTCGTCGACCGGGTAGTTCTCGAACACCAGGATGCTGGTGAACAGTTCTGTCCCGCTCCACGCGTGCAGATCAGCGAGTGAGACGTGTTCGAACCGCCGGGCGTCGGCCTGGTCCGCCTGCAGCCGCCGCAGCCACACCGCGACGGGCTCGTCCTCCGCGACCTCGGTGCGCACGGGCACCGTGTTGATGAACATGCCCGTGATGGCGTCCGCGCCGGGCAGGTCGGCGGGGCGGCCGGACACCGTGGAACCGAAGCACACGTCGGTCTGCCCGCTGTAGCGCGACAACAGCAGCGCCCACGCGCCCTGGACCAGGGCGTTGAGCGTCAAGCCGTTGCGCTGGGCGAAGTCGCGCAGTGCAGCGCCGGGCAGTGTCACGGTCGTCCACGCCGCGGAACGGGTGGCGTGGCCGGGTTCGGTGGGACGGTCCACCGGCAACGGCGTAGGTGCCTCGAACCCGCGGAGCACCTGTCGCCAATGGGCTTCCGCCTCGCCGGGGTCCTGAGTGGACAGCCAGCGCAGGTGGTCGCCGAAGGGGCGCCGGACGGGCAGTGCGGGTTCGTGGCCGGCGCGGAAAGCGGCGTAGCAGGTGAGGACGTCGGTCAGCACCTGGAACGTGCTCCACCCGTCGAGCAGCACGTGGTGGAACGTCCAGCCGACCCGGACCGCCGTGCCCGACTCGGCGGTCAGCACCAGCCGCATCAACGGCGCGGTCCCGAGATCCAGGTCGGCGGAGTCGGGCGGCTCGGCCTCGGCGATCGGCAGGTCGACCTCGCGGCGCACCACCTGCACCGGCCGGTCGACGCCGTCCCACACGACGTGGCTGCGCAGGACCGGCGTCCGGGCGACCACCTCCCGCCACGCGCGGGCCAGCAGACCGACGTCGGTGACGCCGTCGAGGACGAACGAGATCCGTTCGGTGTAGAGGCCTTCGTGGCCGTGGGAGAGGCTGTGGAAGAGCATGCCCGCCTGCATCGGCGTCAACGGGTAGACGTCCTCGACGTCCCGGCCGTCGCCGACGAGGCGGTCCACCGTCGCCTGGTCCAGGCCCGCAGACGGGAAGTCGGACGGCGTGCGACCACCGGCGTCCGGCAGCGCGCAGTGCTCGACGATCTCCCTCAGCGCCGTCGTCATGGCGTCGGCCAGGAGCCGCACCGTCGACTCGTCGTGCGTGTCCTCGCTGAAGTACCACGTCAGCCGGAGCCGCTTGTCCTCCACCGCGCCGACGACGTCGAGGAGGTGCGGCCGGGGCGTGCCGGGGTCGGCGTCGGCGGTCAGCCCACCGACGGTCCGGAACACGGACCCGCTCGTCATCCCGTCGAACTGCCCGAGGTAGTTGAACGCCACCGCCGGGCCGGGGGTGCGGTGGGCCGCGCCGTGACCGATGCCGCGCCGGGGCACCGCGCGCAGCCGTTCCTTGGTCGTCTTCAACGCCGTGCCCCAGTCGACAGCCGGTACCTCCAGCGCCACCGGGAACACCGAGGTGAACCAGCCGACCGTGCGGGAGAGGTCGACGCCGTCGAGGAAGTCGCCGTCACGGCCGTGCCCCTCCAGGTCGACCAGGACGCGACTCCTGCCCGTCCAGACGGCCAGGACGCGGCCGAGTGCGCTCAGCAGGACGTCGTTGATCTGCGTGCGGTACACGGCGGGCACGTCCTGGAGCAACGCGCGGGTCTCGTCCACGTCCAGCTCGGCCACGACGCCGCGCACGGAACCGGTCGTGCCGGTCCCGTGGCGGTCGGCGGGCACACCGGGATCACCGGTGACGCCCGCCCAGTGGTCGGCCTCGTCGTCGAAGCCGCCGCCGGCGACGTGGCCGGCCAGCCGCGACGACCACTCCCGGAACGACGTGGTCTTCGCCCCGAGAACGACTTCCTCGCCGCGCACGGCTTGCAGGTAGGCGGTTTCCAGGTCCTCCAGCAACACCCGCCACGACACACCGTCCACCACGAGGTGGTGCGCGGTGATCCGCACTTGGCGAGACCCGGTCACCGCGGCGCGCAGGAGCACTCCCCCGGCGAAGTCGAACACTCCGTCCACTTCGGACAGGACGTCCGCCGGGCCGACGGGCGCGTTGTGCTGCCGCCAGCCGGATTCCGTGCGCTCGAACCGCATGCGCAACGCGTCGTGGTGCTCCACCAGAGCCCTCAACGCCCCCCGCAGCGCCTCCTCGTCGATCTCGTCGGCGAACTCGACCTGGACCGACTGGTCGAAGTGCTCCGGGCGTGGCGGTTCCGTGTCCAGGAACCAGCGCTGGATCGGCGTCAGCGGGACCTCCCCGACCACCGGCCCCTGCGGCACGCTCTCACCGGGTGCGTCGGTGGACGCGGCCGCGGCGAGCGCCGCCACCGTCCTGCAGGAGAACAGATCACGGGGCACCAGGCGGTAGCCGGCCTGCCGCGCGCGGGACACGACCTGGATGCTGATGATCGAGTCGCCGCCGAGCTCGAAGAAGTCGTCCTCGACGCCGACCCGGTCGAGCCCCAGCACCTGCGCCCAGACGTCCGCGAGCACGCGCTCGGCTTCCGTACGCGGCTCCACGTGCCGAGCGCCGGTGCTCTCCCACTCGGGTGCGGGCAGTGCCTTCCGGTCGAGCTTGCCGTTGCCGGTCAGGGGAAGCCGGTCCAGGCGCACGAACGCCGAGGGCACCATGTGGTCGGGTAGCGTCCGGGCCAGGTGGTCCCGCAGATCGGTGGCCGGACCGCCGACGACGTAGCCGACGATGACCTTGCGCCCGGCGTGTTCCCGGACGTCCGCCGCGGCCGCCCGCACGTCGGCGTGTGCTTCGAGCGCCGCCTCGATCTCGCCGAGCTCGATCCGGAAGCCGCGGATCTTGACCTGGTGGTCGGCCCGGCCGAGGTAGTCGAGCCTGCCGTTCTTCCAGCGGGCGAGGTCGCCGGTGCGGTACATGCGGGTGCCGGGCTCGCCGAACGGGTCGGCGACGAACCGGGACGCGGTGAGCCCCGGCCGGTTGAGGTATCCACGCGCCAGGCTCGCTCCGGCCACGTGCATCTCGCCGACGACACCGGGCGGCACGGGCCGCAGGTCGTCGTCGAGGACGTACACGCGCAGGTCCGGGATGGGTTCGCCGACCGTGCCGTCGGCCGGCGTCCACGTGACGTGCACGGTGGTCTCGGTGATGCCGTACATGTTGACCAGCTCGCCGGGACCGTCCCAGGAGGCGAGCTTGCGCACGTCCAGCGCCTCTCCCCCGAACACGACGTACCGCAGGCACAGCCCGCTCGGCTGCTCGGCGATGAGCTGGTAGAACGCCGACGGCGTCTGGTTGAGCACGGTCACCCGTTCCCGCGCCAGCAGCGCCGCGAACTCTGCGGGAGATCGGGAGACGTCGTGCGGCACGACCACGAGCCTGCCGCCGTGCAGCAACGGTCCCCACAGCTCCCACACCGAGAAGTCGAAGGCGTAGCTGTGGAACAGCGTCCACACGTCGTCGGAGCCGAACCCGAACCACGCGTCGGTGGCGGTGAACAACCGGGCGACGTTGGCGTGCGGCACGACCACGCCCTTGGGCCTGCCCGTGGAGCCGGAGGTGTAGATGACGTAGGCCGGGTTCTCCGGGCACAGCGAGGTTTCCGGTGCCGTGGCGGGCCACCCGGACAGGTCCGGCAGCTCCGTCAGCACGACGACCGGCCCGGTGTCCTCGACCATGCCCGCGATCCGCTCCGCCGGGTACGACGGATCGATCGGCAGGTAGGCCGCGCCGGACTTCAGCACGCCCAGCACCGCCACCACCAGGTCGGCGGATCGCGGCAACCGCAGTGCCACGTACTTCTCGGGACCCGCTCCTCGCGCGACCAGCAGGTGCGCCAACCGGTTGGCGCGAGCGTCGAGTTCGGCGTAGGTCAGGTGCTCGCCCTCGCAGGTGACCGCGACGGCGTCGGGCGTGCGGGCGGCCTGCGCGGCGAACAACCGGGGCAGCGTGTCCACCGGGAAGTCCCGTCCGGTGGGGTTCCACTCGACCAGGACCTGCTCGCGTTCGGTCTCGTCGAGCGTGCGCAGCTCGTTCAGGGGCAGCTCCGGGTCGGCCAGCACGTCGTCCAGCAGCATCACCAGATGGCGTCCCAGCCGTGCCACGGTCGGCTCGTCGAACAAGCTCGGGTCGTGATCGAGCTCGACGACGAGCTGAGAGCCGGGTGACACGACGACCGTGAGCGCGTAGTTCGTCGGCTCGTCCGCTCGCAGGTCGTGCAGCCTCAGGCCGTGGACGGCCAGGGCGTCCTCGTCGAACGGGTAGTTCTCGAACACCACGATGCTGTCGAACAGGCCGGCACCACCGGGCAGAGCGCTCCAGGCGCGCAGCTGGGCAAGCGGGACGTGGTCGAAGCGACGTGCCTCGGCCTGGTCGGCCTGCAGGTCGCGCAGCCACGACAACTGGTCACGACCGCGGTCGACAGCGACCCTCGTGGGCACGGTGTTGATGAACATCCCCACCGTCGACTCGACACCGGCGAGGTCGGCGGGCCTGCCCGAGACGGTCGTGCCGAAGACGACGTCGGAAGTGCCGCTGCAGCGGGAAAGCAACAGCGCCCAGGCTCCCTGCACGACGGTGTTCATCGTCAGGCCGTGCCGCTGGGCCGCCGCCCGCAGCCGTGCGGTGCTCTCAACCGTCAGCTCGAACCGGGCCGTGGCACCGGACTCGGCGCGGTGAGCCTCGACGGGCTGATTGTCGTAGGGCAGCGGGGTCGTCTCGCCGAACCCGTCGAGCACACCCCGCCAGTACCGTTCGGCCGCACCGCGATCCTGCCTGTCGAGCCAGTGCAGGTACTGGTGGAACGGCGTCCGGTCATTCCGCGGACCGGTCGCACCGCGCGTGATCTCCGCATGGTGCTCGCACACCTCGGTGAACAGCTGCGCCGCGCTCCACCCGTCCAGCAGCACGTGGTGGAACGTCCACAGCACCAGCACCTCGTCGTCCGCCAACCGGGCGATGGTCACGCGCATCAACGGCGCGGTGGCGAGGTCCACACCGACGGCGCGGTCGCGGGCCAGCAGGTCCGGCAGTTCCTCCTCGGCGTCGAGGCCTCGCCAGTCGAGGTGGGTGACGGGCAGCGAGACCCGCTGACGCACGAGCAGCAACGGCTCGGGCAGCCCCTCCCACACCACCTCGCCGCGCAGCACGGCGTTGCGGTCCACCACCCGTTGCCAGGCCTCACCGAGCGCCCTCGCGTCGGTGACGCCGCTGAGCCGGAACCGCACCTGGTTGAAGTACGCACCGGAGGTCGCGCCGTCGACCAGGCTGTGGAAGACCATGCCCGCCTGCATCGGCGTCAGGGGGTGGAGGTCCTCGACGTCGTCGCCGGCCAGCCGGTCGACCGCGTCCTGGTCCAGTCGTGCCAGGGGGAAGTCCGACGGGGTGCGGCCACCGGCTCCCGGCCGCGCGCAGTGCGCCACGATCTCGCGCAACGCCTCCCCCGCCGCCTCGGCCAGCCCCCGGACGGTCGACTCGTCGTGGACCTGGTCGCTGAAGTACCAGGTGAGGTCGAGGCAGCCGTGCTCGACCGCGCCGACGACGTCCAGCAGATGGGGCCGCGGGGCCTCCGGCGCGCTGTCCAGTTCCAGACCACCGCGCACACCGCGCAGCAGGCCGCCTTCCCCCGCCTGCCAGTCCATCCGGCCGAGGTAGTTGACGCTGACAGACGGACCGCCGGGGCCGGGCTCGTGCAGGGCGCCATGCCCGATTCCCTTGCGCGGCACCGCACGCAGCTGCTCCTTGACCGACTTGAGGACCACGTCCCAGTCGCCCTCGGGGACGTCCAGCGCGACGGGGAAGATCGTCGTGAACCACCCGACCGTGCGCGAGAGGTCGACGCCGTCGAGCAGGTCCTCGCGGCCGTGCCCCTCCAGGTCCACCGCTACCCGGCGCCGTCCGGTCCACCCGGCGAGCACGCGGCCGATCGCGCTCAGCAGCACGTCGTTGATCTGCGTGCGGTACACGCCGGGCACGTCCTGCAGCAACGCCCTGGTGGTCTGCTCGTCGAGCCGGACCGACACGGAGCGGGTCGACCCGGCGGTGTTGGGACCGTCGTGATCGACCGGCAGCGCGGAATCCGCTTCCGCGACGGAGTCCCAGTGCTCGCGCTCGTCCTCGAACCCGCCCTCGGCCGTGTACCGGGACAACCGGTGCGACCAGTCCTTGAACGAGGTGGTCTTCGGCCCCAGCCGGACGGGTTCGCCTCGTGCCGCCTGGTCGTAGGCGGTGACGAGGTCCTCCATCAGAACGCGCCACGAGACGCCGTCCACGACGAGGTGGTGCACGGACAGGCGCAGCAGATGCCCGTCGAGCACCGCTTCGAGCAGCGGCCCGGCGGCGAGGTCGAAGGCCTTCGCGGAACGTGCGACCAGAACGTCGGCGTGTTCCACCGCCGCGTTGTGCTGCCGCCACCCGGAATCCGTGCGCTCGAACCGCATTCTCAACGCGTCGTGGTGTTCCACCAGCGCGGCCAGCGCAGACCGCAACGCGTCGACGTCCACGTCGTCGGCCAACTCGACGAGCAGCGACTGGGCGAAGTGCTCGGGGTGGTCCGGGTTGGTGGCGAACAGCCACCGCTGCACCGGGGTGAGCGGCACGTCGCCGGACACCCTGCCCTGGTCCGCCTCCTCGGTGGTGACGACGTCGGCCACCGCCGCGAGGGCGGCCACGGTGGGGTGCCGGAACACGTCGCCCGCGGCGAGCGCGAGTCCTGCCCGGCGAGCCCGGGACACCACCTGGATGCTGAGGATGGAGTCGCCGCCCAGCTCGAAGAAGTCGTCCCGCGCTCCGACGCGGTCCACGCCGAGCAGCTCGGACCAGATCCCGGCCAGCACCGTCTCCGGTCCATCTGCGGGCACGACGTGGCCGGAGGACTCGACGGACCACGGCAGGTCCGCGAGGGCGGCGCGGTCGACCTTGCCGCTGGCGTTGAGCGGCAGCGCGTCCACGACGACGAGCGCGTGCGGCACGAGGTAGTCCGGCAGCCGGCGCCCGAGGAACTCCTTCAGCGCGGCCACCTCGACCGGTTCGTCCACGAAGGACAGATAGGTCACCAGGTGTTTGCGGCCGTGGTCGTCGACGCGCACGGCCGTGACCGACTGGCCGACGCCGTCGTGCGCGGACAACGCCGTGTCGACCTCGCCGGGTTCGACGCGGAACCCGCGGATCTTGACCTGGTCGTCGGTCCGGCCGACGAACTCCAGCGAGCCGTCACCCCGCCAGCGGACCAGGTCACCCGTCCGGTACATCCGCTCCCCCGGCTCCCCGAAGGGATCGGGGACGAACCGCGACGCGGTCAGTCCAGGCCGGCGGGCGTAGCCACGCGCCAGACCGTCACCCGCGATGAACAGCTCGCCGGGAACTCCGATCGGCACAGGAGAAACGGACTCGTCGAGCACGCGGACGCGCATGCCGTCCAACGGCCGGCCGATCGGCACCACGTCCCCGACGGCATCGGCGTCGGGCATGCGGTGGGAGGTGGCGAACGTGGTGGTCTCGGTGGGGCCGTACCCGTCGACCACGACGATCCCGGGGCACGCGGCCAGCACGCGGCGCACCGCCGACGCGGGCACGACGTCGCCGCCGGTCCACACCTCGCGCAGGCCGGACAGGCAGCCCGGATCGTCCTGCGCGATCACGCGGAACAGCCCCGCGGTCAGCCACAAGGCCGTGAGACGGTGCCGCACGACCAGATCACGCAGCCGGTCAGGGCCGAGTTCGCCCGCGGGAGCGACCACCACCGTGCCGCCACGCAGCAGTGGCACCCACAGCTCGTACGTGGTGGCGTCGAACGCCGGGGCAGAGTGCAACAGGACCCGGTCGTGCGCCCCGCCGGAAAACCTCGGATCCCGGACGAGATCGGTCACGTCGCGGTGCCGCACGGCCACGCCCTTAGGCACACCGGTGGATCCCGACGTGTACATAACGTACGCGAGGTGATCCGGACTCAACGCGACGCCTGGTTCGGTGCTCGACCTCGCGGCCGAACTCGCGTCGACCACCTCCACCAGGCCCTCGTGGACCTGCTCCGCGGTGCCTCGCCAGGTGTGATCGGTGAGGACGACCCTGGCGCCGTTCTCCTGGAGCAGCAACGCGAGCCGCTCGGCAGGTGCCCTGGTGTCCAGGGGCACGTACACCCCGCCCGCCTTGAGCACGGCCAGTTCGGCGAGCACGATCTCGGTCGACCGGCTCAGCAGCAGGGCCACCGGCTCCTCCACGCCCACCCCGAACTCCAGCAGGCGGTGGGCGAGCTGGTTCGCCCGTGCGTCGAGTTCCGCGTAGGTGATCGCGGTGTCGTCGGCGATCACGGCGGCGGCGTCCGGCGTGCGGCGGACCTGCTCGGTGAAGAGGTCGGTGATCGCGACCGGTGGCCTGTCGTGTGCGGTGCCGTTGAAGGTGTCGAGGACCTGGTGCCGTTCCTCCGGCCCGAGCAGCGCGAGCGTGCCGATCGGTGCACACGGGTCAGCCGCGACGGCCGCGAGCAGCACCTGGAGATGACCGGCCATCCGCCGGATCGTGGCGGCGTCCCAGAGGTCGGTGTTGTACTCGAGGGTGAGGTCCAGCGAGCCGTCCCGCGGCCAGAACTCCACCAGCAGTTCGAACCGCGCCCGCGGTCGCGGCAAGTGGTGTTCGCCGATCTGCAGGTCGTCGATCGAGGCCGATCGCACCATCTCCTGTTGCAGCACCACGAGTGCCTGGACGAGCGGGGTGCTGCTGGGGTCACGGCCGGGTCGGACCGCGTCCACGACCCGGTCGAAGGGCAGTTCGTCGTGGGCGAACGCGTCGAGCACGGTCTCCCGGACCTCGGCGAGGAACCGGTCGAACGTCAGGTCCGGATCCACTGTGGACCGGATCACCAGGGTGTTGACGAAGAAGCCCACCAGGTCGTCCAGTTCCGGCCTGCCCCGGCCGGAGGAGGCGGTGCCCACCGCCACGTCGCGCCGGCCGGTGTAGCGCGCGAGCAGCACCTGCACGGCGGCCGCCAGCGTGGTGAACAGGGTGGTGCCGCCGTCGCGTCCGATCTCGGTCAGGCGGTGCACCAGGTCGCCGGGGAGCGGTTCGCGGTGCACCGCGCCCGCGGTCGTGCGCCGGGAGGGCCGCGGTCGATCGGTGGGCAGGTCGAGCGGTTCCAGGCCGGCGAGCGCTCGTCGCCAGTGGTCCAGGTCGTCGCTCGGGCCGGAGTCGAGGCGGCGGTGCTGCCACACGGCGAAGTCCGCGTACCGGGTGGAGGTCGGCGTGAGGTCGGCTGGGGTTCTTCGGACAGCGGACCGGTACAACTCGACCAGGTCGTCGACCTGGATGCGCACGGACCAGCCGTCGGTGACGATGTGGTGCTGGTTGAGCAGGAGAACGTGGTCGTCGACGGCCACCTCGGCGAGCACGGCGCGCACGAGAGGTCCGACCCGGAGGTCGAACGGCGTGGTCAACTCTTCGGTGAACAACCGGTCGAGCGCGTCGCTCGGGGCTCCGGACAGGTCCTCCACGCGGAGCGGAACCGTCCCGTGTGGAGGGACGACCTGCACGCCCTGCCCGTCGACCTCGTCGAACGTGGTCCGCATGGTCTCGTGCCGCTGGGCCAGACCGTCCAGCGCGGTGCGCAGAGCGGCGAGGTCGAGCGGGCCCCGCAGTCGCAGGCCGACACCCGTGTTGTAGTCGGTGGCCTCGGGATCGAGGCGGTGCAGGAGCCACAACCGTTGCTGGGCGGGCGACAACGGAACGGGCTCGCCGTCCGCGGCCGGGACGATCCGCTCGTCGTCGGCGATCGGAGACCTTCCGTCGATCAGCTCCGCGAGCGCGGTCACCGTTCGCGTGTCCAGCAGGTCCTTCGTGGACAGTGGCACGTCCAGAGCCGTGCGCAGCCGGGAGACCACCCTGAGCGCCTGGATGGAGTCCCCGCCCAGCAACAGGAAGTCGTCCAGCGCACCGATCTGACCGGGGTCCGCACCGAGCACCTCGGCCCACACCGCCGCGACCGTGTGCTCGACAGGTGTCGCCAGGGCGATCCTCTCGCTCCGCCGGGTGGCCTCCCACTCGGGCTCGGGCAGAGCCTTGCGGTCGACCTTCCCGTTGGCGTTCAACGGAAGGCGGTCCAGCATCACGAACGTCGACGGGACCATGTAGTCGGGCAGCGAACGCAGAACGACGGCGCGGAGGTCGTCGTCCGACGGCGTGCCCGTACCGACGATGTAGGCGACCAACCGCTTGTTCCCGGTGTTGTCCTCCCGCGCCAGGACCGCGGCCTGCCCGACCTGCGGGTGCCGGCCCAGCACGGCCTCGATCTCGGCGGTCTCGATCCGGAATCCCCGGACCTTCACCTGGTCGTCGGCGCGGCCGATGAAGTCGATCGTCCCGTCCGCCGCCCGCCGCACCAGGTCGCCGGTGCGGTACATCCGCTGTCCCCGAGGCCCGAAGGGATCCGCCAGGAACCGGTCAGCGGTCAGCGCGGGCCGGTGGAGGTAGCCGCGCGCGAGACCCGTGCCCGCGATGAAGAGCTCCCCGGTCTCCCCTTCCGGCACCGGGATGAGGTCGTCGTCCAGGACGTGCAGCCGAACGCCGTCCAACGCCGTGCCGATCGGGAGAACCTCAGGTACCGCGTGAACGTCCGGGAGCGGGTGCGAGGTGGCGAAGGTGGTGGTCTCGGTCGGGCCGTAGACGTCGACCACGGTGGTGCCGGGGCACGCGTCCAGCACCCGCCGCACCGCCGCAGCGGGCACCACGTCCCCGCCCGCCCAGACTTCCCGTGCCCCGGCCAGACACGCGGGATCGTCCTGCGCCAGCACCCGGAACAGCCCGGACGTCAGGAACAGTCCGGTCACGCCCTGCCGGCCGATCATGTCCCGCAGCACGGGCCCGTCCACGTCACCGGGAGGCGCGACCACGACACTGCCGCCGGTGAGCAGCGGGACCCACACCTCGTAGGTGGACGCGTCGAACGCCACCGGCGAGTGCGCCAGAACGCGGTCGTGCGCACCTCCGGCGAAGCGCGCGTCGAGCGCGAGGTCCACCACGTCGCGGTGGCGTGCGGCCACGCCCTTCGGCACTCCCGTCGATCCGGAGGTGAACACGACGTAGGCGAGGTTCTCCGGGTGAACGGTCGCGTCGAGCACCGCTGCGGCGTCATCCGGCCCGTCGCCCACTACCAGCACGTGGCCGTCGTGGACACGGCTTCCTGTGGACCGCCAGGCGTCATCGGTCACCAGCACCGCCACACCTGCCTCGGCGAGGACGGTCCTCAGTCGTTCGTCCGGCGCGCGAGTGTCGAGCGGGACGTAGGCGCCACCGGCCTTCAGCACGCCGAGCAGGGTGACGACCAGCTCCGCGGAGCGTTCCGCCAGCACGCCGACAAGCCGTTCCGGCCCGATCCCCAGCTCCACCAGGCGCCGTGCGACCACGTCCGACTCGGCGTCCAACTCGGCGTAGCTGAGTTCGCGGTCCCGGTCGACCAGCGCGGTGGCGGCCGGGGCACGACGGACCTGCGCGGCGAACAGGCCGACCACGGTGTCGTGTCGCGCGGACAGGAGCGGGCCGGGTGCTGGGGTCGTGCCGGGCACGGTGCCGGGGAACGTCATCGCCGTCCAACCTTTTTCGGGCGCGGTGCAGCGCCACAGGTGTGCAGGGGAAGAGGTGTGTGAAGTCGCGCGGGGTGTCAGGCCACGTCGCGTTGCCGGCCCGCGACCCGCCCGCCGATCTGGATCCGGTCGATCCGGCCGCTGCGGGGATCGCGCAGGAACCGGCCTGGGCGACCTGCCGTGCCGCTGCTCAGGTCCGTCACGGAGAACACGAACCCGTCGCGGACGGCGAGCCGCGCGGCGGGCTCGTCATCGACCACGAGGTGCAGTTCGTCGTCCTGGACCACCACGGAGTAGGCGATGTCGCCGTTGACGTACGTGCCGGTGCAGTCCTTCGGAATCGGCTTCTGTGGCCCCGATTCCACGGCCGGAGCGTCCTCGGCGATGTCGATGCCGGCGGCCCGCAGTTCGGGCAGCAGGTCGTTCCAGAGAGCGGACCCCGTTGCGGAGTTCGCGGTGAGGGCGACGGCGGTGCCGGACTCCGGGTCCAGCCGCAGGTGGCAGGAGGTGCCGTCGGCCGTCCCGTCGTGACCGAGCCAGCCCGCGCCGTCGCCGTGGAACAACGCGAGGCCGAGCCCCCAGCCGTCGGCCAGTCCGAACGGGACCGCACCCGGAACCGGGCGGCGCATCTCGGCGAGGTGGTCGGGGTCCACGAGTCCGGGATCGATGCCGCCGTGCGTCGGGGCGAGGTGCATCTTCGCCAGCTCGACCAGATCGGCCGCGCTGGCGGCGAGGCCACCGGCCGGAGCCTCGACCGACGTCAGATCCTGTTCGACGGGACGAACGAGACTGAGCGCCCGGTTGACGGTGTGCCCACTCGCGGTGGACGAGGAGGCCTCCTCGGACCCAGCGACGAAGGCCAGGTCGATGCCGAGCGGCTTGACGAGAATCGCCCGGACCGCCTCCGCCCAGGTCATCCCGGTCACCACCTCGATGAGGCGGCCGATGAGGGCGTATCCGGCGTTGGAGTACGAGAATCCCGCGCCGGGCGCCTGCACGAGGTCCGTCACCGACGTGGCGAGTGCCGCGCTGCCACCGGCCGGCGGCGCGACGACCTCCGCGTGAAGGCCGCCTGTGTGGCTGAGCAGGTGCCGGGCGGTGAGCACGTCCGCGGTCGGGCCGAGAGCGCGGCGAAGTTCAGGCAGGTACTCGACGACCGGCTCGTCCAGACCAACGTCGCCGTCGGACACCAGGACCATCAGCAGCGTCGCGGTGAAGGTCTTGGTGATGGACCCGATGGGCACCTTGCTGTCGCGCCTCACCGCACGTCCCGAGCCGTGCCGCTCCTCTCCGACCTCGAACTCCGCGGCCTCGCCCGAGCACCAGACGGCGAGCTGCGCGCCCGGCACGTCGTTGCGGAAGGCCGCTCTCCTCAGCGCCCCGTGCAAATGATCCATGTTCCCTCCTCGCCGGTCGAACTCCGAGAAGTTCGCCGGCCTTTTCTTCACGTTCACACCACTTCACAGAATGTCCGGCGCAAGCATTCAGGAGCGCAGGCCCGAGATAACTTCTACCCGCTGCGCGCGCCGTTGACACCGGCAATATCGGAGCATCACGAATTCCAGCCGGCGACGAAATGCCGAACATTGCTCTCACAGGTCCCAACGACCGAACAACTCGATGGTGACGGGTACCGGTACGTGGATTTGAAATGAATTACAACTCGATCCAACTGGACGGAGCGTGACAGCGCCGCAATGCATTTTCACCCGAACGCCAGGTTTGGACGCCGCAGTGCAGCGCCGTCACACGAGAGAGCCTGGTGCGACGCGTCGCACCAGGCTCTCCAGCACCGAGACACTCAGGCCGATCGACCCGCCTCCATGCGTTCGCGCAGGCTGATGGGCCTCATGTCGGTCCACACCTCGTCGACGTGATCCATGCACTCCTGCTTCGTCCCCTCTTTACCCGCCTGACGCCACCCGTCGGGGACCTCCTTCACCAGAGGCCACAGCGAGTACTGCCCCTCCTCGTTGACCAGCACCTGATACTGCACGTCGTCGTTCACAAAACTTCCCCTTCCATCGTTGATCGCGATGCACAAAGCCGGACGCGCAGGAGCATCAGGAGCTTCAGCGAAAGCGACGAGCCCACGGCCGACTTGGCCACCCACGCGACCCAGAACAACGTTCGCGGGTCAATACCGCCACAGACACCGCCAAAGGGAGCATCAGCCACCCGCGCGAAATTCCTATCAGAAAATCAGATGTTTAGCGTTTATCCCAGCGGGCAGGACGGATTACGCGAGAGTAACTCGTCTTTCGCCTTGGACAAAACTTCCCGAATGGAATGAAACCTCCGCGCACGACCGAACTCGACCACGGCGTCGCACGCTGGGCCGAGCTCGACCGCGGCGGTGACCATGACGTCGAGCATCCGGCTCACCGCCCGGCTCGACGCCACCACGACCGGCCTCACCTGGTTCGCCGCCGGTTCCTCCAGCAACGTCGCGCGGACCTGACCGACGGTCACCAGTCCATTGTGGATGAACAGCGAGGCCCGGAGCCGGAACAGGCCCATCCGGTCCCGCCTCGGTGCGGGTCATCGTCATCTGTTCGGGTTCCACCAAGATCTGGCGCGTGTAGCCAGGCGGTGAGATGGGAAGTCGAGACAGGTGAACGAACAACGCCCTGGACCTGCCGGCTCACGCGGTTCCGCCGAGGCGGACCGAGCCGAGCCGTACACCTCCGTGATCGCGGAGGCGAACCGCAAGTACCAGGCGGTGACCTCACCGGTGGGTGCTCGGGGAGAAGACGATCACGTAGAGCCTGGGCGAACCATCGGCGAGGTGGACATCGACGCATCGCTGAACTGCGAGAACCTCGGCGCTGTGCGACAACGGATCGCCGAGGCACTGGTGCGGCACGACGAGGACTTCGTCATCGACGTCCAACTCGTGGCCACCGAGCTCGCCGCCAACGCCTGCGACCACGCGGAAGCTCCCCGGAGTCTCAAACTACGCCGGGAGTTCCACGCCGAGCGCGGTGCCGAACTCGTCATCGAGGCCTGTGACGCCACGGTCGGCCGCACCCCGGTGGTCGGCACCTCCAGCATCGGACCGTACCGGGGCAACGGCATGCACCTCGTCGAGAGTCTCTGCACCGACTGGGGTGTGCGCGTCGACGAGGACACCAAGATCGTCTGGGCGCGGCTCGCCATACCGGCAGACGCGCGAACGGACTGAAGCAGTCACCGGTCGTGGTCCGTCAGCCGCGGCTCCAGTTCCCACAGTTCCAGCTCGGCCAGAGCCGCGGCCATGTCAGGCACCACCGTCATCGCGTCCAGGAGCCCGAGCAGGTCGAGCGGCCTGAGGAGCGCGCGGGCGTTCGTGACCAGCACGAAGCGCGTTCCCGACTTCGTCGCACGGACGTGCGTCGCGTAGAAGACACCCAAGACCGCGGAACTGCTGAACGTCACAGCGGCGCAGTCGGCGATCACCGGCGAGCCACTGTCCACAGCAGACCTCAGCACCTCGGTCACCCGGTCCGCGGCGATCACGTCCAGCTCGCCGAGGAATCTCACGACCCTCAGGTCGGGCACGTCACGTGTCACGATCGCGAACGGCGCGGGGTGCCCGTCCGGCATTCCATTCGAGCTGGAGATATCCACCGAGGCTTCTCCCGACAGAGCAGGTGGGACAGCGCTGAGACGTGACGTGCTACCTCCTGAACACGATCACGCCGTTCAACCCTACCGGGGCCGCGATCACGCCGTCACGCCCGAGCAGTCCCTGAGACTGATCAGGCCTTCACGCATCCGGGTCCTCACCGTCTCCAGCGGGACGCCGAGCCGTCCCGCCACCTCCAGACAGCTGCAGCCCTGGTAGTAGGCCATCATCAAGGACTCGCGCTGCAGCCCGGTCAAGAAACGCAACGGTGTCGGCGCGCCCACCATCGCGACCAGTTCGTCCCGGTGCGCTGCGGCCTGTGCGGACCGCACCCGGTCGACCGCACGCCGGTGAGTCATGGTCAAGATCCAGGTCATGGCCTGGCCCCGCTCCGGGTCGAACCGGCTCGCGGTGCGCCACACCTCGAGCATGACCTCCTGGAACACCTCTTCCGACTGCGCCTGATCACACAGCACCTGGCGCACGAGCCCGAACACCGCGGCGGACACCAGGTCGTACAACGGACCGAAGGCCGTTTCATCGCCACGTGCCACGCGCATCAGCAGGCTCGCCGTGCCGTCGGGCTCTGCGAGATCTTCGCAACCACGCGAGGTGGTCGACTCGGCTTGCTCTGGGTCCCTCACAGTCACCAACCATCGCAGACGCGGAATCGGTTCCACTTCCGGGTGATCGACAGCCGACGGCTCAACTCGCCCCCGGTGACGGGAGTGAGATCCACATCGGTGGGGTAATGAGAGTTACCGCGTACGCGCGGTCGATCACCTCCGGGTGTTCCGCCGGTGCCGGCGGAGGACGGTTGAACATCCAGCCGACCTCCGCCGGCACCGGTCGCGCCCGTTCGATCGCGTGTCATGGTCAAGCCTCTTGATCATCGTCGTAGGATGCGCGGGTGCGTCAAGCAGTCGGCGCCGTGGATTCCACCGACGAACACGGAGTACCGCGGCATGGCCGATCGATGGGACGCCTCTGAGCTGCCGACTTCCTCTGCCGAGGACGACCGGCCGGATCAGCTGAGCAGACTCGAGGAGACGACCGACGCACTCGTGCTGCTGCGCGACGCCGTCACCGGAGAAGAGTCTCTCGACGAGGCGTTGACGAAGCTGGCCGAGACCGCGAGGAACGCCATCGCCGACGCGGATGCCGTGACGGTGTCCGTGATCGACGGTCTGAGACCCCGCACCGCCGCGACCACGGACGAGCGGCTCGCCCAGGTGGACGAGAAGCAGTACAGCTCCGGCCGCGGGCCCTGTCTGGAGTCGGCGCGCACGCTCACGGCGGTCCGCTCCACCGTCCGTGAACACAGCGATCTGTGGCCGGAGTTCGTGGACGCGGCTACCGCGCACGGGGTCCGTGCCTACCTGTCCATTCCGGTGGTCCTCACCTCGGCGGATCAGCGCGACGACGCCGAACACGTGGGTTCGCTCAACCTGTACAGCCTGACGCCGGATGCGTTCGATCCGTTCGACGAAGGCCTCATGCGCCTGTTCAGCACCGCGGCCTGCGCCATCATCGCGGATGCGCGCAAGCGGCAGCACTCGCAGGAACAGGTGCATCACCTGGAGCAGGCACTCGTGTCACGGGCGGTCATCGAGCAGGCCAAAGGTGTCCTGATGGCCGTCCACGGCTGCACCGAGCAAGAAGCGTTCACGATGCTGGTCGAACGATCCCAGCACGAGAACGTCAAGCTGCGCGACGTGGCGAGGACCCTGCTCTCGTCGATCAAGTCGTGAAGCGCTCATCGGATGCCGGTCCGGTTCTGCAACGCGCCGACCTTGGTCCCGTACAGGAAGAACACCGCCATGAACACCTCGATTCGCTGCTGAGACGTGGTTCCGCCGAGGTCCACCGCGACCTCGGTGCTCCGCACGTCCGCGTGCTGCGCGAGCCGGTGGTTGAACACCGCACGCGCGATGCTCAGGCTGCGTTCGTCTATGTCCACTTGGAACAGTCGGCGGAGATCGCAGTCAAGCGGTAACGGGCGATGAACGAGCTCCGCGGGATAACGGGCGTTCATGACGCGCGCGGCGGTGTTGAGGGTGTGGGCGATGAGCGTCGGCCCCTGGTCGAAGTGGTCGACCAGAGCGATCAGCTCTTCGAGGGTCGCGACATCTTCCTCGATGCTGACCGGAGTGCTGGTGTCGAGGTCGAGCCGCTCCATCGCCATGGCGACGTTCGCGAGGACCTGATCCGGATCGACGATCAGGCGGTCGCCGAGGTGAACGCTCGCGCGGTGGTGATGCGGGTCCAGCAACTCCTGGGTGTCGCGGTCGAGATGCGTGTGCTGCGGTCCATCGTGCTCGATCGTCACCCGCATCACGTTCCCACTCACGAGCGAGCACAACCGTCATTTCACGAACGAACGACATCGTGATCAGATGCGGGCGGTGCTCGACTGGACCTGGCCGATCAGCACGTCCAGGTCCCGCAGCGAAGGGATGTCGGCCGCGAGGCGCTCCACCAGGCGATCGGTCTTCCTCGTCTCGCGCCGGCTTCGCGGCGGGGACGGCACAGCGCTGATGATCGGCGTGCCCTTCTCGGTGCGGCTCACGGCCAAAACGCTGACCCGGTGCCGCACGACGGCGCGGACGGGGTCGAGGAAGAACTGGGCGAACACGACCGGCGTCGGCCTCCCGTCCCGCCCCGCCGCCTCGAACTCCCCGCGGTCGAACCTCAGCACCGAACGCAGCTCGGCCCCTTTCCCGGCGCGGCCGTTGACCAGCATGATCGCGACGCCCTCGTCGACGTTGTCGAGGACGACACCGGCACCCTCCCGGAACAGTCCGGACAGGTCGTCGTACCTGGCTCTCATCTCCGGGGTGGCGTGCCGATCGACCCGCAGTTCCCTGCGCGCCGAGGAGATCAGGTACACAAGCGCCGGCACGCCGGCTGCCAGGGCCGCGATGCGGAACAACGCCGGCAAGGCGACGAACACCGCCGCGACGGTCACCGGCAGGACGACCACGGGCCCGAAGATCATCGCGCGACGCAACCAGCGAGGCGGCGGTGAGGACGAACGGTTCAACTGTGCCCTCCCACGACGACGGTGTGCTGGCCAGATCGGAAGTGCGGGGCGCCGCGTTACCTAGGTCGAGGTTCGCGGGCAGGGCGTTCAGCGGTGAGCCTCGCAACTCGTCCGATCCAGGTGCGGAACGCTCCCTGCTTGCCGCGACCCTCGCCGGGTGGCACTCGCACGGCCATGAGCTCGTCGACGACGTCCGCGACGTCCCGGCCGTCTCCCGGGTCGATGGCACCGGCGATCAGGATCAGGGAGGCCTTGCCCAGCACGGAGCACCGGTCGTGGTGGTCGATCACCTTGCCGCCGGCGGCCCCGATGTGGCGCAGGCTCAGCCCCTGGGCCATCCCGGTCAGCATCATCGTCAGCTCGTCGAGGGAGATCCCCGGACGCAGTGAGACGCCGCGCGCTTCGAGGATCTCCGCGTACACGCCGCGCCAGTAGCGGAAGGAGTGCTCGTAGACGCCGCCGAGCGCCTCTCTGACCTGGTCGTGGAAGTCGGCCAGGCCGGTGGCGAGGTACTGGAACCGCGCCGAGGTCTCGTCGGCGTACACGATCTTCATGTCCTGGTAGGCGACCTTGTCCACCACGGCGCTGAAGGCCGGGGCCTCGCGCAGCTGCGCCCGTGTCGCGTCGTCGAGCATCCCTTCGGTGAGCGAGTAGCGATCCAGGAGCGCGTACCTGACCAGGTCACCCATGTAGAGGGCGAGCGTGGGCCAGGGATCCTTCATGGAGCCGCCGGACGGCCTCGTCTTGGCCTTCTTCCAGTCAGGCGGCGTTCCGAAGAGAGCACGCGCGATCTGCCCGTCGCGCCGCTTCTCCGCCTCCTGGAAGACGCGCTCCGCCTCGGCGGCGATGTTCTCCCGCGTCAGCGTGCGCAACGGGCGGTGCAGGTGCTCGTCCCCCACCTGTCCCAGCAGCTCCCGCTCGGCCAGTCGCCGGCCGCCCTCCAGGCACGCCCGGACGACCGGGCTGTTGGCCAGCTTGCGGCCGGTCAGCAACCGGCCGCTCTTCGTTCGCACGTTGATCGCCACGTCGTCGAGGGGACCGTCATACATGGTGCCGAGTATCGCGGGCTTGGGCCAAAAACGGTTCCTCCGCTCCAGAGGAACCGTGCGGAGTACCTGGTCAGCGCATGTCCGGGCTTTCCTGTGAGCACCGAATCCAGCAGAGAGGTGACCACGGTGAGCACGAACTCCCGCAAGCCCCGCCGGCCGTCGCGAATCGCCCTCGTCCTGCAGGGCGGCATCGTCGCGGTGCAGCTCTGCATCCTCGTGGCCGAACTCGTGGACGCGATCACCAGGCTACTGGACGGCCTGTGGTGAAGAGCCTCGTGCGCACGGGCTAGAAGACGTCGTGCAGGGTCTCCAGAAGGCGGGCGATGTTCTCCTCGTCGCGGCGGTAGTAGGTCCACTTGCCGCGGCGGGTGGCGACCGCCAGCCCCGCCTCCCGCAGCATCGTGAGGTACTGCGAGGTGGTCGGCTGGCTCAGCCCGGTACGCCGCTGGATGTCGGTCACGCAGACGCCGATCTCGACGTCCTCCTCCTTCTGGCCGGGGAAGCTCATCGGCTCCTTGAGCCACACCAGGATCTGACGGCGGGCCGGATTCGACAGGGCCCGGAACACAGCCAGCAGCTCAGCCTCCGAGAACACCCGATCATCCTAACGCAACCTCACATTGACGATTTGCAATGTATCAATTTATGGTGGCCGCATGCCTACTTCCATGCGTGCGGTGGAACTCGTTCGCTTCGGTGGCGCGGACGCCGCGTTCTCCACCCGAGAGCTGCCGCAACCGGTTCCAGGGCCCGGCGAGGTGCTGGTACGGGTGATGGCCACGTCCGTGAACCCGCTCGACCTGCAGACCCGGCGCGGCGACTACCGCGACCAGGTCGTCCTGCCCGCCGTGATCGGCAGCGACGTGTCCGGAGTCGTGGTTGCGACAGGCCCCGGGGCGGACGACTTCCAGCCGGGTGACGAGGTCTGGTACCTGGCGCCGACGTTCACCGGGCGGGGAACCTACGCCGAGTTCCACGTCGTCGACCAGGCACTGGTCGCCCGCAAACCCGCGCGCCTGTCGCACGTCGAGGCCGCGGGTCTCGCGCTCGTGGGCGTGACGGTGTGGGAAGCGCTGGTCGAACGCGCCGGGGTGCGCCCTGGGGAGCGCGTCCTGGTGCACGGCGGAGCGGGCGGCGTCGGTTCGGTGGCCGTGCAGATCGCCAAGTCGCTCGGAGCCGAGGTGATCACCACCGCACGGGACAGGGATCACGAGTTCGTCACCGGGCTGGGCGCCGACACGGCGATCGACTTCTCCGCCGGTGACTACGCGCCGCAGGTCCGCGCGATGGGCGGAGTGGACGTCGTGCTGGACACCGTCGGCGGCGACACCCTCAGCCGCAGCCCGGAGATCCTCGCCGACCGGGGCCGGGTGGTGTCCATCGTGGACATCGCCGAACCCCAGAACCTGCTCGCCGCCTGGGGTGTGAACGCGACCTACCACTTCGTGTTCGTCAGCCCTGGCCGGGCGAAGCTCGAGGCTCTCGGCCGACTGGTCGACCAGGGCGAACTCCGACCGGTGATCGGTGCCGTGCTGCCGCTGACCGACATCGCGCAGGCGCACACGCTGCTGGAAGGCGGCTCCACCGGCGAGGGCCGCGGACGACCCCGCGGCAAGATCGCCATCGCCGTGCAGTAGCAGCCACCCGAGTCGATCTTCCCCGACCGGCTTGACTGTGCCGCTGCGGCACGGTTTTTCCTGGACGGACTCGGCCCATCCAGGAGGAGACATGAGCACGACCGACCGGAACCTCATTCCCGGAGGAAAGGAGCCGGCCGTTCGGACGTCCGTCCCGAAGCGAGGACCGACGCCACTCGAGCAGATGGGCGGACCGGCCGGGTTCGCCTACTCGGCGGCCCCGGTCGTCGTGTTCGTCCTGGCCAACACGTTCCTGCCGCTGACCGCGACGATCGTCGTGTCGGTCGCCGCAGGACTGGCCATCGCGGGCTACCGGTTGCTGCGCGGGGAACGGTTCAGCCTGGCCGCGGGCGGGCTGCTCGGGCTCGCCGTCGCCATCGGCATCGTCAGCCTGACCGGATCGGCGCGGGACTTCTTCGTCGTCGGCATCTGGATCTACCTGGCGGCGTTCGTCGTCACGTTCGGGTCGGTGCTGCTTCGCCGGCCGCTGACCGGCGTCGCCTGGAACCTCGTGCACGGCCGCAAGCACGCCTGGCGTTCCGACCGCCGTGTGCTGCGAGCCCACGACGTCGCCACGCTCGCCGCCGCCGCGGTGTCCGGCGCCCGGTTCGCCGTGCAGCAGTGGCTCTACGTCAGCGACGAGACCGGCTGGCTGGGCATCGCCAGGATCTCGATGGGCTGGCCGCTCACCATCCTGGCCGCGCTGGTCGTGGTCTGGGCCTGGCGGCGCAGCAACCGCCTGCTGCCGACCGCCTGACGGCCGGACGACCTCGAACCGCACCGCGGCTCGAGGTCGTCCCCTCGTCACACCGAACGCGGCTAACGCACCGGAATCGGCTGCCCGGTCACGGTCTCGGCGATCGCGGACAGCGGGATGACCGTCCACTCCGGCCGGAACCGGTGCTCGTGCCGCACCTCCAGCACGGCCCGGTCCAGCTCGACGGCGGTCAGCAGCGCGCCGCCGGGCGTGCGGTCCGGCGTCACCTCCGCGTACCCGGCGCAGAACGCGTCACGGTTGTGCGCCAGCCACTTCGCCGCCCTGGGACGCAACTCCGCGTCGTCCGCGCCCACCAGCAGCTGGGCCGCCGCGTAGTGCAGCGACCTCAGAGCGGTGGCCACGTCGTGCTCGGCCGGGCGCGGCCGGGCACGGTCCGCGGCGTCGCGGTACGGCTCGCCCTCGAAGTCGACGAGCACCCACGTGAGCGGTGAGCGCAGCACCTGGCCGAGGTGCAGGTCGCCGTGCACCCGTTGCAGGCGGAGCGGTGCGCCGGTCACGAGAACGGCGTCGTAGCGGGCTCGCACGCCCGTCTCGAACTCCGCGAGCGCGGGGACCTCGGCCAGTGCGGCGTCCAGGCGGCTGTGCAGGGCCGCGACGAACTCCACCTCCTCACCGGGACCGGCGATCTGCTCACCCAGCGTCTCGCGCAGGTCCGCGTGCACGCGGGCCACGGCGCGGCCGAGCCGGTGCGCCTCGGCGGCGAAGTCACCGCCCACCGCCTGCGGGTCGTCGCCGGGACTCGCGAGGAAGTCCCGCACGCTGGCCGTCGCCATCGGCCAGCCCAGCGCGCCGAGCGGCACGAACTCGTGCAGCACGGCCAGCGTCGTGCGCTCACCGTCCAGTTCGGACTCCAGCGCACCCTGCGGCGGTGCGATGTGCGGGTCGTCGACCGAGTGCAGTGCCTCGTGCAGCACCAGTTCCGGGTTGTCGCCGGGCGTCAGCTCGCGGAAGAACTTCAGCACGTGCCGCCGGCCGTAGACGATCGAGGAGTTGCGCTGCGGGCCGGAGAACGGCCGGCCGACCGGCGCGGCGGTGTACCTCGGCGGCAGCGCGCCCTGGAACCGCAGGCCCTCGACCTCGGCGGAGTCCTCGAAGTGGCTGAGCAGCACGGCGGTGAGCTCCGGGTCGTACACCGCCTCGTACGCCACCCGCTCCCCCGCCACGCCGATCCTCGCGTGCGCCAGGCGTTCCGGCAGTTCGTCCCGCACGCCGAGGAGCAGCTGGTACCGCCGGTCGTCGCACGCCAGCACCAGGTGGACCAACGACGGATCGCCGTGGTGCAGCACGGTCGCGCGCTCGCACGTCACCGGGCCGCGGCCGCGGAACCAGGGCTGCGCCTCCACCCAGCGGTCGAACTGCTCGGGCAGGACCTGGACGGCCTCGCTCGTCGTCACTTCTTGTCGCCGCCTTCCACGTCGGAGTTCAGCTGGAACCAGTAGAAGCCGTGACCGGGCAGGGTCAGCTGGTACGGCAGCTCGCCGACGGCGGGGAACCGGACCCCACCGGTGAGCTCCAGCGGCACGGCGCCCGCGTGCTCGGCCAGGTCGAGCTCGACCGGCTGCGGGAAGCGGGACAGGTTGTTCACGCACAGCACCACGTCGGTGCCGAGCGTGCGCAGGTAGGCGAGCACGGTCGGGTTCGAGCCGCCCAGCTCGGTGAAGTCGCCGTGCCCGAACGCGCGGTGCTGCTTGCGCACCTCGATCATGTGCCGGGTCCAGTTGAGCAGCGAGGACTGACTGCGGGTCTGCGCCTCGACGTTCAGGCCCTGGTAGCCGTAGACCGGGTCCATGATCACCGGCAGGTAGATCCGGCCGGGGTCGCAGCTCGAGAAGCCCGCGTTGCGGTCCGGGGTCCACTGCATCGGCGTGCGCACCGCGTCGCGGTCCTGCAGCCAGATGTTGTCGCCCATGCCGATCTCGTCGCCGTAGTACAGAACGGGCGAGCCCGGCAGCGACAGCAGCATCGCGGTGAACAGCTCGTGCTGGTTGCGGTCGTTCTCCAGCAGCGGGGCGAGCCGTCGGCGGATGCCGATGTTCGCCTTCATCCGCGGGTCCTTGGCGTACTCCGAGTACATGTAGTCACGTTCTTCGTCCGTGACCATCTCCAGCGTGAGCTCGTCGTGGTTGCGCAGGAAGATGCCCCACTGCGCGTTCTCCGGGATCGCCGGCGTCTGGGCCAGGATCTCCGAGATCGGGAACCGCGACTCCCGCCGCACGGCCATGAAGATGCGCGGCATCAACGGGAAGTGGAACGCCATGTGGCACTCGTCGCCACCGACCGCCGCGTCACCGAAGTACTCGACGACGTCGGACGGCCACTGGTTCGCCTCCGCGAGCAGCACGCGGCCGGGGAACTCGTCGTCGACGACCTTGCGGCACTTGCGCAGGAAGTCGTGCGTCTCCGGCAGGTTCTCGCAGTTGGTGCCCTCGCGCTCGAACAGGTACGGCACGGCGTCGAGGCGGAACCCGTCGATGCCGACCTCGAGCCAGAACCGCAGCACGTCCAGCATCGCGTCCTGGACGGCCGGGTTGTCGTAGTTGAGGTCCGGCTGGTGGCTGAAGAAGCGGTGCCAGTAGAACTGCCCGCGCACCGGGTCGTAGGTCCAGTTCGACGTCTCCGTGTCGACGAAGATGATCCGCGCGTCGGAGTACGCCGAATCGTCGTCGCTCCACACGTAGAAGTCGCCGTACGGACCCTCGGGGTCCTCTCGCGACTGCTGGAACCACGGGTGCGCGTCACTCGTGTGGTTGAGCACCAGGTCGGTGATCACCCGGATCCCGCGCCGATGCGCCTCGTCCAGCAGGTGCTGGAAGTCCTCGACGGTGCCGAACTCCGGCAGCACCGCGCGGAAGTCGCTGATGTCGTACCCGCCGTCGCGCAACGGAGACGCGTAGAACGGCGGCAGCCAGAGGCAGTCGACGCCCAGCCACTCCAGGTAGTCCAGTTTGGACGCCAGGCCGCGCAGATCGCCTGTGCCGTCACCGTTCGAGTCGCAGAAGGCGCGAACCAGCACCTCGTAGAAGACCGCGCCCTTGAACCAGTTCGCCTCGTGCTCCATGGCACCTCTCGCTCGCACCTCGTCGGTTTTGCGGCAGAGTGAGGCACGGCGGGCACCAAGATCAAATCGTTCACCGGATCAGGTGAAGTGCGCCCTATGCCACTCCGGGTGTCCCTGATGCCTGGCCGCAACGGAAAGTCGAGTGCACGTGGACTATGCCGCCAAACGTTTACACCTCAAGGATTCCGGCTCAAATGCGGTAACGGCCCCTCCGACCGCGGAGATCTTGTCGATGGTCATCCGACGGGCAGGAGTTGGTTCATGAAGATCGAACGGCGCAAGTGGGTCCGTGCTGTGGGCGAGGAAGCCGCTCCCACGTTGCTCAAGTTGCTCGAAGCGGGAGGCGTCGCCTTCGACCCGACGGAGAACAGGGTCAACCCCGTCTACCGCGAGTACACCGACGAACTGCCAGAGGAGGACTTCAGCAAGGTCCTCGCCCTGTTGAGCAAGGCTGAACCGCACCTGCTGCCCAAGGCCGACTACGAGAAGGTCGAGTTCGACTTCAAGCAGCGCACCGACAAGACGTGGCAGGTCGAGCAGGCCCGGCTGGCCGACGAGCGCAGACAGGCGCAGGCCGCGACCGAGCAGCGGCTGCTGGCGGCAGGGCTGCACTCACTGGGCGGCGCCGGGGCGACGTGGAGCGCGCGGGCGACGCAGATCGGTGAGTGGTGGACCGCGGTCAAGCAGCGGGAGGCCGCGGAGGACTGGCAGAGCGTGTTCACCGCCAACCGGATGACCGCCCGCCAGGTCAACGCCAAAGGCCGCGGCGGGAAGTTCAACATCGTCAACCGCTACGACCGCAAGGACGCGGCGAAGGAACGGGAGATCTACCTCGAACGCAGCCTGGACGGAATCCTCGCCCGCACCACCCCTGCCCACTTCTTCTCCGGCACGGGCAGCACCAACCGCAAGGACGAACTGGGGTTGCACGACCTCAGCGGCACCCTGCTCACCTCGGCCCGCCCGGTCTTCAAGCAGCTGAAGCCTTACGACGAGGCCGTGGTCGTGTTCATGCCCGCGCCCACCGAGACCGACGCCCAGGTCTTCGCCGCCATCTCGTCCCTGGAGAAGCCAGACGCCGACAAGCTGCGCGAGTACCGCAGCAAGTTCACCCGCCTGCGCCTCGCGCAGAGCAGCGACATGGGCGCCGTGTTCGTGGACGACAACAAAGACCCGAAGGCCGCGCTGCGCGCCCGCTACGGCATCAACGGCCGCGTCCTGCTGCCGGGCGGCGCCATCATCCCCGTCGACGAGACGATGCTGGCGAAGCGCGGCACGGACGCACTCGAGCGCAGCGCGATCCTCAGCAGCGACCCCAAAGCACTCGTCAACGAGGTCGTGATCGTCTACCGGCAGCACGCGGCGACCGACCTGTTCCCGTTGTTCGCCCGCTGGGACAGGGACACCACGAGCTACCGCGTCCTCAACCGGTCGACGCTGGTGCCGACCGGCGCGTGGATCTCCGACGCCGGAGCCTGGAACCCGGCGCCGAAGTAGCCGCCCAGGTCCGCACCCCGTACCTGGGGCATCCCGGGGTTGCCGGACCGCTTTGAGGTCTCCGTCGGCGAACTCGTCGGCGGAGACCCCATCCGATTCTGGTGTGCGGGCTGACCAGCAGCCGTGCGCGCTGATCGCCGAACTGTCTGCTCAAGACCACGAGCCGATGGCGCAGAGCGAGAATCCCGACGTCCTTCTCACAATTGCTCGTGCGCACCAGCCATAGTGCGCGGGGACCACTTCTGGGCACGCACAAAGGCCCCGTTGCGACATCATTCGCGATGCCATGCGAGGTGGACAGAAGCCGGCAGGGCGGCTCCAAAAGCCGGATGCGTGAACACCGCATGGAATTCCGACTTTCCTGGAATATCCACAGTGGACTTGCCCTCGGTAACGTTTGGGGCGCGACGTTCGAAGACGTTGGGTGAGTCGCCGCCGCCGACAGGCGCGAGAACGACTCCTCTGATTCCGGAAAACGTGGGAGAGCTCGAGTTGCCGAACCGCCGGACCGTGGCCCGAGTCGCGTTCGCCGCGGCCGTGGCGTCATTGATCGTGTTTCTGACGTTCCAGACGTTGGACACCGCTGACAAATGGGGCAGCGTCATCAGCGCGCTCGCCGCGCTGACCAGTCTTTGGTTCTTGTTGCCCAAACCCGGCCAGGACGCGGAGAAACTGCTCGACGCGCTGAAGCTGGAGCCGTTGCAGGACGGCGACCCGCGGGAGATCGGCGAGTACGCGCTGCTCGGCCGGGTGGGTGCGGGCGCCACGGGCACCGTCTACCTGGGTTCGGACGGGCCGGGCGGCCGGCTGGTCGTCGTCAAGGTGATGGGTGCCGATCTCGCCGGGAATCCCGTGAGCCGCGAACGGTTCCGGCGGGAGATCCGGTCTGTAGACAGCCTCGGCGCTGCCGCCGACGGGGAGTTCCCGACCCTGCTCGACGCCGACGCCGACGCCGAACAGCCGTGGTTCGCCACCGAGTACCTGCCGAGCACACCGCTGCAGGAACTGGTCTTCGCGAACAACCCGTGGCGGCCGTCGTCCGTCGCGTGGCTCGCGGGCGCGCTCGCGCGGAAGTTGCTGCTCGTCCACGCCAAGGGCCTGGTGCACCGCGACCTCAAGCCCGCCAACGTGTTGCTGGGCGCCGAGGACCTGTGGATCATCGACCTCGGCATCGCGAAGAACCGGGAGGACGTCGGCATCACGCGGCACGGCGCCATCGGCACCGTCGCCTTCATGTCACCCGAACAGGCCCGCGGCACCGAGGAGATCACCGCAGCCAGCGACGTGTTCTCGCTCGGGGCGTTGCTCGTGTACGCGGCGACCGGCGCGCCCCCGTTCGGCAACGACCCCGACGACACGATGCGCCGGATCCTCGAGGACGAACCGGACCTGAGCGGCCTCACGGGCTGGAACAGCGCCCTCACCGGCCTCGTCCAGCGCTGCCTCGACAAGGACCCGCTGCGGCGGCCGTCGTTGCAGGAGGTCATCGACGTGTGCGCGCCGTTCGCCGACGCCGTTCCGAAGTGGGTGCACGCCCAGGCCAGAGCTCATGCGGAGACTCTGGCGGCCGCGCAGGAGCGCGCGTCCGCCAGGCCCGCACCGTTCTGGCGTCAGGCCAGGACGCGGTGGACCGCCCTCGCGGCCGTCGTCGCACTGCTGGCGTACACCGTCACGCCCGTGATCATGCACCTGGTCAGCGGCCCGAATCCGGTGGCCGAACTGCTGCGGTGCTCGACGACGCCGGACACGTTCGTGCACGTGGGCGTGTCGGCGGACAAGAGCGAGCTGGTCAAGGAGATCGCGGACGGGTACGGCACGCGCACTGCGGACGGGCACTGCGCCCAGATCGTGGTCACCGAACTCAACTCCGGGAGCGCCGCGAACGCGTTGGCTCGCGGGTGGACCCCTGCGGACGGCCAGCGGCCTGACGTGTGGTCGCCCGCCTCCAGTGAGTGGCTCGACATCGCGCGCGACCGTGCCGACAGCGAGAGGGCCGCGACGCTGCCGGCCAAGAGCAGCGGGTCGGTGGTCACCACCCCGATGGTGATCGCGATGCCGAAACCCATGGCGGAGGTGCTCGGCTGGCCGGAGACCAAGGAGGTCAGCTGGCGCACCCTCGCCGAGCTGGCGAAGGACCCGCGGGGCTGGGGCAGGTTCGACAAGAACTGGGGCCCGTTCCGGCTCGGCAAGACCAACCCCAACTACTCGACCTCCGGCCTCAACGCGACCATCGGAGCGCTCCACGCGTTTCGCGCCGACGCGGACTCGGACGGACGACTCGACGACAGCGTCGTGGACGACCCGGAGGCCCGCAAGTTCGTCGGTGGTATCGAGCAGGCGATCGTGCACTACGGCGAGACGAGCCTGCACTTCCTGCGGAACCTGCGCAACGCCGAGCGCAACGGTCAGGCCCTCTCCTACGTCTCCGCGATCACGGTGGACGAGAGTTCGATGCTGGCCTACAACGCCGGTTATCCCAGTGGCGCGCTCTCCCCCGCGGCTCCCTGGGAGGCACCGCCGGCCACCAAACTCGTCGCGATGTACCCGAAGGAAGGCACGATCTTCCACGACCACCCCTACGTCGAACTCGCCTGGCCCGACATGTCCGAGGCGAAGCGGGACCTGAGCCAGGACTTCCTCCGCCACCTGCGTTCTCCCGAGGCGCAGAAGCGCTTCGGGCAACTGGGCTTCCGCGATCCCGCACACGTGTCAGGTGAGCTCGCCACCGAAAGCAACGGTGTCTCCCCCTCGTTCGAGTTCAAGGAGATGGAGACACCGTCCGCGCGCACGCTCGGCAAGGTGCTGTCGGCGTGGAGTTCCGTGCGCAAGCCCGCCAACGTCCTGTTCGTCGTCGACACCTCCGGCTCGATGAACGACAGCGTGAACGGCACGAGCGGGACAGAGAGCCAGAACAAGCACTGCGTGCGGGAATCCGCCCCACAGGACCCGTCCGCCGTCCGCTGCGAGTCCAAACTGGACCTCGTGAAGCGGTACCGCGCCGCGATCATCGACAAGTTCACCGACTCCGACCGGCTGGGCGTGTGGAACTTCTCCAGCGCCGACGTCGTGGGCAAGGGGCCTGGCTGTCGTGACGACCACTGCGAACTGTCGGCGATCGGCCCGCTGACCGACGCGAAGCGCCAGGAGATCGCGGACAGGATCAACTCCCTGCAGGCGGGCGGCGACACCGGGATGATCGACACCGTCGACCAGGCCGTCACCCACATGCGCCAGCAACTCGACAAGAAGGCCATCAACGCGGTTGTCCTGCTCAGCGACGGAAAGGACAACAAACCCTCCGGCGGTCTCAAGCTCGACCAGCTGATCAACCGCATCGCCTTCAACCCGGACGTCGAGCCGGTCCGGGTCTTCACCATCGCCTACGGTGTATCGGGCAATGACGTCGACGCACGCGGGCAGCTGCAGGGGATCGCCGACGCCACCGCGGCCGGCTCGTACACGGCCGGCGATTCCAAGTCGGTCGCCGACCAGCTGGTCGCCGCCATCACGTCGAACTTCTGACCACACATGTCCGCCTGCGCAAGGACTTCTCACCGATCGGCGGTCTTCGCACCCGCGCGGGCCGTGGTAATACTCCGTACCCACGAGGCGACATGAGGGGTGAACCGAGAGGCGGTGGTCACCGGGCGATGGCACAGGACAGCACACAGCCGCCGGCGATCAACCCCTTCCTCATCCCCGGCTGGGAGGAGTCGCCGCTGCGCCCGCTCTGCCCCTGGCGGTACCAGGCGCACGACGAGCTGTACGTCGACGTCAACCACACGCTCGCGGCGTTCCAGGAGTACACGCGCCGGATGGCCGCCTCGGAGAACCTCCGCGAGGACGGCAGGCTCGTGCTCGTCACCGGTGAGTCCGGGTGCGGGAAGACGGCCCTGATCAACCGGTGCGCGCACTGGACGCGGGACCGGCTCGCCGAAGGCGGGCTGCGCGGGGTGGTCGTCGACCTCACCCGGGACGGGTCACGGCAGTCCGTCGAGGAACGCATGGCCCTCGTCGCGGCACGGTTGCTGGACGAACTGACGCACACCGGGCTGATCCCCCGCGACGATCTGGCGCTGCTGGACTCGGCACGCCCCAGCCGGTTGTACGCCGGGCTGGGCAATGCGCTGCCGGGCGACGTGGTGCTGATCGTGCTGCTGCCCCCGGCGGAGGAGGTCGAGCAAGAGGTCGTGGCGTACGCGGGACTGGCGCGGCGGAAGCTGTTGTTCTTCGCGGAGTCGTCCTACCTCGGGCACGCGCAGGTGCTGCGGGTGCGAGACTCCTCGCCGGTGCCGCCGATCACGCTGACCGTGGGGCCGCTGAACCAGGGTGACGTGCGCCGGTTCATCGAGGACAGGCTGGCACGGCACCAGGGCCGGGGTCACTACCCCCGGATCAGCACCGACACGATGGACAGGGCCGCCGGGCCGCTCAAGTCCATCGCGATGCTGCAACGGATCCTCTCGGAGGTGTACGACGAACGCGGCAGGCAGAACAGCGGGTACACCGATCGCGACTGGGTGACCTACGAGGACATCACCCGGCTGTTCTACGAGAGGTTCTTCGACGACTTCAGGATCCGCCGATGACCGCGAACCCGTTCAGCTCCATGGCGGTCACCCACGCGCCCGAGGTCGACGGGCCGCGTGTCGAGACCGATCCGATTCGCGTGGCGAAGGCGCACCTCGACGCCTACCTCGCCGCTCCGCGCACGGGCAACGTGATCGTGGTCGTCGGCGACTACGGCACCGGCAAGTCCCGTCTGGCCGCAGAACTGCTCCAGCACGTGGACGCGCGGTGCCGCCGCTTCTACCTCGAGGCGAACCCGAACGGGCTCGCCGGCCTGTACCGCGCGTTCACCGACGCGTTGCGGCAGGAGGACGTGCTCGAACCGGTCAACGAGGTCTACGCGGAAATCGTCGCCGAGGAGCTGCACGCCACCGGAATCCTCTCGCCACAGCAGATCCAGCTGCTGCGCGAGGGAGCGCTCGATCCCCAGCACGGAGCCAGGAACGTGTCGCTCCCGCTGTCCAGCCTGCACGGGCGGACGGAGGCACGACTCACCGAAATCACGCGGCACCCCATGCTCAGCAAGGCGCTGGCCCTGCTGCTGCGGGAAGACGACGAGAAGAACCGCCTCAAGAACGCGGTGTGGAGCTGGTTGCGCGGCGGGCCCCCCGACCAGATGCTGGTGGAACGCGGCATCCATCAGCGGCTCGACTCCAACGACGCCGCGCTGGCGGCGATGAGCGGGTTCGTCCGGCTCCACGCCCGCGACGACCGTCAGTTGCTGATGGTCGTCGACGAGTTGCACAAACTGGTGGCGGCCGGGCCGGACGACGCCGGTATGACAGCCTTCAAGTCGTTGCTGCAGCAGGCCGGTTCCGCCGGCGCGTTTCTCGTGCTGGCAGGCCTGCCGGAACTCGAGAGCGAGTTGCGCCCGGACGTGCGGCAGCGCATCACGCACCGGATCAGGATGTCCGGGTTCGGCACGGACCAGGTGTGCGAGTACATCGAGGAGGCGCTCGGTGACGCGCGGGACAACCCGTTCCCGAGAGACGTCGTCGGTTATCTCGTCGGCATCGCGGACGGCGTGCCACGCAAGATCATCCAGCTCTGCAGCGAGCTCTACCGGAGGTGGTCCACCGACGGCACGCCGATCACCGACGACCTGGTCAGGGAGGCGGCCAAGAGCGCGCGACTGTCCAGCGTGGACGACGTGGAGGCGGCGACGGCGCGGCTGCTGGACGCCGAGGGCCTCACCTACCTGAAGCAGTACTTCGTCGGGCGAACCGTCGACACCCGCGTGGACTTCTGGGTGTCGTTCCCGGACGGCTCCGCTGGATGCGCCGTGGTGCTGACGGAGTCGGTGCTCAACTTCCGCGACGCCGAACGCCTGACGTCGAAGGTGCTCGCGCTGCGCCAGATCGAGCTCGGTTGCCGGGTGCTGCTCGTGGTGAACGGCGGCCTGGCCGCGGAGCCCGCTGACCGGCTCGTCGGCGTGCTGAGCCGGCCCCCGCTCGTCTACCAGCGGCTGGCCTACGCCGACCACATGACCGCGTTGCTGCGCGCCATCAGGAGCGAGGTCAGCGCGGAGACCGGGCACGAGCCGATCGAGAAGATCTACCAGGCGCTGGAGCAGATCACCCGGCAGCAGGCCAGCATCCACGGTTTCGTCGAACGGGTGGCGGAACGGCTGGACCAGGTGCGGTCCACGTCCGACGCCAGCCTCGAGACGATGGCGGCCCGACTGGACGAGATCGCCGGCGAACTGCATCGGATGCGCGACGGCGAACCGGCCTTGGGCGAACCCGCCCTCCGGTTGCCCCCGCACGTCGACCAGGAATTCGTCAAGGCGATCGACCAGCTGACGGAGGTGCTGGACATCCGGGCCGTGCTGGCCGACGAGTTCACCGGCGACCGCCCGTCCCGGCTGCTCCTGCACCTGCGGAAGGGACTCGAGCCCGCCGCGGTCGCAATCCTGCTGCACGAGATCGTGACGCGGTTCCGCGCCGAGGTCGGTGCCTGGTACCGGGAGGCCTCGGCCGTCTCCCCCGTGCCGGTGGCCGCCTACGACCGGCTCGACGAGATCTGCCACGCGTTCGACCGGGTCACCGAACAGGTGCCGATCGCCAGGCTGGAAGAACTGGCGGGCGGCAGGAAGCCGGAACTGGTGCGGACCTTCTACACCCTCGGCGTCAACGTCCGCCACGGGTTCCACTGACGACCCGAACCCACTCCCCGTCGTGTCCGGAAGGTGCTGGGCAGGTACCGCCGAGCGCGAATCCCGATGGCCACGCACGTGTCGCCGACCCCGGCAGATCCGCCCTCGCGGTGATCTCGTCAAACCGCAGGTCGGTGCACCGGATTCCGTCGAACGCCACTTCGCCCGCGAAGCAGGCCCCGGTGAACCGCGCCTGCCGCGCGAAGCCCGCGCCGTCGAAGGAGGCCATCCGCAGGAAGACCGCGCGCTGGAAACGGGTGTCGCCGTGGAACACCGCGCCGTCGAACGACACGTCGCCGCCGAACTCGGTGCCGGCGAACACGGACTGCCCGCTCAGCACCGCCCGGTCGAACCTCGCGCGGCCGCGCAACCGTGCTCCGTCGAACCGGGTGTCACCGCGGAACTCCGTGCTGCGCCAGGAGGATTCCCCGGTGACGACGAGCTCGTCGCACAAGGCCTCGCCGTCGAACGCCGCGCCGTCGAACGACAGCTGGGCGAACTCCGCGCGGCGCAGGGAGGTCGTCCCACCGAGGTGAGCGCCACCGAACCTGCCGGCGCGGATCCGGCAGCCGCTCAGGTCCAGTTCGGACAGACGCGCGCCGCTCAGGTCGAGATCCGTGTCCTCCCAGAACCGGTCGCCCGCGGCCGGACGCAGGTGCGCGACGAGGATCGCCTGGGCCCTCGCGCGCACCTGCGGCTCCTGCTCGTCGTCCTCCGGCAGGCTCATCTGCAGGTACGCGCACAGAACGTTCACGATCATCTGCCGTTGGCCGGGGATGTTCTGCGCGAGCCGCTCCAGCGCGAACATGCCGCCCATCCGGACCGGGACCTTGTCGGACCCCAGCTGTTCGACGGCTTTGCCGTACAGCTCAGTCGTCAGCCGCTCCACCGTGTCGGCCCGCGTGTTCGCCGCGGTCTGCTCGGTGAGCACGTGCGCCATCTCCACCTGGCGCTGGTCGTGTTCCTTCTGCTGCAAGGAGATCTCGGCCGAGCGCTGTCTGCGAGCAGCCAGCCACAACGCGCCGGCACCTCCCGCGCCCACCACGATGGTGCCCGCCGTCCTGATCGCGTCGAGCTTGTTGCGCTCGGCATCGGTGCCACCGCCGTACGCCCAGACCAGCGCCATCGCGAGGCCCACGCCGAGCACCACCAGGGCGAGGCCGGCCAGCGTGATGGCGCGGTGCGACAACGCTTTGTGCTGCACCCGCTCAGCCATCGCGCAGGACCTGTTCGGCGAGGCGTGCCATGGAGTCGTCGCCGTGGAAGACAGCGCTCTGGTCCAGGGTCACGCCGACGAGATACCGCCCGGGACCGAGGCGGTAGTAGTAGACGGCGCCCTGCTCGACGTCCAGGACGAACCTGAGCAGCCTGCCGCCCGGGACCGAGGAGAGCATGCGGTTCAGCGCCGCCACGGACTCGGGCAACTGCCTGCTCAGCGCGATGTAGAACCGGCGACGCAGGTCGACGTCGATCTGGGTGAAGAACGAGCTCAGCTCCGGCTCGCCGAGCGAGTCCGCGGTGACCGCCAGTTCACCGTCCACGACGTACGCGACGAAGTGGAGGTGCTTGTCCAGCAACGCCCGCGTCGCCATCTCGGTCACCCGGTCCACACCCGGCGCGCCGGGCACGCGCACCGTCACCCTGGGGTCGGTCACCTCGCCGATGAGCGGAACGAAGTCGTCGACGGTGGCCCATCCGCCGGGGTTCTGCGACCGCAGCCGGGTCATTGCCCGGAGATCGTCGGCCAGAATCGAGACGAGCGCGTCCGTCTCGCGGACCTGCGGTGTGGACGGCAGCGCCCGGGTGCCCGCCGGTGCCACGACGACACCGACGAGCTGGTCACCCGGCTGGGTGGCCACGCAGATCACGGCACCCTCGGTGGACTGAGCGACCATCCGGATCAACGCGCCGGTACGCGCGTCGAGCAGCGTGCGCTCGAGGCGGGTGAACTGGAACCACAACCGGCGGCCGAGCACGACCAGGTCGTCCCGCTGCCACTGCTGAGCTGCGCCCATCCGGTCGATCGAGAAGTCGTGGGAACCCAGGCTGTAGTGCGACAGGTGCGCGATCGAGGCTTCCCGGGCGACCGCGTCCCGGCATCGTTCGATCGCCTCGGTGAACGCGCCGCCGACGTGGCTCTCCGTGCTGACCGTGACCGGTTCCTCGTTGCTCACGTGGCACCGTCCTCAGGTCTGCGGAACGTCGACGTCGATGGGGCCCCAGTCACCGCTCCGCAGGTACTCACCGGTGACCAGGGTGTACGGATGCCGGTTGCCGAAGTAGTCGTCGCACGCGGCGTGGACGTCGGCCACCTGGCTCCAGGCCGCGCCGTGGTCACCTCCCGCGTGGAGGATCGCGGCGTGGTGGTACCTGGCCGCCTGCGTCCACGGGTGCGGCACGCCGAGGTGGGCGGTGAACTCGTTGCGGGCGAGGACGACCAGGTCCGCAGCCGCTTCGAGGTCGCCCGCGTCCAGCAGCACACTGGCCAGCCCCATGCGGCACACCGCGACGAACGGGTGGTGTTCGTCCAGTCCTACGTCCTCGACGAAGCCTGCCAGACAGGCGGACGCGTGCGCGGTGGCACCCTCGAGATCGCCCATCCGGCGCAGGTCGTGGGCAAGGCTCAACCGGCATCCCAGTGTCCACGGGTGTTTCTCGCCGAGCTCGTGGACGTAGTCGCGCAGGGTTCCCCGGTTGCGGACGGCCGCGGCGGACGCCCTGTTGTCGTGCCGTTCGGTGATGGCCTGGTTCCACCGGATCTTCAAGCTCAGCAGGTTCCTCTCCTGCCGCAGCTCCTGCACGTGCTCGAGCGCGGTGCGCAGGGCCGCGGTCGACGCCGTGAGCTGGCCGAGCTCGCGCAGGTAGACGCCGATTCCGCACATCGACCACCAGGTCTGCATGTCGTCCAGGCCGAACAGGCGGCTGCGGCGCCGGTAGTTGTCACGTTCCACGGCGAGAGCGGCGGACGCGTCACCGGACAGGAAGTGGGACAACGCGAGGTTGTTCGCGGCGATGCGGGTGTGCGGGTGGTCCTCGCCGAGTGACTGCCGGAACCCCTCCCAGGTCACCTGGTCCTCGAGCAGCGCGTCCGCGAACCTGCCGAGCCCGCGCAGGTCGCCTCCGAGGCCGCGAGCGGTGATCAACGTCTGCGGGTGGTTGCGCGGCAGCACCCTGCGCTGGTGCCCCAGCACCGCGGTGTCGAGCTCCCTGGCGGAGCGGTTGTCGCCGAGCCCCCGGTACAGGTTCGCCGCTTGGCCGCGCAGCCGGAGCAGCAGTCCGTCGGCGTCGCCGAACTCGGCCGACCAGCGTGCGATGAGCTCCTCGGACAGCGCGAGCAGAACCCGCCACCGGCCGGGGCCTCCGTCGAGGTAGCCGTGCCGCACCTGACTGACCAGCCAGCGGCGCACCGGTTCCGCGCTCGACTCCAGCGCACCGGAGAAGGCGACGTGCTTCTGCAGTTCCGCGTACCGCCGCGCACCCGAGGCGAAGTCGAGGTCCACGTCCGACGGCGCGTACGCGGCGAGGGCCGAGAGCAACTGTTCCCGGCGCACGGCATGGACTTCCGGCGGCATCAGCTCACGCAACACCGCCTGCACCACGCGGTGCATGCGCACCAGCGGACGACGACCCCAGTCCACCTCGAGGAGACCGGACCGCGTGCCCGCCCAGAGCACCAGGTCCAGTTCGTCCGCGCCGCCCTGCAGCAGTGCGGCGTCCTCACCCGCGGCCGCGACCAGCGCGTGCCACACCGCGCTGGCCCGCAACATCCTGATGTCCGCGCCCTCCGGTGACAGGAACGCACACATCTCGGCCAGCAGCACGGTCACCCTGCCGAGCGGGGTGGCCCGCGCGGTCTCCGTCAGCAGGTCGACGACTTGCGCGTCCACCGTCGTGTCGTCCTGTCCGTTCAGCCTGCCGAGCAACTCCGCCACGACCGGCGACAGGTCTGCCGAGGTGCCGGCGGCCTGAGCCATCTGACCGAGCCAGGCCGCGACCAGTTCGACGGCGAGCGGCTGGTGACGCACCGCGCCGGCGACCAGTTGCGCGTCCACACCGGACAGTCCGGGCACCTGTCTGGCCAGCAGGAGCGTGCTTTCCGCCGGCAACAACTCGGCGAGCGGCAGTTCCTCGCCGGTCAGCGGGTGCGGCCGGGTGGTGGTGACGACGACGTGACCCGCGCCGATCGCGGGAGCGAGGTCGTCCACCACCGCGGGATCGTCCGCGTTGTCGTAGACGATGAGCCAGCGTTTGGCCTGCTCCGCGAGGAAGACGCTCAGCACGTCACCGCCGCGCAGTTCGGTCGCGTCGCGAACGCTGGTCGCCATCGATCCGACGGCGTCCGACAGCGCCTGACGATCGTGGGCGGCCACCCAGTGGACGAGGTCGTAGTCGTGCGCGAAGCGGTGCGCGAACTCGCGGGCGAACTCGCTCTTGCCGACACCGGGCGGTCCCGTCACCTGAATCCGTGCGGGCGTGCCCGGCACCAGCCGATCCCTGAGGTGCTCCAGTTGACGATCGCGGCCGACGAAGTCCTGGTTGCGCGGTGGCAGCACGCGCACCAGAGGGCTGCTGCCGGGAAACCGGCTACCGTCCGCGCCACCCACCTCGAAGGGCCCGAGGAGGACGAAGTGCTGGTAGAGGCCCTGGCGCGCACGTTCCTCGGTCGTGTCCGCGAGCTCCACGGTGGTCACGGCCTCGCCTGCCTCGTACTCCCGGGCGCTCGCGACGAGCAGCCTGACGACCTCGACGCCGCGTTCGGTGAGAGGCGGTTCGAGGTGGTCGAGCACCGAACGGACGTGGTGGCCCGGCCCCTCCTCGGTCTCGACGAACGCGATCTGGGTCGGGCCGGTGACGCTCCCAGCGGCCGGCACCTCGCTCAGCACCGGCATGCCGGCCGCGCTGACCTGGTCGCGGATCCAGTCCGCCCACGGCCTGCCCCGTGCGTCGTGCAGCAGCACCAACGGCGGCAGGTCGTAGGTCTCCAAGCCGTAGCGGCGGCGGTAGCGAGAAGCGACGAGCGGCGACACCTCGGGGGTGGCCTCGACCGCGCCGTCGGTGACCGCCGCCGCCAGCTCTCCGTACGCCGCGAGCAACCGCGAACCGGCCTCCCGCTGCTCGACGAGAACGGCGAGCAGCGGTTCGTACGAGTCGTGCGGTCGGTACGGGATCTCGACGGCGACCCCCGGTACCAAGCGGCGCCGCTGGTTCTCCAGCAGTTCCGCGAACGCCGCGCGGATCGCCCCCAAGGCCCGTTCGGCTCTGGAGAGGTACTGCTCGTCGAACATCGTCGCCACCGGGATGAGGTCGATCTGCCCGCGGGCCCGCCTCCTCACCGCGACGCCCAGGTCGGCGGCCTTGCCGATCGCCCCCTCACGCGCGGTGAAGCACAACGCCACTGCGTCGCACAGTTCCGCCACCAACTCGAACACCCACTCCCGTCGTGTGGAGGCGGAGGCGTCCAGGAAGATCTCGTCGTATTCGGTGTCCAGCAGGAGGTCTCGCAGCCCACCCGGTGTGTTCGGGCCGGATGGCGATGTCGTGGTGCCGACGGCCACCACGTCGACGACGCCGGTCGACCGGGGCAACACGAACCGGGCGACCTCGGGTTCCGGCGCGTGGCCGAGGTTCGCCGAGAGAGCTGTCGTGAGGTCCGCGCCGAGCACGTCGTCGAGCTGCAGGCGGTCGACGAGGAACGGAGTCAGATATCGGGACGTGCGGGGAGGTTCGGTCACCCAGTCCACGATCAGGACCCGTCTGCCGGAACCGGCGAGCACCACGGCGAGGTTCGCGAGCGTGCTCGTCTGTCCCGCACCGGCACCAGGAGACAGAAAGGCGACGATCGTGCTCATCACGTCTCCCCGCGCGTACCGTGGTGGCATGAAGGGGTGCTCACGCTACTTGTAGTTCCAGCGGGGTGGATCAGCTGAACAGGTGAAGCGACGGCTACAAACGGTTCTGGAACGACGCGTACTGCCCCGGCGTCGACGGGTCCTCGGCGAGCATCCGCCGCAGCGAGTTCCGCAGGACCGACTCCGGCATCGCGTCGACCTGCTCCGGTGTGAGCCCGGAGACGTCGATGAGCTCGGACGTGAGTTCGGGATCGTCAGCCACGTCGTGCTCCTCGCCCGGCCAGTCGGCTAAAGCAGTGCCGCGCAATCATAGTCAGCGCAGGCAGGTGGCTCACTCCGAATCCCTCTACCGGTGGACATACCGCTGCGCGGCGAACGTGTCACCATGCCCGGAGCCGACCGGACTGGAGCACCGATGGAACAGGTACTGCGCCAGTTCGTGGTGAAGATCCACAGCCGGTGCAACCTCGCCTGCGACTACTGCTACGTCTACGAGATGGCCGACCAGCGGTGGCGGTCCAGACCGGTGCGGATGCCGGCCGAGATCCTCGAGCAGACCTCGTTCCGCATCGGGGAACACGTTCGCGCGCACGGATTGCCCACCGTGGACGTGGTGCTGCACGGCGGCGAACCGCTCCTCGCCGGCGTCCCCGCCATCCGGCGGTTCGTGGACTCCGTTCGTGTCTCGACCGGCGGCGTCGCCAGGTTCTCCTTGCAGACCAACGGCCTGCTGCTGTCGGAGGAGGTGCTGGAGGCGCTGGCGGATGTGGACGTCCGGGTGGGAGTCAGCATCGACGGTGCCGCAGCTGATCACGACCGGCACCGCGTGCACAGGTCCGGCGCCGGCAGTCACGCCGCGGTGGCGCGCGCACTGGAAACGTTGGCGCAGAGCCGTTTCCGATCGATCTACGGCGGCCTGCTGTGCACGATCGACCTCGCCGGCGATCCGGTCGAGACCTACGAGGCGCTCATCTCGTTCACTCCGCCCGTCATCGACTTCCTGCTGCCGCACGGAAACTGGAGCGCACCGCCGCCGGGGGTGGGTGCCTATGCCGACTGGTTGATCGCGGTGTTCGACCGCTGGTACCAGGCACCCGTTCCGGAGACGTCGGTACGGATGTTCAGTGAGATCGTGAACGTGCTGCTGGGCGGCAGGTCCGCGGTGGAAGGCATCGGTTCGAGCCCCACGATGATGGTGGTCGTGGAGACCGACGGCGCCATCGAGGGCCCCGACCAGCTCGCGTCGGCGTTCCACGGTGCGGCGGTGACGGGCCTGCACGTGTCGGACGCGTCGTTCGACGAGGCGGCGCGGCTGCTCGTGCCGGACGTGTTGCCGTTGCCCTGCAGCGACTGCGAGGTCCGGGCCGTGTGCGGCGGCGGGCTGCCCGCGCACCGGTACTGCGCCGGCTCCGGGTTCGAGCACCGCACGGTCTACTGCGCCGACATGTTCCGGTTGATCCAGCACGTGCGGCAGCGCCTGCACGCCGACATCGCCGCCCTCACCGGGAAGTCCTGATGTCGCACCGAGTTCCCTGGCCGCTCTTCCGCGCGCTGGCGCGGGGAGGCGGCGGTCCCGAGGCGATCGCCGTGTTGTCGTCCGCCCGCCGCAGCCGGACGCTGATGATGATCTCGCTGATCGCCCGGAACGCCGGCCCGGACGTCCGCATGGCCTACGAGGCCTGGAAGTCGGTGGCCCGCGCCGAGGAGGCCGTCGAGGTGCTGGCCCATCCTTTGACCGGGGCCGCCGTCAGCCGGGCGAGCAGGGCTCCGGGCACCGCCGCGCCCTCGTTGTTCGGCGGGTTGGCCGTCGCGACGGCCATGCGGGCGGGCGTCGACGTGGAGGTCGACGCACCGTGCGCGGCGTTGTTCCTCCCCACCGTCGGGCATGCCTGCGGCGGCAGACGCTATTCCGTCTCGGGAGGACTGTTGCGGGTGGATGGCGCACCCCACGTGCCGTCCCCGCCGGCCAGGCTGCCTCTCGGGCCGCGCTCGGTCGAGTTCGACTCCGATGTGGACCTGCCGCGCTGGCAGGAGGTGATGGCGGCGGGGTGGGACGAACTGAGCCGGCACCACCCCGAGGTCGCCCGCGAGTGCGCCGCCGCCGTCACCACGCTGTCGCCGATCCCTTCACCCGTCCACGACATGGCGAGCGCGACCGCCGCGGACGCGTTCGGGTGCGTCTACCTGTCGTTGCCGCCGGATCCGCGGGCGGCGGCACTGGCGCTCACCCACGAACTCCAGCACGGCAAGCTCTCCGTGCTGATGGACCTGTTCCCGCTCGCCGCCGCGGACTCCGGCGAACTGTTCTACGCCCCTTGGCGACCGGACCCCCGTCCATTGGTGGGCCTGCTCCACGGCATCTACGCCCACCTGGGCGTGGCGGGCTTCTGGCGCCGCTACGACGACGAACAGGCGGAGCGGGAACACGCCCGCTGGCGCACGGCGACCCGTCAGGCCGCAGCCACCGCGTTGACCTGCGGCAGGCTCACCGAAACAGGCACGGTGCTCGTGTCAGAGATCATCGACGTGCTGGACGGCTGGTCCGAGCCCGTGTCGCCGACGGCCCAGGCAGCCGCGGAAGCCACCCTGTCGCACCACCGAACCCTCTGGGACGCGGCCAACTCCTGATCCCAGGTCAAGCCGGACAGTCCTCGGCGGGCCCTCCGTGAGACGGATCCGCAGGCTCCTGAACGATCATCCGGGGCCTCCGTTGGAGGGCTGTGCGTGTCCGGAACCCGGCGCTGACGCTCGCCGTCACTCCCCCGCGGCCCTGGTCGCGGCGGCGAGCCACGCCGCGGGCACCGGTGCGACGGACCGGCCGTGGCCGATCGCGGGATCCACGCCCTCGTGGACGCTCGCCTCCCATCCGGCGGCGCCGAGCCAGTCCCCGATGTCGTCTCGCGCCGCCGTGAAGACCACCCCGTGCTTGCCCAGCCCCTCGCGCACCCGGGCGCCCTGCTCGTCGAGCATCGACACCTGCAGGTGTTCGAGGAGCAGGTGGCTGCCGGGCGCCGACAGCGCGGTCACCTCGGCCAGCAGTGCGTCGCCCTGCGCCGGCGTGAGGTACATCAGCACGCCCTCGACCAACCACGCGGTCGGCTGGTCGAACGCGAAACCGGCCTCGCGCAACGGTTTCGTCCAGTTCGCGGCGAGGTCGGCGGCCACGCCGATGCGTTCGCAGGCCGGGGTCAGACCTGAGCTGGCGACCACGGCGGTCTTGAACTCGGTCATGCCCGGCAGGTCGAGCTCGAACCAGCGGGTGCCCGGTGGGCACGGCAGGCGCGTCGTGCGTCCGTCGATTCCTGCGGCGAGGGTCACGACCTGGCGCACGCCGCTGTCCAGTGCGGCGGTGATCCGGTCGTCGAAGAACCGGGTGCGCACCACGTGGTACGAGGGGAAACCGCTCGACGTGATGCCCATCTGGGCGATGAACGCGTCCAGTGCCGGGTGACCCGCCAGTTCGGCGACGAGGTGGCTGGCCAGCGGGTCGGTGAAGAGCGGGTGCGGTTGGGAGGCTTCCACGTGCCGTACCCAGGCGGTGTAGAGGGCGGTGTGGCTCAGGCCGTCGGCGGGGATCTGCAGGTCCGGCATCGGGTTCTCCCTCGGTCAGGCCAGGTCGGCGCGGAACGTGGCGGCCAGCGCCATCGTCAGGTGGCCGAAGCGGTAGCCGCGGGAGCGCTGCTCGTCGGTCATGCGGCTGCGTTCGAGGTTGAGCGACCAGTCCGCCCGCCGTGCCAGCGCCGACCACTCGCGCACGTGCCGGCCCAGGTCGCTGTCCTGGGTGACGACCACGGGCGCGGCGGCCAGGGCCGCGGCGAGGCCTGGGGTGGCGGCCAGGTCCAGTTCGGCCACGAGCCGGGCCGCCTCGGCGGGGGCGTCCTCGACGTGCGCGGGCTTGGTGCGGCTGAACCAGCTGTCGACGTGCATGCTCGGCAGGGAGGCGCTGACCTGCTCGAACGTGGGCGGAGCGCCGACGATTCGACCGGCCAGCGCCATGCCCCGGGCCACGGCGCCCTCGTAGCGGTACCGCCAGCTCTCGTCGTCCTCGTCGTCGGAGTCGTCCTCGTCGTCCGGGTCGAAGCCCGCCTCGCGGATCAGCGGGAGCAGCCGGTCCGGGTCCGAGCCGCCGCGGCTCTCTGGGTAGTTGAGGTTGAAGTGCGTGGTGACGGTGCCGTCGATCGCGTGGTCGAAGCTCGGCGACGCGTAGTCGTGCCGCACGACGGCGAACGCCTCGGTGCCGCGTGAGAGCGCGTCCACCAGGTATCTCAGCGTGTAGCTGGTCGGCTGGACCAGGACCGTCCACTCGCCCAGCGCGAACGCCGAGGCCACCTCGGGGTAGCCGTCGTCGAACGTGTGGGCTGCCGCGATCTCCGCGGGCGTGCGGTGCGCCAGGGTGTCTTCCAGGCCACCGATGCGGCGCAACGCGTCGAGGGGTTCGACGCCGCGCACGAACGCGAGCGAGAAGATCTCGCCCAGAAACGCGGGATCGCCGTGACCGGCGTCAGCCCAGGACAGGTCGAGCTCTGACAAGACGTCCCCCAGAAAGATCGCGAACTCGTCGCCCGGACCGAAAGCTCAGGCGCGCTCGACGGCGTCGGCCTGCGGTCCCCGGTCGCTCTGCCGGATGCGGAAGCGCACCCGCTCGCCGGCCTCCAGGGGCTCGCCGGAAACCACCGAGACGTGCACGAACAGGTCGGGCCCGCCCGCGTCGGGGGTGATGAAGCCGAAGCCGCGGTCGCCGTCGTAGCGGGCCACCGTGCCGTCGCCGGCGCGGGCCGCGGGCCGGGGGCCCGAACGGGACGGGGCGGCGGGCGCGGTGGCCTCCACCGGCTCGCCCGCGGCCACGAAGCGCACGTCGCGCGCCTGACGACCCTGGTCCGCGGTGACCGCGGTGAACGAGACCCGGTCGCCCTCGACCGGCAGGTACCGGTCGTCGACCAGGGCGCGCACGTGCAGGAAGACGTCGCCCGCCCCGTCGTCGGCGGCCACGAAGCCGAACGCCTTCTCCTCGTCGAACCACAGGACGGAGCCGTCGGCGCCGTCGCCGGGCACGACCAGAGGGGCTCGCTGGACCCCGGCGTCGAAGCTCAGGGGCACCAGGTGCTGGGCCTGCGGGCCCTTCTCCCCCGCGACGACGACGAACGCGACCCGCTGCCCCGCCGCGAGGACGCCCCCGGTGACGATGGCGGACGAGTGCACGAACACCTCCGCGCCCCCGCCGTCCGGCGCGGCGAACCCGTAGCCCTTGGCCGGCTCGTACCAGGAGACGGTGGCGAGCACGCCCAGGGTCGCGGCGGGCGAGGCGTCCCCGGTGACGGCGACGTGCAGCGCCTGCGGACCGCGGGGGCCCTCACCGGTCTCGAACTCCACCGTCTGGCCCTCGCGCAGTGCCCGGGCCGCGCCTTCGCCCTGCACCTGCGAGACGTGCACGAAGATGTCGGCGCTGCCGTCGTCGGGGGCGAGGAAGCCGAAGCCGCGCTCTAGGTCGTACCAGCGGACGGTTCCCTGCTGCACGGTGCACTCCTGGTCTTGCGGTTGATCGGAGGTCCAGTGTCCCAGGTGCCACGGGCACGTCCTGATCCCGGCACGGCAGTGGCCGGTGAGCCGAGGTTCAGTTGGCGCTGGAGCAGGTCACGGCCGGGCGGGCGGGTTCGGGACCGGCGGCGACGAACCCGAACGAGGTGGTTCCACCCGCGGCGAGCACGGCGTTGTAGCCGGCGTTGGTGACGGTCACCGCGGTCGCGTCCTGGGTCAGGGTGCCGTTCCACAGGTTGCCGATGGTGTGGCCCGCGGCCGGCTGCCACGTGATGGTCCAGCCGGTCAGGCCGTCCGGGCTGGTGTTGCCCACGGTCACCTCGACCTGGTAGCCGCCCGGCCACGAGTTGGTCACCTCGTACCGGGCGACGCAGGCGGGCGCGGCCGTGGTCGTCGCCGTGGTGGAGCCGGTCTGGGCGCTGCTGCTGGGCCGGTCGCCCTGCACGACGGTGCCGATCACCACACCGGCGGCGACCAGGACGGCCGCACCGGCGACCAGCGCGATCACCCGGCGTGGCAGGTGGCGGCGGACGGGCAGCATCCGCGTCCCGCTCTTCGGGGGCCCGGCGGGCAGTGGCAGTCCCTCCGCGACCGCCGCGAGCAGCTTGTGGGCCTCGGCCATCGTCGGGCGGTGTGCCGCGTCCCGGTGCAGGAGGCGCACGAGCACCTCGCCGAGCGGGCCACCCGACCGCGGCGGCTCGAACTCCCCGCGGACCACGCGTTGCAGGAGCGCGTAGGGGTTGTCGTCCACACCGAACGGCGGCGTGCCCTCCAGTGCCGCGTAGAGGGTCGCGCCGAGGGAGAACACGTCCGAGGCGAACGTCGCCGCCTCACCCGCCGCCACCTCCGGCGCCAGGAAGGCCGGCGTGCCGACGATCACGCGGGCGTCGGTCACCGTGCCCTCGCCGACCGCGCGGGCGATGCCGAAGTCGGTGATCTTCGCGATGCCGTCCTCGGCCAGCAGGACGTTGAACGTCGAGACGTCCCGGTGGACGATGCCCTCCGCGTGTGCCGCCGCCAGCGCGGCGGCGACCTGCCTGCCCACGGCCGCGACCACGCCCGGCGGCAGCGCGCCCCGTTCGGCGATCAGCGCCGCGAGGCTGCGGGACGGCAGGTACTCCAGCACCAGACAGGGCTTGCCGTCGTGCTCGACGACCTCGTGCACGCTGATCGCGTGCGGGTGCCGCAGCCGGCCGGCGACCCGGCCCTCGCGCAGCATCTGCGCCACCGCGTCCGGGGATCTCCGATCCGTGTTGAGCAGTTTGACCGCGATCACGCGGTCGAGTTGCTCGTCGCGGGCCTGCCAGACCACCCCCATGGATCCTTGCCCGATCGGCGACACCAGCCGGTACCGCCCGGCGATGACCTCACCCTCTTCTGGCACATGCCGACGCTACTTGGCCGAGTCGGCCGTCGGCCACCTTCGGCTTCACGTCAGCCGGTCGCCGCCGGTCGAGCAGCCTAAACTCGCGGTGGTTCGAGACGTTGGGGGATCCGATGAACACACCGATCACACCAGAAGGAAGGCGCAGGCTCCGCGAAGCGCTGCTGGAGCTGCCCGACCAGGACTCGGGTGGCGAGCCCGCGGCCAGGAGCGAGGTCGACATCCTCAGCGAGGTGATGGTGATGCTCGCGTTCCACGGGATGAACGTCGCCAGGCGAGCCCGGACGGCGCCCGGCGTGAGTGCCGACCCGCACGCGGCGCGCCTGCTCGACGAGTACGAGGAGCTGCTGACCCGCGCGGGCACGTTGTCGCAGCAGTTCGCGGCCGCTGTCCCTCGGTGAGCAGGTCCCCCAGCGGTCAGAACTGCTGGTACAGCTCAAGCCTGCGGTCGTCCATCACGTCGTTGTGAGGACCTGCCGACTTGTCCCGTGCCGTGGCCGGGTCCAGGTGGCACGTCAGCACGGCGGGGGCGGCGACGCCCGTCGCCGGACCGGCGAGCAGGTGGCCCGTGTCCGCGGCGATCAGGCTGCCGCCGATCCAGTCCACTCCGCGTGCCCGGCCGCAGCGGTCCGCCACGACGACGTACGTCCTGTTCGTGGCGGCCGCCGCCTGGGCCTTGACGACCTCGATCGCCCGATCCGGAACGGGGTGGTGGTCCAGCGGCCAGTTGGCGGGGACGGCGATGAGATCCGCTCCCGCGCAGGCGGTCAGCCGGACCCATTCCGGGAACTCGAGGTCGTAGCAGATCATGACCGCGATCCGGCCGATCGCCGTCTCCACGACGGCGGGAGGCTGGTCACCGGCGCGGAAGAACTCGGGTTCACGGCCCCACAGGTGCGCTTTGCGGTAGCGCGTCCTCACGCTGCCGTCCTCCACCAGCACGGCGGCGTTGTAGACCTCGCCGTCCTCGCCCAGTTCCGCGAAGCCGCACACCAGCACGACGCCGAGGTCTCGGGACAGGGATTTCAGGAGCGTGACGGTGGGGCCGTCCAGGTCCTGCGCGGCGGCACGGGCCTCGGCGGCGGTGTGGAACACGTAGCCGCACACCGCCAGCTCGGGCAGCACCACCAGATCGGCGCCTCGACCGGCCGCCTCGCGCACGGCGGCGACGAGAGGACCGTGATCGTTCGTGCCGATCGACGCGGGGATCTGGCAGGCCGCCACGACCACCACCGGGCTCAGTCGTCCTCGGTCGCCGTGCCGAGCACCGCGGCCGGTGCGACGTAGCCGTTCGGGTCGATGACCCGGCCGGCCGCTCGGGCTGCGGCCACCACCGCGGGATCCCACTCCAGCACCGCGCGGTGGTCGCCACCGGTGACCACGAGCAGTTCCCCGGCACCCTCCAGCAGGGTCACCGACCGCCACGCGCCCGCGGGCACCGAGAGCGAGTCGAGCTCGCCGAGCTCCACGGTCACCTCCTCGGCACCCGTGTTGACGTGCACCGCCCACCGGCCTCCCTTGGCCGTGAGCACCTGGGTCTCGTCGTGGCGGTGCCGCAGCACGCCCTCCCCCGGTGTCGCCCGCAGCCACGCCACGGAGAACCCGTGCGGTTCGTGCAGACGCGGTGCGGCCTGGCGGTTCTCACTGAGCCCGTACCCGATGACGAGGCTCAGCTCGGCTCCGCCACCGGGCAGCAGGGAGCAGAGGAACGGCTCGTGCGTCCACACCCGGTCGGACGGGTGCGTGACGCGGGTGCGGAACTGCTCGACCGAGAACTCGTCGAGATCGTCGATCTCGGCCTGGCTGATCGGGGTCACCAGCGCGACGTCGTCCGGGAGCTCGTCGCCCGCGACCGTGTCGATCAGCCGGTTGTCGGCGGTGAGGTGCAGTCCGTGCCCGGCGGCCTCGCGGAGCACCGAGGGACCCCAGATGATGCCGCCGGTGTCGTCGCGGCCGAGCACGGTCAGCAGGATGCCGTCGTCGGCGCCGACGTTGGTGAACCCGCGGAAGATCCACGGGGGAACGGAGATGACGTCCCCGTCGGCCGATCGGTACTCGCCCTGCTGACCGTCGGCGCCCCAGCGCAGCTGGAACTCGCCTCCGAAGTTGATGAACACCTCGGCGGTGAAGTGCAGGTGCAGGCTGTTGGTGACGCCGTTCGGCATGCCCGCCGCGCCGAGGTTGAAGCCGTGCGGCTCGCGCAGGTTCACGAACTGGTTGGCGCTCTGCGAGACGCCGGGACCGATGAACGAGTAGTTGTCCTTGAGGTCCGAGCCGGGGGTCCGGCAGTCGATGAACGCCGCTTTGCAGGGAACCCAGTCGGATCGCCGGACCGTGCGCCGGGAGATCTCCTCCGGTGGGACGACGGTGTTGCCCATGAGACCTGTCCTCATCTGCTCAGTAGATGTTGGCTTCGGCGGACGGGCCGTCGCCGCGGGTGCCGTTGATCTGGGCGCGCAGCGCGATCTCGTCGTACACGCGCATCTCGCGCACGATCCGCCCGTTCTGCACGAGGAACTGCGAGGCGCCGAGCAGCGTGATCGGTGCCCCGGTGACGGGCCCGAAGGCGGGGGTGCCGTGGTACGTGCCGGTCATCGTCCACATCACCGCGATGCGCAGGCCCGCGTACCGCTCGGCGTGGTTGGTCTGGACGTCGCGCACCTCGAAGCGCGCGTTGGGGAACGGCGCCACCAGCGACAGCAGGTCGCGCTGGTACCCGTCGGGGCGGACGATCGTCTGGTCGCCGACCGTGTGCAGGAACAGGTCTCTCACCGCGAACTCCGGGAGCTTGTGCAGCCGGCGCTGGTTCCAGACCTCGTCGACGAACTCCAGCACCATCTCGCACTCCGGGCGGAAGTCGTCCGGCCGCGGCCCGCTGTCGCCCGCGGCGAGCACGTCGGCGGGAGCGGGATCGAGCATCGAACCCTGGTACTTGCGGAACACCACGGCGCGGGCCGCCTCGTCGGGGTCCTGGCCGCGCTGCAGGCAGGTGGCCAGCTCGTCGCGCACCACCCACTCCTCGACCATCCGGCCCCGGCGGTAGAGGCAGTTCGCGATGGTGCGCCTGCGGACGCGGATCTGCCTGCCGTCCACCACGTGCGGATCGCTGGCGAACACCAGGTGCGAGCTGAGGAACGCGTCGTCGCCCCGCGCTTCCCACACGACGTCCTCGGCCTGGCCGACGTGCTGAGGGGTGCCCGCGATGCGCATCAGGCTGCCCTCGATGACCCCTTCCCGTCCGACGACGGTGCCCAGTCCACCGTGGACGATCGAGTCGGGCTCGTAGTTGTCGACGATGTAGGAGATGTCGCGCTGCACCCAGATCCGGTCGGTCACTTCGCGGATGAAGTCGTCCGGGTCCTCGTACGGGCGGTAGGCGACGGGGTCGAGCGGCATGAGCAGGTCCTCCCCTTGCGCGGAGCGGGCGATCCTGGACACCCGCGTGCGGACGCCTCGACTGTATACGTATGCATTGGCGGCCACAAGTGAGCGCCGTCGCACCGGAGGACGATCAGGCGTGGAGGATCAGGTGCGGGGACGCGACGTCGTCGACCGCGCGACGTAGCGCGACGGGTAGACGGCTTCCCGGAACGGCGCGTCGGGCTCCTCGACGCGCGCCACGATCAGGCGGGCCGCCTCCCGGGACATCCCGTCGAGGTCGTAGGCCACGGTGCTCAACCGGATCAACGGCCAGCCGGACGTCGGCAGGTCGTCGAATCCCACGATCGACACCTCGGCGGGCACGGCCACGCCCAGTTCGGCGGCGGAGTTCAGCGCGCCCAGGGCCACGACGTCGTTGCCGCACAGCACGAGCGTCGGCGGGTCGTCGCGGTCGAGCAGCTTGCGCGCGCCGTCGAAACCCGTCGCGAAGTCGAACGGGCCGTGCAGGACGTCGCGGTGGGCCAGCGCGATCCCGTGCTCGTCGAGCACCGAGCGGACGGTGTTCTCGCGCAGCTCACCGGTGCTCGTGTTGCGCGGACCGAAGATCGCGCCGATCCGCTGGTGCCCGCTGCCGAGCACGTCGAGCAGCAGCGCGCGGATGCCGGCCTCCGGGTCGACCGTGACGGAGTCGGCTCGGACGCTCTGCGCGGTGCGGTTGAAGTAGACGAACGGCACCCCGCGGTCGCGCAGCCTGGCCGGCAGCAGCGAGTCGACCGTCGTGGTCGCGAGCACGACCCCGCACAGGCCGTGCCCCATGATGTGCTCGGTCACGGGACCGCTGTCGGTCGACTCCGTGATGAGCACGAGCTCGTACCCCAGCCGTTCCAGCTCGCGGTGCAGCGGGGCGATCACGTACCCGTAGAACTGGTTCTCCAGGTCCGTCACGACGAGGCCGACCCTGGTCGACCGGCCGACGGCGAGCGCGCGGCCGATGGAGCTGGTCGAGTACCCGAGCGCGGACGCGGCGTCGCGCACCCGCTTCTTGGTGGCCTCCGAGACCTTGGGGTCGTCGCGCAGCGCGCGCGAGACCGTCGGCTGGGAAACACCGGCGAGCCTCGCCACGTCCCGACTGGTGATCATTCCCCCGCCTCCTTCAGACCGACGAAGCATAGTCGCAGGCCCACCTGCCGACATCGCCTTGACGGCGAGCCGACCACCCCGTTCAATGCCAGACATACGTATGTTATCGAAGGGAGTGGCATGGCGCACGAGCTGAAGAAGGCGGCGGCGACCTCCGCGCACGACCGGTCCGACCCCGCCGTCGGCGAGCGCGTGGCCGCGATCGTCGCCGACGTCCGGCACCGCGGCGACGCGGCGGTTCGCGAGTACTCCGCCCAGTTCGACGACTGGAGGCCCGACTCCTTCCGCCTCGACGAGAAGGCGGTGGCGGCGCTGGTGGCCTCCCTGCCCGAGCAGGTGATCGAGGACATCGCGTTCGTGCAGCAACAGGTGCGGCACTTCGCGACCGTCCAGCGCGAGGCGCTGCGCGACGTCGAGGTGGAGACGCTGCCCGGAGTCCACCTCGGGCACCGGCACGTCCCGGTCGGGTCTGCCGGCGCGTACGTGCCCGGCGGCCGGTATCCGCTCACCGCGTCGGCTCACATGACGATCGTGACCGCCAAGGCCGCCGGCGTGCCGCGGGTGATCGCGTGCACCCCGCCGATCCGCGGCGAGATCCCGGCCGCGACGGTCGCGGCGATGAGCATGGCGGGCGCCGACGAGATCTACCTGCTGGGCGGCGTGCAGGCGGTCGCGGCGATGGCACTGGGCACGGAGTCGATCGACGCGGTGGACCTCATCGCGGGTCCCGGCAACGCCTACGTCGCGGAGGCCAAGCGGCAGCTGTTCGGCGAGGTCGGCATCGACCTGTTCGCCGGCCCGACGGAGATCCTCGTCATCGCCGACGGGACGGCCGACCCGTTGACCGTGGCCGTGGACCTGTTGTCGCAGGCCGAACACGGCCCCGACTCCCCCGCCGTGCTCGTGACGACGTCGGCCGAGCTCGGCGCCGCGGTGCTGGACCTGGTGGAGCGTCTGCTGCCGGGCCTGGTGACCAACGACCTGGCGGGCCCCGCGTGGCGTGATCACGGCCGGATCATCGTGTGCGACGACGAGGACGAGATGTGGCGGATCGGCGACGCGCTCGCCTCCGAGCACGTCCAGGTGTTCACCGCGAACCCCCGTGTCGCGCTCGACCGGATGCGCAACTACGGCGCGTTGTTCCTCGGCGAGGGCACGTGCGTGTCCTACGGCGACAAGGTGATCGGCACCAACCACGTGCTGCCCACGATGGGCGCGGCCCGCTACACCGGTGGGCTCTGGGTCGGCAAGTACCTCAAGACCGTGACGTACCAGGAGGTCCGCGATCCGGCGAGCAGCGCCGAACTCGGCCGGGTGTGCGGGCGGGCGGCGCGGGTCGAGCTGTTCGAGGGACACGCCCGATCCGGAGACCTGCGCGCGTGGCGGCACGGCGGCGACCGTTTCGAGTGGATCGACGCGGTGCTGAGGTGACCGGCCCGCGCGGGCGAACCGCCCTGGTGACCGGGGGCGGCACCGGGCTGGGCGCGGCCATCGCGGCCCGTCTGGTGGCGGAGGGAGCGCGGGTCGTCCTCGCGGGCCGCCGCGCGGATCCGGTGCGCGCCACGGCCGAGCGGCTCGGGTCCGCCGCCCGCGCCGAGGTGTGCGACGTCGCGGACCCGGACTCCGTGACCGCGCTCGCGGACCGGCTGCGCGACGAGGAGATCTCGGTGCTGGTCAACAACGCCGGGGTGGCCGGGCCCGTCTCCCCGCTGGTCGAGGTCGAGCCCGGCGAGTGGGACGCGGTGTTCGCCGTGAACGTGCGCGGCACCTACCTCGTGTGCCGCGCGTTCCTGCCGGACATGATCGCGCGGGGCCACGGGGACGTCATCAACGTGGCGTCGGTGTCGGGCAAACGTCCGCTGGCCCGCCGCACGCCGTACTGCGCGTCGAAGATGGCGGTGCTCGGCCTGACCTCCACTCTCGCGTTCGAGGTGGGCCCGCTCGGCGTCCGGGTGAACACGCTGTCGCCCGGTCCGGTGCACGGCGACCGCATGGACCGCAACTTCAGGCTGGAGGCCGAGCGCACGGGCACGTCGGTCGACGAGGCACGGGCCGAGTTCGTCCAGCGGGCCGCGCTCGGCCGGATGATCACCGAGGACGAGGTGGGCGCGGCGGTCGTCGCGATGCTCTCGATGCCGGGCCTGTGCGGCTCCGACGTCGACCTGTCGGCGGGGATGGTCGCCTGATGACCACCTCGCTCAAGGAACGGCTGCGCGCGGGCGACAAGCTCGCGGGTGCGCTGGTGCGCATGCCGTCGGAGGACGTCGTCGAGATGCTCGCGGTCGCGGGACTGGACTTCGTGCTCGTCGACTGCGAGCACGGCCCCGCCGACGTCGGATCGCTGCGGCACCACATCGCCCTGGCGCAGGTGCACGGCATGCCCGTGCTGGTGCGCATCGGCGAGGGCGAGCACCACCTCGCGGCCCGTGCGCTCGACCAAGGGGCACAAGGGATCGTCGCCCCGCACGTCGAGTCGGCGGCCGAGGCCGAGGCGCTGGTGCGCGCCGTGCACTTCCCCCCGCTGGGCACACGGGGGTTCGCCACGTATCCACGGGCGGGCCGGTTCGGGACGGTGACCGCCGCCGGCCACCGCGCCGCGGCGGAACGGTCCACGCTGGTGATCGCGATGCTGGAGTCGCCGGCGGCGATCGCCGGTGCGGCGGAGATCGTGTCCGTCGCCGGGATCGACGGCTACCTGGTGGGCACCGCCGACCTGGCCGCGTCGCGCCGCGACGACGACCCGTCGGTGGCGGAACTGCTGGCGGCGGTCCGCGCGGACAGGGGTACCGCGTCGGTCGCCCGTGTCGATCTCGTGTCCGGAGTGGACGGAGCGGCCGCGGCGTTCGGCGGCGGCGCGCAGGTGGTCGTCCACAACGTCGCGGACGTGGTGATGCGGACGTTCCGCGAGCTCAGCCTGCACTGAACCACCGCTCGAGGACCTCGCCGACCCCGGCGGGGTCCTCGAGCGGCGCCAGGTGCCCGATCCCCTCCAGCACGACCAGCCGTGAACCCGGCACCAGAGCGTGGATCTCCTCGTGCCGCGCGACCGGACAGAGACGATCGCGGGCGGCGGACACCACGAGGGTCGGCACGCGAATCGCGGCCAGACCCGGTCGTTCGTCGACGCGGGTGGCCTGCAGCGCCAGCTGCCGGTCGAGCGTCTCCTCCCCCACCTCGGAGGCCATCGTCAGCGCGAGCTCGTCGAGGGCCGACGTGCGAGTGTGCAGGAGTACCGGCAGCAGAGCGCGCTGCACCTCACGCGCTGTGGTCCCGGCGGCGAGGGCCTCACGCTGAGTCGCCCACGCTTCCCGCTGCTGCTCGGTGGGCCCGCGGGCGTTGGTCGACATCAGGCACAACCTGGTCACGCGCGACGGGGCCCTTCTCACGAGCGCCATCGCGACGATCCCGCCCAGGCTCAGCCCGGCGAGGGCGAACCGGTCGGGCAGGTCGTCCAGCAACGCGTCGACGCAGCCGTCGAGGGTCGGCCGGTCCAGACGCCCGTGGACCGCCGGCAGAGGCGGCCACAGCCGCGGCGAGCAGTTCATGCCGGGCAGGAGCACCAGGGGCTCCGCCGGGCTCACCCCTTGACCGAGCCGCTGTTGAGGCCCGCCACCAGGTAGCGCTGCGCGATGAACGCGAACGCGACGACCGGCAGCGTCAGCAGCATCGCCGCCGCCCCCGCCTGTTGCAGCATCGGCAACGTCTGGCCCAGCTGCGTCGCGATGAAGACGGGAACCGTCCTGGCGGCCACGTCCGTGAGGATGTTCGCCGTCAGGTACTCCTGGAACGCGAACAGGAACACGAAGATCCCCGCGGTCAGGATGCCCGGACCCATCAGCGGGATCATCACCTTGCGCAGCGTCGCGAGCCGGCTGCACCCGTCGAGCATCGCCGCCTCGTCGAGCTCCTTGGGGATCTCCGCGAAGAAGTTGCGCAGCAACCAGATGCTGAACGGCTGGTTGATCGCCACCAGCGCGGCCGCCACGGCGAACGTCGTGTCGTAGACGCCGAGCGCGCGGGACAGGTCGTACATCGGCAGCACGACCGCCAGGCGCGGCAACGCCCGGAAGACCAGTGCCAGCACCAGCAGCGCGGCGCTGACCCAGCTGGGGAAGCGGGACAGCGCGTACGCCGCGGGCAGCCCGATCAGCAGCGCCGCGATCGTGCTCAGCACGGCGACCACGAGGGTGTTGACGAGGTAGTCGGCGAACAGCGTGGTCTGCCAGAGGTCGACGAACGCCGTCGCCGTGGGTTCGTAGGTGAAGACCGGCGGGTTGAGGAACGCCACGTCGGTCGGCTTGGTGACCGACATGGCCGTCCACACCACCGGGCTCACCATCGCCCAGCAGACCAGCACCAGCACGCCACCGATCAGGTACTTCGTGGCGGACCTGCGCGGGCGGCGGGTGGCGGCGGCGCGCGGTGCACCGTCCGGTGTGGACGGTTCGGCCCTGGTTCCTTGCTCTCGCAGTGTGGTCATGCTCGCGTGGCCTCCTTGGCGATGCCGCGGATGAAGGGGTAGAGCATGATCACGATGAGCAGGATCAGCAGGACGCTGATGGCGCTGCCGAGCCCGAGCTGCTGGCCGCCGTCCTGGAACGCGACGTTGTAGATGTAGAGCATGATCGACTCGTTGCCGAGCTGGGTCGCCTGCGGCGACAGCGGAATCAGCTGGTCGAACGTCCGCAGCACGTCCATGATCGAGATGATGCCGACGAACCCGAGCACGCCCCGGATGCTCGGGATGATCACGCTCCAATGTGTCCGGAACGTGGACGCCCCGTCGATCCGGGACGCCTCGATGACCTCGCTGGGCACGCCCTGCAGGCCGGCGATGATCACCAGCATCGAGAACGGGAGCAGGAACCAGACCGTGGCGAGCGCGATCACCACCCGGTTCGGCCACGTCTCGACGAACCAGAGCACCTCGTGACCGGTCAACGCCGACACGACGTAGTTGACCACGCCGCCGAAGTTCGCGTCGAACAGCCAGGAGAACATCGTCGCGCCGACGATGTTGGGCACCACGTAGGAGATCAGCAGGAAGCCGAGCACGAACGGTTTGCTCCGCCCCAGCCCGTTGACCATCACCGCCAGCAGGTAGCCGCCCACGATCAGCGCGACCACCACGACGGCGGTCAGGCCGACGGTGAACAGCACCGCCCGGCCCAGCCGCGGGTCCGACAACGCCGCGGCGTAGTTGTCGAACCCGACGAAGGTGCCCGTCTCGCCGTAGTTCACCCGTTGCAGGCTCCACTCCACCGTCCGGTAGAGCGGGAGGAGCAGCAGTCCTCCCATCACCAGCACGCTCGGAGCGACCAGCCCCAGGAACTCTCGTCTGCGCATGACGGACACCTCGCTGCCGGATTCGCTACTTCTTGTACTCGGCCAGGATCTTCGCTGCGATCTGCTGCATCTGCGCGGTGCCGTCGGCGACCGAGGTCTTGCCGAGCACGACGTCCGCGACCACGGACCGGGTGTCGTTGCTGATGCGGGAGGTCCACGGGTGGGGTTCGGCGGGCGGAGCCTTGCCGATCGACACCTGGGCCGCCTCCGCGTACGGGCTGCTGGCCGCGGTGACGATGCCGTCGCGCGCCGGGTACGCGGCGGGCACGGAGGCCTTCGACGCGTCGGCGCTCACCGAGGCGGCGATCATCTCGAACAGCATCGACGGGTCGGCCGCGGAGTTGACCGGGATCGACCAGCCGTCCACCGAGAGCGTGTTGTAGAGGACGTCGCCGCCCGCGACGGACGGCGGTGGGGCGAACGCGAACTGCTGGGAGAACCTGCTGTTGGACGCCTGCGTCAGGTCGTTCATCCGCCCGGAGAACATGATCGCGATCGCCGCCGACCCGTTGTACATCTGCTGCTGGACGCGCGGCTGGTCGAACGTGGTGACCTGCGGGTCCATGAACGGGAGCAGGGCGCGGAGCTCCTCGAACGCCTTGGCCGCCTGGGGTTTGTCGAAGTTCGGCGTCATGGTGGCCGTGTCGACGTAGTTGACGCCCAGGGAGCCGAGCGCGGCGTCGTAGGCGACGCCGATGTCGTTGCTCGCGAGCAGCGGCAGCGCGACCGGGTACTTGATCTGCCCCGCCTGCTGGATCTTGCCCGCGGCGTCGCGCAGCTCGGCGAACGTGGTCGGCGGCTTGAGGCCCAGCGACTGGAAGACGTCCTTGCGGTAGGCCATGACGTACATCTGGGCCTGCATCGGCAGGCCGTAGAGCTTGCCGTCGTAGGACATCGCCTGCCGCATGGCCTTGCTGATCTCACCCAGCCCGTACTTCTGCTCGAACTGGGCCACCAGGTCGTCCAGCGGGCGCAGCTTCTGCTGCTGGGCGTACTTCGGGATGACGAACCCGTAGGTCTCGACGATGTCGTAGGTGCCGGTGTCACCCGCCAGCGTCGCGGTCGTCTTCTGCACCTGGCCGGCGAAGTCGATCGGCTCGTGCTTGACGGTCACCTGGTTCTTCGAGCAGCTCTTCACCATCGTGTTGGTGAACGGGTCGATGGCCGAGGAGTTGTAGGCCAGCACGTTCACGGACATGGCCTTCGAGGGTGCCGGGAAGTCGCACTCGACCTGCGTCGCGGTCGAGGACGACGTCCGGGATCCCGCGCCACATGCCGTCAGCAGCAGTACGCCGGAGATCGTCGTGGCGAACGCTCTCACCACGGTGCTGCGGGGTTTGGCCATCGCTGAGCTCCTAGCATCGGGGGATGAGGTAATACGTATGCACTACTGCGTGGCGATCAGGTCCAGTCTGAGCTGCGCGCTGTCGCGGTGCGCGACGAGCGCCTCGAAGTCGGACACCGCGACGGTGGGCTCCGCCTGCGCGCGGGTCGACTCCCGCGTCGCGCGCTGGTAGGTCACCTGCTTCAGGAAGCCCGCGACCGACAGGCCGCCGGTGTACCGCGCGCCCCGCGCGGTGGGCAGCACGTGGTTGGTCCCCGACATCCCCTTGTCGGCGTAGGCGACCGTGGACCAGGTCCCCAGGAACAGCGATCCGTAGCTGCGCAGCGACTCCAGCCACCAGTCCAGGTCCTCCGCCAGCACCTGCAGGTGCTCCGGCGCCAGGACGTTCATGACCCGCGCGGCCGTCTCGCGGTCCTCGACGAGGTAGACCGAACCGTGGTCGCGCCACGCCGCGCCCGCGATCGCACTGGTGGCGAGCGTGGCCAGCTGCTTCTCGACCTCGTGCGGCACCTCCCGCGCGAGCCGCTCGGACGTGGTGACGAGGCACGCCGGCGAGGTGGGGCCGTGCTCGGCCTGCGCGAGCAGGTCGGCGGCGACCATCGCGGCGTCGGCGGTGTCGTCGGCGATCACCGCCACCTCGGACGGCCCGGCCAGCACGTCGATGCCGACCCTGCCGTAGAGCTGGCGCTTCGCCTCGGCGACGTAGGCGTTGCCGGCGCCGACCACGACGTCCGCGGGCTCGCCGTCGAGCAGGCCGAACGCCATGGCGGCCAGCGCCTGCACCCCGCCCACCGCGTAGACGGAGTCCGCGCCGGTGATGCGTGCGGCGTAGAGCACCGCCGGGTGCGGACGCCCGTTCAGCGACGGCGGCGTCGCCGACACGATGTTCCGGACACCGGCGACGCGGGCCACCCCGACGGTCATGAAAGCGCTGGCCAGCAACGGGAACCTGCCCGCGGGCAGGTAGGCACCGACGTTGTCGACGGGAACGAAGCGCTGCCCGCACACCACCCCGGGCACGACCTCGTCCTCGAAGTCGACCAGGCGGGCGCGTTGCATCCCGGCGAACCGCCGCGTCCGCTCCGCGCCGGCGTCCAGCGCCTCGCGCACGCCGGCCGGCAGGTGGTCCGCCGCGCGAGCCAGCTCCACGGCCGGCACCTCGAGCGACCGGCCCTCGTACCCGTCGAGCTCGGCGGCGTAGCGCAGGACCGCGTCGAGCCCCTCGCGCTCGATCCGGCTCAGCATCCCGGACACCGTCGCGACCACCTCGGGATCGCGCCGGACGGGGTCGCCGGAGCCCGCCGGCTCCTTGACGACCACGAGGCCGCCGCCCAGCCGCGCTGTGTCCACTGTGCTCAAGTGCATACGCATACATTAGATGTCGGCGCTGCTGGAGGCAATACGGACGTGCCGCCGGAGCAACGGCCGCCTCCCCAGTCGACGGACGTCAGCGGGTGCGCGGCTCCGGCCCCACGGGAGTCGCGCGGCACCAAGCCTCGATGGCGCAGCAGGCGGCTGGCCGCGATCCCCGCAGTGCACGCCGGGTGCTCGTGCCGCCCCGACTCGTCCACCAGTCCCGGTGCCACTTTCGCAACTCCCCCGCAATTCGAGTAAACGCAGTCGACCCGCCGAACAGGGAACAGCAATACCGGCCCCGGCGACGCCACCGCGAAATCATTGACGATGCGAGCAGATCGATTGTCCGTGCGCGCACGCCGATCAGCAGAACGCGGACTCGCGCACGGCGGCAGAGATAGCGTCGCATGCGCATTGTTTTGTCTTGGCGTCGTGACAGAAACAGTCACCGACGCTTCCAGAAAGTGAGCACCGGATTCGAATGACCTCACGTCCGTCCCTTCTCAGGCGATCCGCCGCCTCCTCCCTGGCGCTGGTCGTCCTGACGACGATCTACTTCGGCCCGTCGATGCCCACCGCGCGGGCGTCGGCGACGCGGTTCAAAGCGATCGCCGTCTCCCTGCTGAGAGGCGTGGTCGAACGCGGCGACGTCTCGGTCGTCGACCGCCACGTGCGGCCCGCGCTCGTCCAGCACGACCCCGCACTGCCCGACGGCTCCCAGGCCCTCAAGGACCTCGCCGTGTCCCTGCACCGTGATCACCCGCGCGCCAGGCTGAGCGTGGCGCGCGTGCTCGCCGAACGGGATCTGGTGCTGGTCCACAGCAACGTCGTGCTGACCCCGGGCACGCGCGGAACGGCCGTGGCCGACCTCTTCCGCTTCCAGGACGGCAAGATCGCCGAGCACTGGAACACGGTCCAGGACGTTCCCGCGACCACTGTCAGCGGCCACGACATGTTCTCGACGCTGAGCTCGCCGCGGACGACCCTGCCGGGCCCGGCCTGCGCCACGGAGGCCAGCAGGAACCTGACACTCGGCTTCTTCGACGAGGTCCTGGTCGGCCACGACGTCGCCGCGTCGGACAGGTACGTGTCCGCGGACACCTACTACCAGCACAACCCCGGTTTCGGCGACGGCCGCGAAGCTTTCAAGACGGGCACGGCCGAGTACTTCCGGCAGTTCCCGAACGCGGTCACCCTGCCGAAGCGCGTCATCGCCGACGGCGATCTCGTCGCCGTCCACAACAACGACAAGACCGACCCGGCGGAGCGGGGAAATGCGGTCGTGGACATCTTCCGCGTGCGCAACGGGAAAATCGTCGAGCACTGGGACGTGACCCAGGCCGTGCCGGAGACTTCCGCGAACGGCAACACGATGTTCTGATTCCTCACCCGGCCCCCGGTTCCCGCGACGCGGAACCGGGGGCCGGGTGTTCGGCGTCTGTATCCTGCTGGCGACGGACGAACCCTTCGGCGGAACAGATCGGTGACCGTGAAATCCAGCAACGCGAACGCACGCGCGAATGACGCGGCGGCGGGTCGGCGGGAACTGCTTCGCGCGACGACGCGGGTCGTGGCCGCCGGTGGCCTGAGGGCGTTGACGTACCGATCCGTCGCGGCGGAGGCCGGTGTGTCCCACAGCCTCGTCCAGCACCACTTCGGCACGCTCGACAAGCTGATCAGCGAAACGATGCGCGACGTGCTCGACCGGGTCATCGAAGCCGGCGGTCTGCGGTCGCCGTCCTCGGACATCGCGGACTTCTCCGCGGAGCTCGACGCGTCGGTCGAGGCCGAGTCGGACTCGCAGCGCTTCCTGTCGGAGATGATCGTGGAGGCCGCCCGCCGGCCCGAGCTCCGCCCGTTGATCGGAGAGCTGTACGCCGAGCTGCGCCGGTCGACCCTGGCGCAGCTCGAACAGCGCGGCATCGCCGCGGACCCCGGCCTCGTCGACCTCGTGGTCGCCGCGCTCGACGGCCTGGTCTTCCACCAGCTCGCGTTCCACGACCGCGACACCACGCGCCGGGCTCTCGCCCGGCTGCGCGAACTGCTGGCGGCCCTGACCGCCGATCACGGCTGACGCTTCGACGCCCGGTCCGGCGGGTAGCGGACCACGGCCGGCACCCGGCCCGGCAGGTGCGGTGTGCCTCCCTGCGCCGCGGACTTCTTGTACGCCAGGGCGGAGAGCGTCTCGAACACGATCCGATGGGCGTTGTTGATCGTGACGTCCGCGTGGTCGTACGGCGGAGCCACCTCCATGACGTCCAGGGCGACCAGCGGCGTCTCCAGCGCGATGCGCCGCACCGCGTACAGCAGGTCCGCCGGCGTCATGCCGCCCGGTTCGGGAGTTCCGGTTCCGGGTGCGTACCCCGGATCGAGGATGTCGATGTCGATCGACAGGTAGACGGCGCGGCAGTTGTCGACCATCCGCTCGATCGTCTCGTCCAGCACCGCGGCGATGCCGCGCTCGCGCACGTCCTCCATCAGGTGCCACCGGCCTCCCTTCGACGCGACGAACTCGAAGTCCTCGGGAGGCGGCCAGTACCCGCGCAGGCCGATCTGCTCGAAGTGCCCCGGCTTCAACGCCCCCGACTCCAGCAGGTGCCGCATCGGCGTGGCGTGCGAGGCGAGGTTGCCGTCCATGCCGGTCGCCGCGTCGGCGTGCGCGTCGAAGTGGATCATCCCGAGCTCTCCCCACCCGTACGTCTGGGCGACCGCCTCGCCGGCGGGCCACGTGATGGAGTGGTCGCCGCCGAGGAACACGGAGAACGGGGCGTGTGCCGCGACCTGTTCCGCGGCGAGCCGGGCGTTGCTGTGGGAGATGTCGGTCAGCCCGTGCGGGCAGTGCACGTCGCCCGCGTCGACGATCGTGAGCCACTCGTTGATGTCGACGCCGAGCAGCAGGTGGTGAAAGCCGGCGGTGAACGCCTGGCTGCGGAGGGCACGGGGCCCGAACCGGCAACCGGAGCGGTTCGCCACCGAGTTGTCGTAGGGCACGCCGAGGATCGCGACGTCGACATCGTTCCCGCTCAGCTCCGGCCAGGGAACGTGACGGAATCCGCCGAACGTGGGCACGCCCTCGTAAGGGGTGAGACCGTCGACATAGCCGGCGGGCAGTTCTGCCATTGTCACATGACCTCTCGACTGAGTTCGGCAAGCGCGCGGGGATTGAGCGATCGCTTGCGCAACGAATAGACGACGACCCCCAGGAGGAACGCGACGATCACCGTGGACGCGATCAGCAGCGCGGTGGTCCTCGTGGTCGCGATGAGGACCTCGAAGTTGGCGATGATCAGACAAAGAAGAAGAACCATCACCACGGCGGACGCCGCCGGCGCGACCAGTGTTCGCCACACGGAAACGTCGGCCTGAGGATTTCGGCGGAAGTGGACGAGAATGGCGATCGCCACGAGGACGTAAAGGCACACGAGCCCGACGACGGCCACTCCCGATCCCCAGAAGAAGATCACCAGCACGGGGTCGCTGCCCAGCGCGAAGCAGATTCCGAGCAGCACGAGCACCGTGGCCGTCTGCAGGAACGACGAGAGGTGCGGCGATCCGTGCCTGTTCGTCCGCGCCAGGAACTGCGGGAGCACCCTGTCGCGCGCCAGCGCGAACGAGTAGCGGGAGATCCCGTTGTGGAACGCGAGGCAGCAGGCGAACATCGACGTGATCACGAAGATGGTCATCACGTGGGGCGCCCAGGCCCCGAGGTAGTTCTCGCCCGCGCGGAAGACGTACTGCGCCGGGTCCCCGCTGTTCACCGCTTCGAGTGCCGCGTCGATCGCGTGGGCCGGGCCGTAGCCCACGATCAGCATCCAGCTGGTGAAGCCGAAGAAACCGGTGATCATCAGGATCGAGATGATCGAGGCGCGCGGCACCGACTTCCTGGGATCGCGCACTTCCTCGCCGTAGATGGCGGCGTTCTCGAAACCGGCCATCGAGGCGATGGCCCACATGATCGCGACACCGGCGCCGGCCCCGACCAGGTGACTCGGTGACCAGACGCCGGCGGCGGCGAACCCCTGGCCCGCGCCTCCCCTGACGAGGATGACCGCGGCCATCAGGAGCATGATCGACCACTCGCAGGCCATCACGACGATCAGCACCCAGGCGCCGATCTCGATCTTCAGGTAGCCGAACACCTGCACCAGCGCCACCAGGCACAGCGTGGCCAGCCACCAGGGGATCTGCACTCCCCACCACTGCTTGAACGCGCCGGTCAGCACGGTGCCGAAGAACCCGTAGACCGCGATCTGCAGCATCGTGTACGCCCACACCGCGAGGCCGGCGGCGCCCAGCCCCATCCGCAGTCCGAGGCCCCGGCCGACGTAGGCGTACATCGCACCGCCGTTGACGACCTGCCGCGACATGGCGACGAACCCGACCGAGAACAGCAGCAGGATCGCGCCGACGGCGAGGTACGCCAGCGGGACGCCGAGTCCGTTGCCCGTCACCATGGCGCTGGGCACCGAGCCGGTGAGACCGATCAGCGGACTGCCGACCGACAGCACCAGGACGACGATCCCCAGCGTGGAGATCGAGTTTCGTTTGAGGCTTCCCCCGGAAGAGGCTTCAGCCTCATCGACGGCCATTGTCAGTCCCGCGACGAGTTGCACTCAGTACCCAAGTCATGTGCGGCAGGCTATACAGATGTACAGTGGCTGGTCAAGGCGCTGACAAGCGACGTCGGCGCGTCTTGTTTCGCAGTGCACGAAGTTTGTCGTTGACCGCTCGCACACGGTCAACAGAACGGTAGGACAAATGGAAGAAGTTGGTTACCGTGCAGATGACCAACGCGACGTGAGGTGATCCATGAACACCACGACCACCCTGATCGCCCACGATTTCACGGAGTTCCGTGCAGCCGTGTCGCAGTCGTTCGTGCCGTTGCACGTCTCGTCGAGTTTCCGGGACGGCTTCCGCGGCCGCATCCGTTCCTCCGCGGCCGACGAGGTGCGGATCTCCGAGATCAGCGCGTCGGCCCACCTCGTCGAACGCACCCCGGACCTGATCGCGCGCACCGAGCGCCGGTACTACAAGCTGAGCCTGATCCTGTCCGGCACCGGAATGCTCGTGCAGGACGACCGCCAGGCGGTGCTGCGCGCCGGCGACGTCGCGCTGTACGACACGCACCGGCCGTACTCGCTCGTCTTCGAGGAGAGCTTCCGCAGCCTCGTGCTGATGTTCCCGCACCGGTTGCTGGACATGCCGGACGAACCGATGCGGCAGCTCACCGCCGTGCGGATGTCCGGCAAGGAGGGCGTCGGCAAGGTCGTGGTGCCGTTCCTCGCGCAGCTGGGCAGCAACCTCGACCAGCTCGGCGGACCGGCCGGCACCAGGCTCGCGCACAGCGCCGTCGACCTGCTCGGCACGCTCGTCGCCGCCGAGCTCGACCTCGCGCGTGGCGGCGCCGACCCGCACCACGAGCTGATGAACCGCATCCGCGCGCACATCGAGACGAACCTGCACTCCTGCGACCTCACGCCCGCGCGGATCGCCGCGGAGCACTTCATCTCGACGCGGCACCTGCACGGCCTGTTCCAGGAGCAGGGCACGACCGTCGCGAGCTGGATCCGGGTGCGCAGGCTGGAGCACTGCCGCCGCGACCTGCTCGACCCGGTGCACGCCGGGCGGCCGGTCGCGGCCATCGCGGCACGCTGGGGTTTCGTCGACGCCGCGCACTTCAGCCGGGTGTTCAAGACGGCGTTCGGGAAGGCTCCGAGCGAGCTGCGCCGCACCTAGAGCCGGTCGAAGGCCAGCGTCGGCACGTCCACGACGTGCGCACCGCCGTCCGCGACCAGCACGGCACCGGTGACGTACGACGACTCGGCCGACCCGAGGAACCGCACCACTGAGGCGATCTCGTCAGGTTCGGCCGGGCGACGCAACGGCACGTCCGCCGTCACCGTCGCGTAGGCCTCCTCGACGGAAACCCCGGCGAGCGCGGTCATCTCCTCGTCGGCCATCGGCGTGCGGACCCAGCCGGGGCACACGGCGTTGGCGCGCACGCCCAGCGGGCCGTAGTCGCGGGCGAGCGACCGGGTCAGGCCGATCACCGCGTGCTTGGCGGTCGTGTAGCCGGCGACGGCCGGCCCGGCGAAGAGCCCGGCGAGCGACGACACGACGACGATCCGCCCGCGCGTCTCGACCAGGTGGGGCAACGCGGCTCGGGTGAACACGAACGCGCTGGTCAGGTTCGACCGCAGGGCCGCGTCCCATTCGTCGTCGCCCGTGTCGAGCACGGAGGAACTGCCAGACCCGCCGGCGTTCGCCACCGCCACGTCGAGCCGTCCGAACGCCTCGACGACTTCGGTGACCGCGCGGTCCGCCTCGGCCCGCACGCTCACGTCCGCGACGACCACCAGCGCGCCCGTCTCCGCGGCGACCTCCTCCAGCGGCTCACGACGGCGCCCGATCACGGCCACCCGCGCGCCCTCGGCCGCGTACCGGCGTGCCGTGGCGGCGCCGATTCCGGTGCCACCACCGGTGATCGCGATCGATTCCACTGTGGACTCCTAGGCGGGGAAGGCGGATCGCGACGACAGGCCGAAGTCGGCGAGCAGCGCCTGGCCGTTGACCGGACGGGACAGCGGCGACGCGAGGTAGAGCACCTGCCGGGCGACGTCCTCCGCCGACTGCACCGGGAAGGCCGGCGCGGCGAACGCGAGGTCACCGAGATCGGCGCGCGCCATCGGGGTGTCCACAACGGACGGACAGACGCAGTTCACCCGCGTGCCGGGCAGTTCCACCGCCAGCGCCCGCGTCAACGCCACCACGGCGCCCTTGGACGCGCAGTAGGGCACCATGCCCGGTGCCGCGGTGAACGCCGAGTCGCTGCCGAGCAGCACGATCGACGCGTCGTCGGCCAGGTACGGCTGCGCCTGCTTCACCAGGAGGAGCTGCCCGGTCACGTTCACCGCGAGCACCTCGGCGATCTCGGCGGCCGGCGTCTGCGCGAGCGGCGTGCCGACGGGTCCGGAGATGCCCGCGCACCCGACGACCGCGGCGAGCCGGCCGAACCGCTGCACGACGGTGCCGAGCGCCGCGCCCAGCTCGCGCTCGTCAGTGACGTCGGCCCGCACGGCCACCACGTCGCCGTCGAGGTGCGGGATCGGCGCCCGGTCGACCAGGCCGACCCTGGCCCCCTCCGCGAGGAACGCGTGCGCGCAGGCGAGCCCGATCCCGGAGGCCGCCCCGGTGATCACGACGGTCCGGCCGCCGAGCTGACTTCGCATGCCCCGATCCTGGCGGCGGGCGCGCCAGGGGTGGTTGGCCGCGAGCGCATCCTTCTTGACCACCGCCGCACGGACGGTTCCAGCACGAACGACCCCGGACACAGACTGGCGGTGCACCCGACCGGAGGGATCCCCGTGAGCACTGCGCACCCACTCGACCCGCTCACCGCCGCCGAGCTGTCCGCGGGCAGCGCGGTGCTCGCCGACGCGGGCCTCGCGGGCGGCACTATCCGGTTTCCCCAGGTGCTGCTGGTCGAACCGGCCAAGGACGTGATCCGCGCGGGCGCGGCCACCGACCGCCGGATCCGCTACACGCTGCTCGACACCGCCACCGGACGCTCCGGCGAGGCCGTGGTGTCGGTCAGCCGGCACGAGCTGGTGTCGTGGGACGACTGGGCGGAGCGGGAGGGCCAACCGTCGTACCTGTTCGAGGAGTACGAACGGGCCGAGGAGATCACCAAGGCCGACCCCCGGTGGCAGGCCGCGATGACACGGCGCGGGCTCGCGGACCGGGCCGCTCTCGCGTTCTGCGCGCCTCTGGCCCCCGGCCACTTCGGGCGCGCGGACGAGACCGGCCGGGTCATCCGCACGCTGACGTTCCTGCGCGAGGACGCCGACGACAGCCCGTGGGCGCACCCGGTCGAGGGCCTGATCACGCACATCGACCTCACGGCGGGCAGCGTGCTGCGGGTCGAGGACCACGGCGACGTCCCGGTGCCGCCCGAGCACGGCCGCTACACCGGCGTCGAGCCCAGGACGTCGCTCAGACCCGTGGAGATCACCCAGCCCGAGGGCCCGAGCTTCGCCGTCGAGGGATCGGTCATCACGTGGGAGGGCTGGCGGGTCCGGGTCGGCTTCAACGCGCGAGAAGGCCTGACGCTGCACCAGCTCACGTTCCAGGAACGCCCGGTCGTGCACCGCGCGTCCGTCGCGGAGATGGTCGTGCCCTACGGCGACACCGCGCCGGGCCGGTTCTGGATCAGCTACTTCGACGCGGGCGAGTACCAGTTCGGCAAGAACGCCAACGACCTGCGCAACGGCTGCGACTGCCTCGGGGTGATCCACTACTTCCCGGCGTGGGTCGCGGACGACCACGGCGCGCCCGTCGAGATCCCGCAGGCGATCTGCCTGCACGAGGAGGACGACGGCATCTTCTGGAAGCACACCGACCTCGACCGCAGGCCGCAGGTGCGGCGCTCCCGCCGGCTCGTCATCTCGTCGATCTCCACGATCGGCAACTACGACTACGGCTACTACTGGTACCTCTACCTCGACGGCTCGATCGAGCTGGAGGCCAAGGCCACCGGCATCGTGTTCTGCGGCGCGGGCGCCGAGGGTTCATCGAACCCGCACGCGACAGAGATCGCGCCGGGCCTGTTCGCACCGGTGCACCAGCACCTGTTCTGCGCCCGGCTGGACGTCGAGGTCGACGGCGAGCGCAACAGCCTGCACGAGGTCGACGTCGTCGGCGTGCCGACCGGCCCGGACAACCCGCACGGCAACGCCTTCACGTGGCGGAGCACTCCCCTGCGCACCGAACGGGAGGCGCAGCGGATGGCCGATCCGGCACGGGCGCGCGTCTGGGAGATCCGCAGCGCCGACCGCGTGAACCGGCTCGGCAGGCCGACCGCCTACCAGCTCGTGCCCCAGGCGTGCGCCACGCTGATGGCCCAGCCGGAGGCCACCGTCCGCGCCCGCGCGCAGTTCGCGACGAAACACCTGTGGGCCACGCCGTTCCGCGAGGACGAGCGCTATCCGGGTGGCGAACGCCCGAACGCCCACCCCGGCGGGGACGGGTTACCCGCGTGGACCGCCGCGGACCGCGATCTCGTCGACACCGACCTCGTGCTGTGGCACGTGTTCGGGCCTACCCACGTGCCGCGGCCCGAGGACTGGCCGGTGATGCCGGTCGACCGGTCCGGCTTCCTGTTGCGGCCCCACGGCTTCTGCGACCGCAACCCCGGCCTCGACCTCCCGTCCGGTTCTCACCACTGCGCCCCTGGGGAAGCCCCGTGACCATGCTCTCCGACACCTCGACCTGGCTGCCGCTCGACGAGCTCGCGGTCGGGTTCGACGCCTACAAGCCCGCTCCGGCACCAGATCTGGACGGCCGCGCGTTCGACCTGGGCGCCCACCGCGCCGAGTTCGGCGGCGCCCGCGTCACCTGGAACGGCGAGAGCGCCGACGCCGAGGTCTTCCTGGTGGACGAGGACCTGTACTACGCGCAGTTCCAGTCCGCTGCAAGGGAAGCGTCGTCGCTCGTGCTCGACGTCCGCCACGGACGCGCGCTGGTGATCACCACTCGGGTCAACGACTCCGGCACCCCGCGCGTCACCCAGGCGTTCGAGTTCACCACCGTCGCGGGCGTCCCCGTGACCGGATCCCCCATCGCACCGAGCACGTCGCTGATCGGCCGCCGTGCGCTGTGGAGGTACAGCGCGCAGCACGTGTACGAGCACGTCTACCTGACGCCGCACTGGTACACGTGGCAGTGCCTGAGCGGTCCCGAACGCGGTCTCGCCGACACCGACGAGAACTCCGTGCTGCAGATCCGTCCCGGCATCTTCGTGTTCGCCTGGCGGGAGAAGGTCATCCCCTGCGCCGCCGTCACGATCGCCGACCACCGGGACGCCCGGAACCTGCGTTCGCACGGCGCCCTCTTCGGGCTCGACCGGGGCGGCGACGACACCGAGCACTTCACGTTCGGCGCGCACGGGCACCTCCTCGGCATCACGACCCACCCCGACGACCTCGATCCCGCCCACTCGTGACGCGCAAGGAGAACCCGATGGCGACGCGCCTGTTCATCGACGGTCAGTGGGCCGAGGCCGGGGGTGCGAGCATCCCGACGCTCGACCCGGCGACCGGCCGGGTGATCGAGGAGGTCGGCACCGCGAGCCGGGCCGACGTGGACGCGGCCGTGGCGGCGGCCCGCCGTGCGCTGACCGCACCGGCGTGGCGCGGACTGCCGCCCGTGAAACGGGCCGCGCTGCTGTTCCGGCTGGCCGACCTGATCGACCGGCACCACGAGGAACTGGCCGCGCTGGAGACCCGCGACCAGGGCCAGCCGATCGGCATCTCGCGCCAGGTCAGCGTGACCGGCGCGGCCGAGCACTTCCGCTACTTCGCCGGCTGGGTCACGAAGATCCAGGGCACCACGAACCCGGTGTCGTTCCCGGACACCCTGCACTACACCCGCCGCGAACCGGTCGGCGTCAACGCCCTGATCACGCCCTGGAACTTCCCGTTGATGATCCTCGCCTGGAAGCTCGCCCCGGCGCTCGCGACCGGCAACACGGTGGTGATCAAGCCCAGCGAGGTCACCCCGCTGACGAGCATCCGGCTCGTGGAACTGGTGCGGGAGGCCGGGATCCCGGACGGCGTCGTCAACCTCGTCACCGGCGACGGCGCGGTCGGCGCGATGCTGAGCGAGCACCCCGGCGTGGACCACCTGTCCTACACCGGATCCACGGCGGTCGGGCGGCTGATCACGGCGGCGAGCGCGGCGTCGAACCTCAAGCGGCTCACCCTCGAACTGGGCGGCAAGGCGCCGAGCATCATCGCGGCCGACGCCGACGTGGACGCCGCCGTCGCGGGCAACCTCGCGGGTTCCACCCTCAACTCCGGCCAGGTGTGCGCGGCCTACACGCGGTTCTTCGTGGACCGCAAGCGCGAGCAGGAGTTCGTGGAGAAGATGGCCGCGGGCCTCGGCGCGTTGCGGCTCGGGCCCGGCAGCGACGAGTCCACCCAGCTCGGGCCGCTCGTCTCGGCCAGGCACCGCGACCACGTCGACGCCCTGGTGCGCACCGGGCGGGCGGAGGGCGCGGACCTCGTCACCGGCGGCGGTCCGCTCGACGGCGACGGCTACTTCTACCGCCCCACGCTGTTCGCGGGCGTCACCGACGACATGACGATCATGCGCGAGGAGATCTTCGGGCCGGTGCTCGCCGTGACGTCCTACGACGGCGAGGACGAGCTGATCGGCCGCGCCAACGACACCGAGTACGGCCTGGCCGCGACGGTGTGGACCAACGACATCCGCACCGCGCAGGTCTACGCCGACGGCATCCGGGCGGGCGCGGTGTTCGTGAACATGCCGCCGATCCCGGACATGACCGCGCCCTGGGGCGGGTACAAGGCGTCGGGCTGGGGCCGCGAGATGGGTCCGTGGGCGATCGACGCCTACACCGAGACGAAGTCGGTCTGGCTGCACTACGGACGTCCCGCGTGAGCGCCCTGCCGCAGCGGCCGGGCAAGATCGTCGCGCTGCACCTCAACTACCCCTCCCGCGCGGCGCAGCGCGGGAAGCTGCCGCAGCACCCGTCGTACTTCCTCAAGCCGTCCACCTCGGTGGCGCGCAGCGGTGACGCTGTCGAACGCCCGGCAGGCACCGAACTCCTCGGCTTCGAGGGCGAGATCGCCCTCGTCATCGGCCGCACCGCGCGGCGGGTCTCCCCCGCCGACGGCTGGTCGTTCGTGTCGGGCGTGACGGCGGCGAACGACCTGGGGCTCTACGACCTGCGGTACGCGGACGGCGGCGGCAACGTGCGGGCGAAGGGCGGCGACGGGTTCACCCCGCTCGGCCCCGAGGTGCTCGATGCGTCGTCACTGGACCCGGCCGGGCTGCGGGTGCGGACGTGGCTGAACGGCGCCCTCGTGCAGGAGGACACCACGGTGAGCCTGCTGTTCGGCTTCGGCCGGCTCGTCGCGGACCTCTCCCAGCTGATCACCCTGGAACCCGGTGACGTGATCCTGACCGGAACCCCGGCGGGCGCGTCGGTGGCCGTGCCCGGTGACGTCGTCGAGGTCGAGGTGGACGACACCGCCGGCCGCTCGACCGGGCGCCTGGTCACGCACGTCACCGCGGGCACCGTCCCTTTCGGACCCTTCGGCGCGCAACCCCGTGCCGACGAACGACAACGCGCCGAGGCGTACGGGACGAGCACGCCCGCGTTCGCGTTGACACCCGAACTGCGGCAACGGATCGAGTCGGTGAGCACCGCGACCCTGTCGTCGTTGCTGCGCAAGCGCGGCCACGAGGCGATGTCGATCGACGGCCTCACCTCGACCCGGCCCGGCACCCGGCTGACCGGACTCGCCCGGACGCTGCGGTACCTGCCGTACCGCGAGGACCTGTTCCGCCTGCACGGCAACGGGTACAACGCGCAGAAGCTCGCGGTCGACGCGCTCGGCCCCGGCGACGTGCTGGTGATCGAGGCCAGGGGCGAACGCGGGTCCGGCACGATCGGCGACGTCCTCGCGCTGCGGGCCCAGGTCGCCGGCGCGGCCGGGATCGTGACGGACGGCGGTGTCCGCGACCTGTGCGCCGTGGCCGCGCTGGACATCCCGGCCTACCACGCGGGACCTCACCCGGCGGTGCTCGGCCGCAGGCACGTCCCGTGGGACACCGACGTCGCGATCTCCTGCGGTGGCGCGGCGATCTGCCCCGGCGACGTGATCGTCGGGGACTCCGACGGCGTGCTCGTCATCCCGCCGGACCTGGTGGAGGACCTGGTCGACGCGGCCCTCGAGCAGGAGCGGCAGGAGCGGTTCATCGCCGGGCAGGTCGCGGCGGGAGAACGCGTCGAGGGCCTCTACCCGATGAACGAGCACTGGCTGGCCCGATACCGCGCGACCCAGGAAGGACGTCCATGCGATTCCGCTCCGACCCGAGCCTGATCCGGGGGTCGATCGCACCGCTGATGACCCCGTTCACCGAAGGCGGCGCCGTCGACCACGACAGCCTCGCGAACCTGGTGCGCTGGCAGCTCGCCGCCGGGTCGCACGGCATCTCGATCGGCGGCTCCACCGGGGAACCCGGCGCGCAGACGGTGGCCGAACGGGCCGACGCGATCCGCACCGTGGCCGCCGCGGTCGGCAGGCGGGTGCCGTTCGTCCCCGGCACGGGCACGGCGAAGCTCGACGAGACGCTGACGCTCACGGCCGCGGCCCGCGACGCGGGCGCCGACGCCGCCCTGGTGATCACGCCGTACTACGCCCGTCCTACGCAGGAGGCGCTCTACGCCTGGTACGCGACGGTCGCGAAGGAGTTCCCCGACCTCCCGATCGTCGCCTACAACGTGCCGAGCCGCACCGCGGTCGACATCGCGCCGGAGACGGTCTTCCGGTTGTTCTCCGACTTCGAGAACTTCGTCGGCGTCAAGGAGACGACGAAGGACTTCGAGCACTTCTCGCGCGTGCTGCACCTGTGCGGACGGTCGCTGCTGGTGTGGTCGGGCATCGAGCTGCTCTGCCTGCCGCTGCTGGCGCTGGGCGGCGCGGGGTTCGTGAGCGCGACGGCGAACATCGCGCCCGCCGCGTGCGCCGAGATGTACACGGCGTGGGAGTCCGGCGACCACGAACGGGCGCGGGAGATCCACTACGGCCTGCATCCCCTGGTGGACCTGCTCTTCGTCGAGACGAACCCGGCGCCCGGCAAGTGGGTGCTGGCGCAGCGCGGGCTGATCGCGTCCGGGCACGTCCGGCCGCCGCTCATCCCGCCCACCGAGCCCGGACTGGAGAGGATCAAGGCGTTCCAGGAGCAGGGCTCGTCCTACCTCAGCCCGGTCGGGGGCTTCGCACTGGGAGACACGCGATGACGACCCACCACGTCCCGGCGAACCTGCCGGCCACGTTGCAGCACCACATCGGCGGCGCGCCCGCGGACAGCCTGTCGGGCAAGACGTTCGACGTGCTCGACCCCGTGACGAACGAGCCCTACGCGACCGCCGCCGCCGGACAGGCCGAGGACGTCGACCGCGCCGTGGCCGCCGCCCGCAAGGCCTTCGTGGACGGTCCGTGGCCGCACCTGGCACCGCGGGCGAGGGCCAAGATCCTGAACCGGATCGCGGACGCGGTGGAACGGCAGGACGCGCGGCTCGCCGAGCTGGAGACGTTCGACACCGGCCTGCCGATCACCCAGGCGCTCGGCCAGGCGCAGCGCGCCGCGGAGAACTTCCGGTTCTTCGCGGACCTCGTCGTGGCGCAGTCCGACGACACCTACCAGGTGCCCGGCCGGCAGCTGAACTACGTGCACCGCAAGCCCATCGGCGTCGCCGGGCTGATCACGCCGTGGAACACCCCGTTCATGCTGGAGAGCTGGAAGCTCGCCCCCGCACTGGCCGCGGGCTGCACGGTCGTGCTGAAGCCGGCCGAGTTCACGCCGCTGTCCGCGTCGCTCTGGGCGGAGATCTTCGCCGGCGCCGGCCTGCCGGACGGCGTCTTCAACCTGGTCAACGGCTTCGGCGAGGAGGCCGGCGACGCGCTGGTCAAGCACCCCGACGTGCCGCTGATCTCGTTCACCGGGGAGAGCACCACCGGGCAGACGATCTTCCGCAACTGCGCGGCCGGGCTCAAGGGCATGTCGATGGAGCTCGGCGGCAAGTCACCCGCCGTCGTCTTCGCCGACGCGGACCTCGACGCCGCGCTCGACTCGACGTTGTTCGGCGTGTTCTCCCTCAACGGCGAGCGCTGCACGGCGGGCAGCAGGATCCTGGTCGAACGGCCGGTCTACGAGGAGTTCTGCTCGCGCTTCGCCGAACGGGCGCGGAAGATCGTCGTCGGCGACCCGCACGACCCGGCCACCGAGGTCGGCGCGCTCGTGCATCCCGAGCACCACGCCAAGGTGATGAGCTACGTCGAGCTCGGCAGGTCCGAGGGCACGCTGCTCGCGGGCGGCGGACGCCCGGAAGGCCTGCCGCACGGCAACTACGTGGCGCCGACGGTGTTCGCCGACGTCGCACCGGACGCCCGGATCTTCCAGGAGGAGATCTTCGGCCCGGTGGTGGCGCTGACCCCGTTCGACACCGAGGACGAGGCGCTGGCCCTCGCGAACAACACCCGCTACGGCCTCGCCGCCTACCTCTGGACGTCGAACCTGGAGCGCGCGCACCGGTTCGCGCAGTCGGTCGAGGCGGGCATGGTCTGGCTCAACTCCCACAACGTCCGCGACCTGCGCACCCCGTTCGGCGGGGTGAAGGCGTCCGGCCTCGGCCAGGAGGGCGGCTACCGGTCGCTCGACTTCTACAGCCACCAGCAGGCCGTCCACGTCACTCTCGGACCCGTGCACACCACCCGCTTCGGAACAGTCCAGAAGGGACAGTCATGACCGCCACTCCCCCCGACGTCCTCCGCTGCGCCTACGCGGAGCTCGTCGTCACCGACCTGGCCGCCTCCCGCGCGTTCTACGTCGACATCCTGGGGCTCGTCGTGACGCACGAGGACGAGGACGCGTTGTACCTGCGGGCGTTCGAGGAGTACCTGCACCACTCGGTGGTGCTGCGCAAGGGTTCCGTGCCCGCGCTCGCGGCCATCGCCTACCGGGTGCGTTCCCCGCGCGACCTGGACCTGGCGTTCGAGTACTACCAGGCCCTCGGCGTCCGCGTCGAGCGCCGGGCGGCCGGCGCCACCCGCGGCATCGGTGAGGCCGTGCGCGTCGAGGACCCGCTGGGCTTCCCGATCGAGTTCTTCCACGAGGCCGAGCACACCGAGCGGTTCACGCAGCGCTACGACCTGCACGGCGCGGGCGCACTGGCGCGGCTCGACCACTTCAACCTGTCCACTCCGGACGTTCCCGCCGCCCGCGAGTACTACGAAGGACTGGGTTTCCGGGTCTCCGAGGACATCCAGGACGAGGAGGGCACCGTCTACGCGGCGTGGATGTTCCGCAAGCCGACGGTCCACGACGTGGCGCTGACCGGCGGCGACGGCCCGCGCCTGCACCACATCGCGTTCGCGGCGCAGGAACGCGCGCAGATCCTCCACGTCTGCGACCACCTGGGCGCCGTGCGCAGGTCGGACATGATCGAACGCGGCCCCGGCCGCCACGGCGTGTCCAACGCGTTCTACCTCTACCTGCGCGACCCGGACGGCCACCGGATCGAGCTGTACACGCACGACTACTACACAGGTGACCCGGACAACCCCACGATCACCTGGGACGTGCACGACAACCAGCGCCGCGACTGGTGGGGCAACGCCGTCGTGCCGTCCTGGTACGCCGAGGCCTCCACCGTGCTGGACCTCGACGGCAAGCCGAGGCCGGTGGTGGAACGCACCGACACCCGCGAGTCCGACGTGACCATCGGCGCGGACGGCTTCTCCTACACCACCGGGCAGGCCGGGGAGTTCAAGCTCGGCGAACAAGTCTAGAGCCTCGGGTCGCGGCTGCCGATCCGTCCGTTACCGGACGGGTGCTCGCCCCACGCCCTGACAGCGCGGGGCGAGCGCCCGTCGACGACTCGACCGGGAAGGTCAGTCCTCGGTGGCGAGCAGGTCCTGCAGCTCGGTGATGGCCTCACCGAGGTAGGTCGCGAACCTGTGCATCTCCTCGGCGACCGGCCGCGGCGTGCTCAGGTAGAGGTTGAAGCGGTCCGGCAGCAGCACGTACGCGACGCCGATGCACTTGGCGCTGGTCGAGCCGAACCCGAAGTACTGGATGTGCTCCGACGGCGCCGAGCTGGTGCTCAGGTAGTCGTCGCGCATGATCGTCCAGCCCGGCGTGTCGTACAGCGGCAGCGGTTCCGTGCCGCCGCGGCGCTTGTGGATCAGCTGCAGCTCCCACAGGTGCTGCTCGGGCGCCGACCCCGCCTGGCACTCCTTGGCGCGCCGGACGTGTGCGTCCGCCGCCGCCCGGAACGCCGCGCGGCGGTCGGCCCGCGAGGACGACGCATCCTCCACAGTGGACACGAACGCGATCGCTTCCGGCGTCACCACGCGCATCGCCTCGGTCCGGCCGTTCTGGAACTGCCGGGTGCCGATCGACTCGTACGTCGCACCCTGCAGGCCCTTCGACCGCTGGTGCGCGAGCTGGTACGCCATCTGCACGAACGCGTCCGGCGAGATCTTCAGCTCCTTCGCGCGCCGCTTGCCGAAGTCCTCGAACGACAGCGTCACGGTCGCCGTGTCCGCGCCGTACTGGGCGAACGACGCCGCGGCCGCCACCGAGTCCTCGCACAGCTCCTCGGAGAGCACGAACTCGACCGGCTCGGTCGCGGGCAGCCCCTGGGCGGCAGCGCCGGACACGCGGAGGTGTTCCTCGGTCGGCACGCTCAGCATCGCGTCGGTGAACGCGAGGATGGTGGTGCCGTCCAGCTCGCAGTGCTCGACGTTGATGCCCGCCCGGCCGTCCGCGAAGACGACGAACGTCACCGCCTTGTCGAACCACCGGTTCGCGCTGTCGCCGTGCAGCAGCTGGTCGCACGCGGCGAGCGTGTCGGCGGGCGCGAAGTCCTCCAGCGCCACGCAGAACAACGCCGTCTCGATCGTCTCCAGCGCGGCGGCGTTGTCCACCAGCAGCGCCTCGCGGCTGTGCGCCCACGCCGCCCGCGCCTTCGTGGTCAGTGGCCCGGCCGAGAACTCCGCCCGGTCCGCCTTCATGATCGCCTGCAGGCCGCCGGTCAGGTCGCCGAGGTCGTGCGGGACGCCGTCCGGCCCGACCACGTCCATCCTGAAGGCGTTGCCGCGGAAGAAGACCACGACGTGCCGCGCGTCCGACGGGAACGTCGTGCGCGCGGTGTCCTGCTGCTCGTGCGGGATCCGGGTGGCGGAGAACAGGAACTTGTTCTGCACCATGGACTGCGGTTCGCCGCGCAGCACGACCGGAGGGATCGCCTCGGCGTCGAGCCGCACCTTGTAGGCGACGGCGGCGGAGATCAGCGCCGCGGCCCGCTGCTCCTGCGTCTCCTCGACGTCGCGGAACAGGAAGAAGAAGTTCGCGTTCAACGCGATCCGGTCGCGGCGGCCGAGGTAGCGGGTCGGCCAGAAGAGGTCGAGCCAGCTGCGGACGCCCTCGGTGCCGTCGAACTCCTCCAGCGCGGCGTGCAGTGACCGGGCCGTGCTGTCCGGCGCGAGGAACTGCTCGACCGCGGCCTCGGTGGACGCCAGTTCGGCGTCCGTCAGCAGCGGGGCGCACCACTCGAGGAACCGCGCGCAGGTCTCCTCCAGCGTCGGCAGGGGCACCCGCGGCAGCTGGTCCTCGTAGCTGAACGTCTTGCCGTCGCTCACAATCACCTCAGGTGCGCTCGATAGGTCGTTTGGACAGGTAGAGCTGAGCGTAGAACCAGCCGCCGTCCTCCAGGCCGCTCGGGTCCACGCCCACGTCGGCCAGCGTGCCGAGCACCCGCGACTGCTCCTCGGCCGAGATGAACCGCCGCTGCCGGAACAGCCCGTCCGCCCGCACGGTCTCGTAGCCGAGCTGAGCGAGACTCGCCTCGATCTCGTCGAACGGGAACATCCGCAGGACGAAGTGGGCCATCCAGGGCGCCCCGCTCGCCTGCACCACGCGCGCCAGCGTGGGCGCGCCGACGTAGCCGAGGCTGCCGGTCGAGATCACCAGGTCGACGTCCGCGAGCTTGCGCCGCTGCTCCGGGGTGGGCTCGTTGCGTTCGAGGTCAGCGAGCACGGCGTCGTCGAGGAACCCGGTGGCGGTCGCGTAACTCAACGCCGGCGAGGAGATGTCCAGGCCGACGAACCGCGCCGGGATCGCCTTCCCGCGTTCGCGCACGAGCTCCTGGTCGTCGGCCAGCACCTCGGCGGACGACCGCGCGTCCATGTCGTAGCGGTCGTACAGGTCGTCCATCGTCAGGTCGCATCGCAGCAGCGCCGCGTTGATGCCGTACGAGCTGCCGACGTCGAGCACGGTCGGGGTGTCGATCCCCGTCGTGGCCCGGTACTCCTCGACCAGCGCCGTGAAGTGCGGCTTGGCCAGCTGCGGGATCTGGTATTCGAGCCCCCGCAACGACGAGAAGTACGAGCGCGGGTCGGGCTGGGTGTAGATGTGGTCGAGCTCGACTTTGCCGGTCGCGTCGAATCGCACGTGTCTCCCTCAGGCCAGTCGCTCGTCCACGCGCACGCCGCCGCCCTCGGCCGCCACGTGTTCGGGCAGGACCCTGCCGAACAGCTGCCGCGTCCGCGCCACCGTTCCGACCACGCCGGGCCGCAGGCTGTAGGCGAAGATCGCCGTGTGCCGCTGCCGGTCGCCCTGGACCGTGCTGACCTGGTGCAGCGAGTAGCGACCCTTGAACAGCTGGAGGTCGCCGACGCGCAACGTCAGCCGCTGCACGAGCCGGTCGTCGCCCGCGAGCACCGCGCGGACGTCGTCGAAGTTCTCCTCCTCCGCCGACCGGATGTTCGGGCAGTACTGGAACTCACCGCCGCCCTCGGGTGCCTGGGTCAGCATGCTGACGGTGAACTCGTTGGTGTCGAAGTGCCACGGGTGCGCGCGGCCGGGCGGGATCACGTTCAGCACCAGGCCGGACAGCGGGTCGGCCAGCTCGTGCAGCTCCGGGAGTTCGAAGCACGCGGCGACGAACCGCTGGAACACCTCGCTGGTGTAGAGCTGGTGGATGATCGCGTCGCGCGGGACGACGTCGCGGGCGACGAACGCGTTGCCGCGCTCCATCGTCGTGCGGCCGGGGTGGTCCGGCGGCAGCGGGGTGTCGACGTCGATGTTGTAGGCGTTGACGGTCTCGACGTCGTAGTAGGCGTGCGGGGCGATCTCGGCGCCCTCCCGCCGCAGGTCCTCGTGCAGCGCGGGTCTGATGAAGTCGGGCAGCACGCTGCACCCGACCGCGTGCAGGTCGTGGTGGGTGCGTTCGACGACCTCCCGCCACGCCGCGCCGTCCGGTTCGGCCAGCGGGTAGTCCGCGGTGTTCACGACCTGTTCGAGCAATCCCGCTTCCATCCGGTCAGTGTCACGGTGGCGATCACGGTCGCCAAGACCCTTGTGAGATTGTCCGTGCCACGCATTCGGCGGTACCCGATCACCACCGCGGCGGCCGAACGGCGCCCTGTCGGCGGGCCCGGCCCGCTAGTAGCGTCCCGGGTATGAGACGACTGCTCACCGTCGCGTTGTCGTTCCTCCCCGCGTCCGCCGCCCAGCCTGCCGCTGCTTCCGGCGTCACCTGATCGTTCTTCCCCGCCGGTCGGGGATTCCCCCGAGTTCCGCGTGGCACGAACCTTCGTGCCCGCGTGGGCGATGACAACGTTGTCTCGCCTGTGTCCGAGAGAGGAAGGTCCATGTTCGGCTCCCTGCACCGACGTGCCAGACGCTCACTCCCCCTGATGGTCGCCGGTCTGCTCACCGCAGGCCTCTTCACCGCCACCCCCGCCCTCGCCGCGCCGATCCCGCTGACCCAGCACGTGAACCCGTTCATCGGCACCGACAACTCGAACTCGCCCAACCCCGTCCCCGGCGGCGCGGGCGGCAGCACCTACCCCGGCGCCGTGGTGCCGTTCGGCATGGTGCAGCTCAGCCCGGACACCCCGACCGCCTCGCCGTCCGGCTACCGCTACAGCGACACCAAGATCGAGGAGTTCAGCCTCACCCACTTCAACGGCGCGGGCTGCCCCAACAACGAGGACCTCGGCATCCTCCCGATCACCACGGGCTTCCCCACCTCCCCCGGCACGAACTGGACCAGCTACGCCGGCAACTACACGAAGGCGAACGAGTCGGCCGCGCCCGGCTACTACAAGAACCGCCTCGACAACTACGGCACCGGCGTCGAACTGACCGCCACCAAGCGCTCCGGGTTCATGAAGCTCACCTACCCGGCGACCACCACCGCACGGGTGCTGGTCAACAGCAGCCGCAGCGCGACCGGCAACCGCTCGGGGTCGATCGCGATCAACGGCAGCCAGCTCACCGGCACGTTCACCGGCGGCGGCTTCTGCGGCTCGTCCAAGACCTACCAGCTCTTCTACGCCATCCAGTTCGACCGCGCGCCAACGGGTTTCGGCACGTGGCTGGGCGGGACGGTGAACGCCGGGTCCGCGAGCACCAGCGGCGTGAACTCCGGCGGCTACGTCACGTTCGACACGTCGTCGAACCCTGTGGTGCAGCTGAAGATCGGCGTCTCGTTCGTCAGCGTGGCGGGCGCGCAGGCCAACCTGGCGGCCGAGAACCCCGGGTTCGACTTCGCCGGCGTGCGCACCGCCGCCGACGGAGCGTGGAACGACGTGCTGAACAAGGCGCAGGTGTCGGGAGGGTCGGCGGCGGACCTCCAGAAGTTCTACACGGCGCTCTACCACGTGTTCCAGAACCCGAACATCGCCAGCGACGTCAACGGCCAGTACCGCGGCTTCGACCAGACCGTCCGCACGGCGTCGCACACCGTCTACCAGAACTACTCGGGCTGGGACATCTACCGCTCTTGGGCGTCGCTGATCGCGTTGCTCGCACCCGCGGAATCCAGTGACATAGCCAAGTCGATGGTGCTGGACGGGCAACAGGGCGGGTTGCTGCCGAAGTGGTCGCACAACAGCAACGAGCACTTCGTGATGACCGGAGACCCCGGTCCGATCGTCGTGTCGAGCCTCTACGCGTTCGGCGTGCGCGGCTTCGACACCGCCGCCGCGCTGGCGTTGATGGACAAGAGCTCCAACGGCGGCACCACCCAGGGCCAGCCGACGCGCGGCCGTCAGGCGGGCTACCTCAGCCGGCACTACGTCACCGAGGACCCGTCGGACTCGCTGGAGTACTCGGCGTCCGACTTCGCCATCGCCCAGTTCGCGCGGGCCGTCGGCGACACGGCGAAGTACAACACCTACATGACGCGCGCCCAGTGGTGGCAGAACGTCTACAACCCCGAGTCGGGCTACGTGCAGAAGCGCAACGCCGACGGCTCGTGGGCCTGGCCGGTCGCGCCGGCGAGCCCGTCCGGCTACACCGAGGGCAACGCGTCGCAGTACACGTGGATGGTGCCCTACAACTTCGGCGGCCTGATCAACCTGATGGGAGGCCCGCGCACCGCGATCCAGCGCCTGGACCACCACTTCACCCAGCTCAACGGCGGCCTGAGCCTGCCGTACTTCTACATCGGCAACGAACCCGAGCACGGCGTGCCGTGGGCGTACAACTACGCGGCCTACCCACAGGGCACGAGCGCGGCGGTGCGGCGCGTGATGACCGAGTCGTTCACGACGGCGGCAGGCGGCCTGCCCGGCAACGACGACCTGGGCGCCACCTCCGCGTGGTACGTCTGGGCGGCGCTCGGCATGTACCCGCCCACCCCGGGTTCGGACGTGCTCGCCCTGCACGGCCCGCTGTTCCCGTCCGTGACGATCACCAGGCCCTCCGCGGTGCTGCAGATCAACGCCTCCGGAGCAGGCGCGCAGTACGTGCAGTCGTTCAGCCGCAACGGGGTCGCGTCCTCCCGCTCCTGGCTGCGGTACGGCGACATCGCGGGCAACACGACCCTGAACTACGCGATGGGCTCGTCGCCCAGCTCGTGGGGAACCGCCGCCACGGACGTGCCGCCGTCCTTCAACGACGGCTTCACTCCCCCGCCGGCGGCTCCCGCCCTGGGCGCCAACCTGGCCCAGGGCAAGCCCGCCACCGCGTCCGCGGCCTGCAACTCGGCCGAGGAGGCGGCGAAGGCGTTCGACGGCAGCCTGTCCGGCAAGTGGTGCTCGCTGGCGTCCGGCACGAAGTTCCTGCAGGTCGACCTGGGGTCGACGCAGAACGTCGGGTCGTTCGTGCTGAAACACGCGGGGCTCGGCGGCGAGACCACCGGGTACAACACGGGTGCGTACACCATCCAGACGTCGGTTGACGGAAACACCTGGACGAACGCCGTGACCGTGTCGTCGGTGCGGGCGAGCCGGTCGTACCACCCGATCACGCAACGGCAGGCGCGGTACGTGAAGCTCAACGTGACCACGCCGGCGAACAACGGCAACACGGCCGCGCGGATCTACGAGTTCGAGGTCTACGCGGGCTCGTAGCGGGTCTCGGGCGGCGCACCGGGACAGCACGTCCCGGTGCGCCGCGCCGGGCTCGCCGCACGGTCCGATGTGGACCGTGGGGAACGACTGACGCGCGTCCTCCGGGACGTCTGCCCGCAGTCCTGGTAGGAAGGATCACTGTGGGTACACGACGACCTCGGTTCGACCTCGCCGGCAGGACGGCCGGGCTGCTCGCGCAGCGGCTGCTGAAGCTTCCTCCGGCCACCTCGCGCAACGTCACCGTGGAACGGGATCTGCGGATCCCCACCCACGACGGCCAGACTCTGATGGCGAACCATTGGGCACCGGACGAGAGCACGTCGCCCAACGCGCCGACGGCCGTGGTGCGCACGCCGTACGGGCGCAGTGGGCCGTTGGACTGGTTGTACGGGCGCGCGCTTGCGGAACGCGGTTTGCACGTGTTGACCGTCAGTTGTCGTGGCACGTTCGGCTCGGACGGCGACTTTCGCGCGATGCGGCACGAACGTGAGGACGGCCTGTCCGTGCTGCGGTGGCACGCGGATCAGTCTTGGGGCAACGACGTGCTGCTGACCGGCAGCAGCTACCTGGGCTACACCCAGTGGGCCATCGCGGCCGAGGCGCCGCCGCAGGTCAAGGCGATGGTGCCGCACGTGACGTCGGCGCGGCTGGCGCTGGCGTTCCTGCGGCCTGGGCGCACCGAGATGGAGACGCTGCTCGGGTGGTCCGTCAGCACGGCGACCCAGGAACGTCCGGGTGGTATCTGGCGGGCGCTGCTGGGTGTCGGCCGCAAGCGCGTCGAGGACGCCATGGACACGCTGCCGCTGGTCGACGCGGACACCGCCGCGCTGGGCCATCAGTGGCCGTTCTACCAGGATTGCGTGCATCACGACCAGAACGACCCTTACTGGAAGAACGAGGACCACTCGCCCACGGTCGGCGACGTGACGGTTCCCGTCAGCTCGATCGCGGGCTGGTACGACATCTTCCTCGCCGACCAGCTTCGCGACTTCCAGGTGCTCAGGGCCGCCGGCCGGGACGCGCACCTGACGGTCGGACCTTGGTGGCACGCGCACACCGGCGGGATGGCCGCGGTGCTCGGGGACACGGTCGGGTGGGCCGCCGCCCACGCCAGAGGGGTCGAGCCGCCGCGCAAGCCGCCGGTGCGTCTCTTTGTCATGGGCGTGGGCGAGTGGCGGGACTTCGACCAGTGGCCGCCTGCCGGGTACGCCCCGCAGCGCTGGCATCTCGCGCCCGGCGAACTCCGGTCCGCACCGGTCGCCGAGGCGGCGCCGACGTCGTTCACCTACGACCCGGCCGATCCGACGCCGTCGCTGGGCGGGCCGAAGCTGGAGAGCCGGGGTGCCGGGCCGGTGGACAACCGGAAGCTGGAGGCACGCGCGGACGTGCTGGTCTTCACCTCCGAGGTGCTGGACGCCGACGTGGAGGTGATCGGCGAGGTCAGCGCCGAGGTGTGGCTGCGCGCGGATCGCCCGTCCTGCGACCTGTTCGTGCGTCTGTGCGATGTGGACGGACGCGGCAGGTCACTCAACATCTGCGACGACCTGGTGAAGGTGCGGCCGGACGGGATCACGAAGGTGACGGTCGACCTGTCGCCGACCGCGCACGTGTTCCGGCGCGGGCACCGGATCCGGATGCAGGTGTCGGCCGGGGCGCATCCGCGGTTCGCCCGCAACCTCGGCGACGGCGGACCGCCGCAGACCGCGGTGCGACCGCTCGCGACGAAGGTGGAGATCTTCCACGACGCCGAGCGGCCGTCCGCGATCCTGTTGCCGCGCAAGTAGGTGCCGCTTGCCGTGCTGCGCCATCACGCGATCGTGGTGGCGCAGCTCATCGCGTCTGTCAGCGGAGTACCGCCGTTGGTGCGCGCGAGATGGGTTTCACCCCACACGCGCACACCTTCGACCACGGGCAGAACCGTTGTGCCGTAAGGCGTGAGCCGGTAGATGACCGGCGCGGGCACCGGCCCGGTCTCCACGCGGTCGACGAGTCCGTCGGCTTCGAGTTCGCGCAGCTGCTCGGCCAGCACCTTGGGCGTGATCGGCGTGCATCGGCGGCGCAGACCCGCGAAGTGCGACTCGCCGTGCGCCAGCCAGTACAGGATCGTCAGCTTCCACTTGCCGCCGATCGCGGCGAAGGCGGCGGCCATCGGGCAGCCGGGCAACGGGTTGGGGCGGGAGGGGTTACCCGCAGGTGCCTTCTTGTCCACGGCCTCGCTCCGCTCGGATAGTCAGGCCATGACCTTGCCACACAAGAGAATCCTCGTCGCCGTCCTGTCCGTGCTCGTGATGGCCGCGACGACGGCGTCGGGCACCGCGGCTCCCGGCGGCCAGCGCGACTTCGACTGGGAGATCGGCAGCTGGCGCACCAGTGTGCGGGTGCTCGCCGAGCCGCTGTCGGAGTCGCCGGACCAGTGGTTGCAGTTCACGGGGACCAGCGTCGTCCGTCCGCTCATGGACCGGCGGGCGAACGTCGTCGAGCTCCAGGTCGCCGGGGACAGCGGCCGCATCGAGGGCATGAACCTGCGGCTGTACGAACCGCAGGCCCAGAGGTGGAGTCTCACCTTCGTCAGCATGCGCGACGGACTGCTCACGCCCGCGGTGTTCGGCGGCTTCCGCAACGGCACCGGCGAGTTCTACGGCGACGACCAGCTCGGTGGGCGGCCGATCCGGGTGCGGTTCCTCATCACGCGGCAAGGGCCCGACCAGGCGCGGTTCGAGCAGGCCTTCTCGGCTGACGGCGGCAGGACGTGGGAGACGAACTGGATCGCTGTCGACCTGCGCGGCTGAGCAGGACACCAGGTGGTTCGACGCCGTGCAGGGGTCAGATCAGGACCCTGCCGGTGGCCACCGCCGCGGAGCCGGGGGACGCGAACTGCACGTCTCGCTGCGGTGCGAGATGAGCAGGCGTCGAGGTCGGCTTCTGCTTGGTGACGAAGGCGTGACGCCTGGCGGCGAATCCGCGACGGTCGTCGAAGATGTCCCGGCACATCTCGGCGAGCTCCATCGTCCGGTACGTCTCCAGCGGCCGGTGACGTTCGTCTTCGGCGCGCCGCACTCGCTTGCCGTGCAACAGCTCTTCGTAACTCTCGTCCGCGGCGAGGTCCTCTGCGTACCGGAGGACCTCTGCCTCGAACTCCACCGGGTCGCCCCCGCGCACCTCGTCGGCGAGACCGGTCTCGAACGCGGTCGCCGCGCTCATCGGCAGGCAGCTCTCGGTCATCGACCAGGCCTGGAGTTCGCCCACCCGGCGCGGCAGGACGTACGTCCAGTACTCCGAACCGAACAGCCCCATCGTGCGGTAGTGCGGGTTCAGCACGACCCCGTCGCGCACCACCACGCGGTCGGCGCCGAGCGCCAGCATCACGCCTCCCGCGCCCGCATTGCCGGCGACCGACGCCACCACCAGCTGGCTCGTGCAGGTGATGATGGTCCTGCACACGTCGTCGATGGCGTTGATGTTCCGCCACGCCTCGCCCGCCGGATCCTCCGCGGTCTCGATGACGTTGAGGTTCAGCCCGTTCGAGAAGGCGTCTCCCCCGCGGAGCACCAGGACCTTGGTGTCCTGGTCCCGTGCGTGCCGCAGGGCGGCGACCAGCCGCAGGCACTGCGTGGTCGACATCGCTCCGTTGTAGCAGCCGAAGCTCACGACACCGACGTCGCCGACGCGCTGGTAGCGGATGTCCCCGTCCGTGTCGGTCTCGGACCAGAGCGGTTCCGCCGACGCCGGCGGGATGTCGACCCCGTGCTGTGCCAACGCCGTGGCGGCAGGCAGCTTCACGCTTCCCCGGACGCGCACGTGCCCGATCCACACCGCTCCGTCGCCGGTGCGGACGAGCACCGCGTCCTGACGGCGTTCCACGATCGTGCCGGGCTCGCCGGCCGCCGAGACCCCGGGCCGGGCGTCGAAGATCGCCACGTCGACGCCCGCGAGCGCGGTGCGCACGCCGGGTGAACCGTCGGCGGCCTGCACGCGGCGCAGGATCTCCTCGGTGGAGTCCGACCAGGAGAACCCGCGGTCCGCCTGTCTCATCGCGGGTCTCAGCCTCCCCCACGCGTCGGTCCTGTGGTGGAGAGGTGTCGGGCTGAACGCCGGATCGGCGGCCTTGCGCACCACCTCGAGTGCCAGTTCGACCGCGGCGTCCGCGACCGGACCGTTGTACAGAGCGCTCTTGCGGGGCGGACTCGCCGGGATCGCGAACGTGCGGGTGCCCCAGACCGGGCCGGCGTCCATCTCCTCCTCGGCCTGGAGCGCGGTCATCCCCCAGATCGGTTCCGCCTCCGTGATGGCCCAGTCCAGCGACGACGGGCCCCGATCACCCACCGGGCCGGGATGCAGGACGACCGTGCGGTGCCGGCTCCAGATGTCGGCGGGGATCCGTTCGCGCAGGAACGGACAGAGGATCAGGTCCGGATCGACCAACTCGACCGCGGAGCGCATCAGCTCCTCGCTGATCGCGAACTCGACGCTCACCTCGTGCCCGGCCTCCCGGAGCGCGAGCCACACCCGCTGGCACAGACTGTTGAAAGCAGAACACAGAAGCAAGATCCGCAACGGTACCCCTCCGCGATTTCGATCTAGACGAGGATTCGCGCCGAAACTCATCGCGTGACCAAAGATGAGCCGTCCTCGGAATGCTCTGCCGCGAGTGTTCGAAAAGGACTCACAACCCCCGCAATGGCAACCCTTTCACCGCAGCAGAACGACCGGCTGGCGGAGCCTACGTGCGGATCCTCACCTGCACAACAGGTCCGGAAAGGACACACGCGAATCCATGCGAATACATGAGCACGAAGTGTGAAAGATCGATCGCACTCAGTTTCACCACCACTCTGAGTAGACCGGCTCCGATGGCGATTTCCACAATTCCCTTCGAAGCGATTCGCAATCGCCGCTCCGGCGAATGGCCGCGGCCGCGGTTCTCGATCTTGACACCGGTCTCCGCGCGGTGATCGTCTACAGCACCTACCGGTACGTGACTACCGAACGGACGTGGTGCATCAGTGAGCGTGGATTCCGCCGGCACGCCAGCAGCCGGCACGAACCTCGTGGACGTGGTGTTAGCGAAAGAACCGCACTTGCGCGCCCTGGTTCCCGATCCGGCGATCACCCGGAGGATCCAGGAACCGGGCCTCGCGCTGGGGACGACGGTGGAGCGGCTGATGACCGGCTACGCCGACCGTCCAGCGGTGGCCGTGCGGGAGGCCGAGGTCGTGACCGACCCGGCGACCGGCCGTCGCACCCGGCGCCTGCTGCCCGGCTTCGTCACCCGCACCTACGGTGAGCTGTGGGCCGACGCGGGCGCGCTCGCGGCGGAGTGGGCCGCCCAGGGCATCGGGGCGGGCGACTTCGTGGCGACGATCGGCTTCACCAGCGGCGAGTACCAGACGGTGGACCTGGCGGCGATCAGGCTCGGCGCGGTGGCGGTGCCGCTGCAGCCGAACGCGCCGGTCGCACAGCTGCGGGAGATCCTGGCCGAGACCCGTCCCCGGATCCTCGCCACCAGCGTCGAACACCTCCCCAAGGCGGCCACGCTGCTGCGCGAGGCCGACGGGGCGCGGTTCGCCCTCGTCTTCGACCTGCACCCCGACGTCGACGACGAACGCGACGCCTGCGCCGAGTTCTCGGAGGCCTTGGCGGGCACCGGTGTCGAGGTGACGACCTTCGCGCAGGTGCTCGGCCAGGGCCGGGCGCGTCCTGCCCTGCCGGTGTACGTGCCGGAGCCCGGTGAGGACCCGCTGGCCGCGCTGATCTACACCTCCGGCAGCACGGGCAGCCCCAAGGGGGCGATCTACACCCAGCAGTCGGTGCGCAAGCTGTGGACCGGCGGCAAACGACCCGCGGCCGTCTTCCCGGTGATGACGGTCAGCTACATGCCGATGAGCCACGCGTTCGGCCGGACGATCATCAGCGGGACGTTCGGCAACGGGGGCACCGTCCACTTCTCCGCCCGCAGCGACCTCTCCACGCTCTTCGAGGACATCGCCCTGGCCAGGCCGACGCAGCTGATGGCCGTCCCGCGCGTCTTCGACATGCTCTTCCACGAGTACCAGGGTCTGCTGGAGCTGCGCGCCGGTGAGTTCGCCGACGAACGCGAACGGGACGCCGCGGTCAAGGAGGACCTGCGCACCCGAGTCCTCGGCGGCCGGATCGTGGAGGCGCTGGTCGGCAGCGCGCCGATCTCCGCGGAGATGAGGCGGTTCGCGGAGGACTGCCTCGGTGGTCCCCTGACCGTGGGCTACGGCGCCACGGAGTTCGGGACGGTCCTGCGCAACGGCAAGCTGCTGCGCCCGCCGGTGGTCGACTTCCGCCTGGTCGACGTGCCCGAGCTCGGCTACTTCCAGACCGACCGGCCCCACCCGCGCGGCGAGCTGCTGCTCAAGGCGGAGTCGATGTTCCCCGGCTACTTCGAGCGGCCGGAGCTGACCGCGTCGGTGTTCGACGCGGAAGGCTTCTACCGCACCGGCGACATCATGGCCCTGACCGGACCGGACGAGCTGCGCTACGTCGACCGCCGCAACAACGTGCAGAAGCTGTCGCAGGGCGAGTTCGTCACCCTCTCCAAGCTCGAAGCGGACTACACGGCCGATCCGCTGATCAGGCAGATCTACGTCTACGGCAGCAGTGCGCGGCCCTTTCTGCTGGCGGTGATCGTGCCCACCGACGCCGCGGTGCGGGAGGCGGGCGACGCGGACGCGCTGCGGGAGGCACTCGCCGAGGCGGTGCGGCGGACCGCGCTGAGAGCCGGGCTCGAGCCGTACGAGATCCCCCGTGACTTCCTCGTCGAGACCGAGCCGTTCAGCGCGGAGAACGGTCTGCTGTCCGATGTGCGCAAGCTGCTGTTGCCGCGGCTGCGCGAGCGCTACGGCGAGAGGCTGGAGGCGCTCTACGCGGATCTGGCGCGCGGCGAGGCGGACGAGCTGCGCGCGTTGCGGCGCGGCGGACCGGATCAACCGGTCGCCGCGACGGTCGCGAGAGCGGCACGGGCCATGCTCGGCCGCGGCCACGCGGAACTGGACGACGAGGCGCGCTTCACCGAACTCGGAGGCGACTCGCTGTCCGCGGTCTCGTTCGCCTCCCTGCTCGGCGAGATCTACCGGATCGAGGTCCCGGTGGGCGTGCTGCTCGGTCCGTCGGGCACGTTGCGGGGCATCGCCGCGTACGTGGCGGAACAGCGCGCGACCGGCGGCACCAGGCCCACCTTCGCGTCGATCCACGACGCGGAGACGACCGAGGTCCGGGCCGCCGACCTGACCCTCGACCGGTTCCTCGACCCGGCGGTGATCGCCGCGGCCGCCGCCCTGCCGCGCCCGAGCGGACCTCCGCGAGTGGTGCTGCTGACCGGGGCGACGGGGTACCTGGGCCGGTTCCTCTGCCTCGACTGGCTCGAACGCCTGTCCCGCACCGGAGGGAAGCTCGTGTGCGTCGTGCGCGGTGCCGATGACAAGGCCGCCCGCGCACGGCTCGACGCCACGTTCGACACAGGCGACGCCGCGCTGCTCGACCTCTACCGCGAGCTGGCCGAGGAACACCTCGAGGTGCTCGCGGGCGACCTGGCGGAGCCGTCGCTCGGGCTCGACGCCCGGACCTGGCGGCGACTCGCCGGCGAGGTCGACGCCGTCGTGCACCCCGGCGCCCTCGTCAACCACGTGCTGCCCTACGAGCACCTGTTCGGCCCGAACGTGGCCGGGACCGCCGAACTGATCCGGTTCGCGATCACGGACAGGATCAAACCGTTCACGAACGTGTCGACGACCGGCGTGCGAAGCCAGGTCGCTCCGGAGGAGTTCACGGAGGCCGCCGACGTCCGCACGATGGGCGCGGTGCGCCATCGCAACGACGACTACGCCAACGGCTACTCGCTGAGCAAGTGGGCCGGCGAGGTGCTGCTGCGCGATGCCCACGAACGGTGCGGGTTGCCGGTCGCGGTGTTCCGGTCGGACATGATCCTCACGCACAGCCGCTTCACCGGTCAGCTGAACGTGCCGGACATGTTCACCCGTCTCGTCTTCAGCCTGGTCGCCACCGGTCTCGCCCCGGCGACGTTCTACCGCAGCGCGGACGGCACCCCGCCCAGAGCTCACTACGACGGTCTTCCCGTGGACTTCATCGCGGAGGCCGTGAGCGTCCTGGGCACCCGTGAGACCGAGGGCTACCGCACCTATCACGTGTTCAACCCGCACGACGACGGCATCTCCCTGGACACCTTCGTGGACTGGCTGGTCGAGGCCGGTCATCGGATCACGCGGGTCGAGGACTACGAGGAGTGGCACCGGCGCTTCGAGTCCGCGCTGCGCGATCTGCCGGACGCGCAGCGCCAGCACTCGTTGCTGCCCCTTCTGCACTCCTACCGCGCACCGGCCGATCCCGCGGGCGACGACGAGTCGCTCACCCGCCGGTTCCGGGACGCCGTGCGGGAGGCGAAGATCGGCGAGTCCGGGGAAGTCCCGCACATCACCCGGGAGCTGGTTCTCAAGTACGTCAGCGATCTGCGGCAGCTGCGAGTGCTGTAGACCCCCGCGTCGTCGAGCCGCGAGACGCGCTTGCCGGTCACGGCCCGTCC